>NZ_VJZC01000564.1 GCF_009377185.1 Streptomyces spongiae
GGGTCTGGGGGCGGAGCCCCCAGAGAGGATGGGACGGGTAGGGGCGGCGGGGGCGAGGAAACCTTCGCCAGCCCCACCGCACACACCTTCAACTCCGGCTGGAACGACAGCGGATCGACCGCGTCACTCGTCACCGCGTTGATGCTCAGATACTCCCCGAACAGGTCGTTCCAGTGGAACGGCGCGAAGCAACACCCCGGCCGCACCCGCTCGGTCACGACGGCGGGCAGCACCGCCCGCCCACGCCGCGAGGCGACCTCGACCGAGTCACCGTCCTCGATGCCCAGCCCGGCGGCGTCCCGCGGATGCAGCTCCACGAACGGCCCCGGATTCAGCTTGTTGAGCTTGGCGACCCGGCCCGTCTTCGTCAGCGTGTGCCACTGGTGCTGCAACCGCCCGGTGTTGAGCACGAACGGATAGTCGTCGTCCGGCATCTCCGCGGGCTCCATGTGCGGCCGCGCGTGGAACACGGCCCGCCCGCTCGCCGTGGGGAACACCGGGGCGCCGCTCTCCACGTACCGGATCGGGTTGCGGTCCGGCCCGTCCTCCGTGGGCGCCGGCCACTGCACGGACGTCGAGCGCAGCCGCTCGTACGTCACCCCGCGCAGGTCCCACCCGGTCTTCGGGTTCCATGCCTGCTTGATCTCCTCGAAGATCTGCTCGGCGCTGTCGTACGAGAACCCCTTCTCGTAGCCCATCTCACGGGCGACCGCCGCGATCAGCCGCCAGTCGGCCATCGCCTCGCCGGGCGGGTCGGCGGCGGGCCGCGCGAGCGTGAGGTTGCGCTCGCTGTTGATGAGGACGCCCTCGGTCTCCGTCCACATCGCGCCGGGCAGGACGACATCGGCGTACGCGTTGGTCTCGGTGTCGGTGAACACGTCCTGCGTGACGACGAACTCGGCCGCCTCCAGGCCCTCGATCACGGTCCTGCGGTTGGCCATCGACGCGACGGGGTTGGTGCAGATGATCCAGCAGGCCTTGATCTCGCCGTCCGCCATCTTCTGGAACATCTCGACGGTGCCCTGCCCGACCCCGTCCTTCCGCAGGGTCTGAGGCGCCAGCCCCCACAGCTCCTCGATGAACGCCCGCTCCTCGTCGACGAGTACGGACCGCTGACCGGGCAGCCCCGGCCCCATGTACCCCATCTCACGCCCGCCCATGGCGTTGGGCTGCCCGGTGAGGGAGAACGGGCCGCTGCCGGGCCGGCAGACGGCACCGGTGGCGAGGTGCAGATTGACCAGGGCGTTGGTGTTCCAGGTGCCGTGTGTGGACTGGTTGAGGCCCATGGTCCAGCAGCTGGTCCACTCGGCGGCCTCACCGATGAGGCGGGCCGCCTCGCGTATGTCCTCCTCCGCGAGGCCCGTGATCCGGGCGACGGCGTCCGGCGCGTAGTCCGTGAGGAACTCGGGCATCGCCTCCCAGCCCTCGGTGTGCGCGGCGATGAAGTCGGGGTCCGTGTCCCCGTTCTCGTGCAGCAGGTGCAGCAGGCCGTTGAGCAGCGCGAGGTCCGTGCCGGGACGTATCGGCAGGTACAGGTCGGCCTTCTCGGCGGTCGCCGTGCGCCGCGGGTCGACCACGATCAGCTTGGCGCCCGCCTTCACCCGCTCCATCATCCGCAGGAAGAGGATCGGGTGGCAGTCGGCCATGTTCGAGCCGATGACCAGGAACAGGTCCGCCTTGTCGAGGTCCTGGTACGAGCCGGGCGGCCCGTCGGCGCCCAGCGACAGCTTGTATCCCGTGCCCGCGCTCGCCATGCACAGCCGGGAGTTGGACTCGATCTGGTTCGTGCGCATGAAGCCCTTGGCGAGCTTGTTCGCCAGGTACTGGGCCTCCAGGCTCATCTGCCCGGAGACGTAGAAGGAGACCGCGTCGGGACCGTGCTCGTCGATGATCGCGCGCAGCCGCCGTGCGGTTTCGGCCACGGCGTCGTGCACGGGCGCGGGGACGGGCTCGTCACCGCGGTCGTCCCGGACCAGTGCGGTGGTCAGCCGTCCCGGCGCGGCCAGCATGTCGGCCGTGGTCGCGCCCTTGGTGCACAGGCGGCCGAAGTTCGCGGGGTGGGACTTGTCCCCGGACGCCTTCAGGACCGTACGCCGTCCGTCCGGGCCCATGCCGATGTCCAGGACCATTCCGCACCCGACACCGCAGTACGAGCACACGGTCCGCACCTGCGTCCCTGTGCGGCTGGTGCTCTGCGGGCCCTGTGCGGCCACGGGCGGCCCCTTCCTGGTCGGCGACTGAGCGGTCCGATCGGGGTGATCGGTCCGATCGGTGTGATCGGTGTGCCCGGTCGGTGTTTGGTGGGATATACGGATTCCGGCTCCGGAACGTTGCCTGGCGGGGTCGAGCGTACGAATTGCCCGTTACGCCGATGTCACATGACCCGATCATGAGGGGTTACGTGGGCCACACAGTGACCGCGTGGAGGCTGTGAGGGGTCGAAGAGTGACGCATTCCGGCCGTTGTGCGCTTGAGCAGGTAGCGGTCCGTGTCGCTGTTGAGCCGAACGGGTGACCATGCGTAAGAATTGGCTGGTGCAGACTTTGAGTACGAGCCAGGGGGAGTGCCGGTGAACAGCCACGACGTCACCGACGAACAGTGGGAAGGGCTCGCCCAGGTCGTGCCGTTGCGGGGCCGGGACGCATGGCCGTCCGCGGTCGGCCACCGCTCGATACCCGAGGCCGAGACAGAGGCCCGCCGCCGCTTCGTAGTGCTGCGGGTCAACGTCTTCGCGGACGCCCGCGATGTCGCCGAGACGCTGATGGCGGGGGTTCCGGTACTGCTCGACCTCTCGGGTGCCGAGACCGAGGTCGCCAAGCGGGTGCTGGACTTCAGTACGGGCGTCGTGTTCGGTCTGGCGAGCGGGATGCACCGGGTCGACCGGAACGTGTTCCTTCTCACGCCGCCGGGTACCGAGGTGCGGGGGCTCATGGAGGGGGCCGGGATTCCCGGGGTCTGACGCGGCGGATCGCGCGCTCCCCCGATCGTAGGAAGGTCATCGGGGCGGAACGGTTCGCCCGGTCGGCGGGTGGCTACCGTCCGTGCATGACCGCGCCGTCTCTGTCACCGCCGGGTGCCTCCGCGTCCGCCTCCGCCGTCAGTGTTCCGCCCGAGGTGGAGGCGCGCGCGGAGCGGCCCGGCATCACCGAGCTGAGACTCTCCGCCTTCGCCGGGCACCGGGGCGCCGTGTTCCCGCTGGGGCCGGTGACCCTCCTCGCCGGGAGCAGTGGCAGCGGCAAGTCCACGGTCCTGCGGGTGTACGAGGCGCTGGCCCGGCTGGGCGGCGGGGCCGAGCTGGGGGAGGTGTTCCCGGACCCGGTCGCGTGCGTGCCGGAGCGGGCCCGGCCCGATGCCCGGCGCCGGCGCGGCTTCCGCGTCGGCTGCACGGCCGACGGCCCCGAGGGACCCGTACGGCTCGATGTCGCCGTGCAGGCCGAGCCGGAACTCCGCATCGTGGGCGAGCGGTTGACCTCCGGCGGGCAGATCCTGCTGGAGACGGCCCTGCGTGACCCGAGCCGTCCCGTCGTCCAGGCGGCCTGGCACACGGCGGGCTCGGCGCCGGTCACCCGCGGTCCGCTCCCGGACGACCGCCTGGGCACCGCTCTGCTGCCCCTTCGTGTCGCGGGCAGGACCGACGGCCAGCGCCGGGTGCTCGCCGCCGCCGAGCAGACGGTCGTCGCCCTGCGGTCGGTGTTCGCCTGCGACCCGCGGCCGGAACCCATGCGGGCGGCGGTACGGCTCGGAGCGGGCCGGCTGCTGCGAGGCTGCGACAACCTCGCCGAGGTGCTGTGGCGTACGCGCACGGAGTGCGGGCGGCGGCACGTACAGCTCGTCGCGACGGCCCATGCCGGGTGCGCGGGTCCGGTCGCGGACGTGCTGGCGGAGCCGCTGGGCGACGGGACGGTACGGGCGCTGCTGGACCGGGGCGACGGGGTGCGGACACCGCTGGGGCTGCTGGTGGACGGGGAGTTGAGGTATCTGGCGCTGGCCCTGGTGCTGATGACCGGACCCGGGGTCCTGGAGGTCGACCCGGTGGGCGAGGTGCCCGCGGCGCTCCAGGCGCTGACGGTCCTGGCCGACGGCTTCGACCGCGCCCTCGACGCGCGGCAGGCGGGGGAGCTGGCCCGGCTCGCGGTGCGCATGGGGGCGCGTGGGCACATCCGGCTGGTGGGCGCGGTGAGTGACGCGTCGTGGGCCGCGGGGGTGGCCGGGGTGAGCGTGGTGGACCTGGACGCCCGAGGGGGACGACCGGCGGCTGACGAGGCCGGGTGATGGACCCGGGTGACAGACCCGGGTGACAGACCCGGGTGATAGATCTGGGTCCCGTGAACGAACTGGATGTGGCGGGCCTGCAGCGGCGGCTCGCCGACTTCGCGGCCGCCCGTGACTGGCAGCGGTACCACACCCCCAAGAACCTCGTCGCCGCGCTCAGCGTCGAGGCGTCCGAACTCGTCGAGATCTTCCAGTGGCTGACGCCCGAGGAGTCGGCGCGCGTGATGGAGGACGCCGGTACCGCCCACCGCGTCACCGACGAAGTCGCCGACGTACTGGCGTACTTGCTCCAGCTCTGCGAGGTGCTCGGCATCGACGCTCTGGCCGCGCTGGACGCGAAGATCGACCGCAACGAGCGGAGGTTTCCTCCCAAGGGCTCTCGGGGGCTCCCGTAGGGGAGGAACCGATTCCAACAGGAAGCCTTCAATCCGCTTGTCACTCTCCGGAGTTAACGAGTTGTCCACAGCCGACGGGTTGTCCACAGATTTCGGGCTTCCTCTGGCTTTTCGTCCCGTGTGCCTTCACTCTGGGTAGTGGACAGTGGAGTTCGGGCGGACGTGCGATGAGCGCGTCAAGACAGACGGGGACGGTTCGCATGGACGCGATGCGGCTCATCCTGGCGAGCAGGCGTGCCCTGGCGGGGAGCGGGGAGGAGCGGGAGATCATGACGGAGGCGTGGCAGGCACAGGCCCTGGCCCAGGCGATCGGGAGCCGCCTGGCGGTGTCGGGCCCACCCGAACTGCGGGGTGAGGCACTGGGGCTGACCGAGTTGGCGGGCAGAGGCTGCGGGGTCCTCGATGTCCCGCGGCTGGACGTGGGAGCCTTACGCGCCTCGCAGCTCACCGAGTTGGGGGACGCGCGCCAGGCCCTCCTCAGCCTTGGCGGCCTCCTGGGCGAGGTCGGCATAGCGCTCGTCGGCCTCGCCTCGGCGGCGGACGACGAGACGACGTACTGGCAGTGCATGGAGGCCATCGACGCGGCCGAGGAGTCCCGCGACAGGGTCCGGGAGATGTTGCGCCGCCTCGCGGTCCGGGAGCAGGCGGTTCCGGAGCGCGAGGCGGGGTGAGCGCGGGCGTGGGTGTGGGCGTCGGTCGTGTGGTGACGCCGGTGTTGTCGGTGGTGCTGGTGGCGTTCTCGGTGGTGACCCGGTCCTAGTCGATCGCCGAGGCCGTGCCGGACACGGTGATGCCGCCTTCGGCCGGGATGCTGACCCGGAGCACACTGGGCCGGCCGACGTGCCTGCCCTGGTGGATCGTGATCGTGGTGGGCGCGTCGAGCAGTCCGGTGTCACGGAGGTACGCGCCGACGGACGCCGCCGCGGAGCCGGTGGCGGGATCCTCGGTGATCGCGCCGACGGGGAAGAGGTTGCGCGCCTCCAACTCCCCCTCCTTCCCCTCGCCGAGCGCCTTCAGGACGGTGACCGTGCCGAGCCATCGCCGTTCGTCCATGAGCGCGCGCAGGACGTCCGGGTCGAAGGTGAAGCCGTCGAAGGTGTCTTGAGAGGCCAGGACGAGGACGGGATGGACGTTGCCGGCGAACGCCTCCCGCGGCGGACGGTCGGCGTCGAGATCGTCGTGCGAGAGGCCGAGGACGTCCAGCAGCCGCTCCAAGACGTCCGCGTCGATGGGCTCCACCCGGGGCTGGACGCTCGTGAACGACGCGGTCACCTGCCCGTCGGCCCGTGTGATGTCGATGCGCACCTCTCCGACAGGGGTGTCGAAGAGAAACGCCTCGGCGTCGACCCGCTCGGCCAGCGCGACTGCCGTCGCCACGGTGGCGTGCCCGCAGAACGGCACCTCGGCGACGGGCGAGAAGTACCGCATGCCCACGCGGGGCGGCTTCTCATCCTCCGGCGGGCGTACGACGAACGCGGTCTCGGCGTACCCCACCTCGGTCGCGACGGCCTGCATCTCCGTGTCCGACATCCCCCGTGCGTCCAGCACCACTCCCGCCGGGTTCCCCCCGGAGGGGGTCGCCGGAAAGGCCGCCAGCCGCAGCACAGAACCAAGATCACTCATCGTCGCAACCCCCTCGTGTGTCCTGTTACGTCGAGGCGAGCCTTTCACGGCGGCGGTGGCGCGGTCGCGGCGATTGTCGGCGAACGCGCCGGGTCGCCCCTGACGGGAGGCTTACTGGTCCGCTGTGGGGGAGCGAGGGGGTCAGGCGGGGTC
>NZ_VJZC01000565.1 GCF_009377185.1 Streptomyces spongiae
TATCTGGCGTTGATTTTTGGCACGCTGTTGAGTTCTCAAGGAACGGACGCTTCCTTTGTACTCACCCGAGAGACTCTCTCGTGGCTTTCCTCCGGGCGCTTCCCTTCGGTGTTTCCGACTCTATCAGTGTTTTTCCGTCTCTCTGACCACCGTTCTGCGGACATGCAGAAGCGACCCTGAGAAAGGATCTGACAAGTTGGATGCTGCCGGACTGGGACACTTGATCGTGTCGCTCGGCCCCAAGCAGGTGTACGACTCTACATCTGGGTCCGGAGCGGGCGCAAATCGCTTACGCGGCGCTCCAGGGCAGCCACCCCGTACGTCTCACGCGGAACCGGCAGTTCATATGACATACCCTGCTCCCCAGTGCGCCGTCCGGGACAGGCAGTGACGGCCCATATGAATCTCCCCTGGGAGGCTTCCCATGACCACCGTGACGTCCCCCCTAGCCGGGCGGGCCATCGGACTCGCCGCGGTACCCGACCCCGTCTTCTCGGGAGCGATGGTAGGACCCGGTACAGCAATCGACCCCGCGCGGGAGGCCTCCGAGGCCGTCGCTCCCGTGGACGGAGTCATCGTTTCTCTCCACCCTCATGCCTTCGTCGTGGTCGACAGAGACGGCCACGGGGTGCTCACCCACCTCGGCATCGACACCGTGCAGCTCAACGGCGAGGGCTTCGAGCTGCTCGTCGCCAAAGGCGACACCGTGACGCGCGGCCAGGCCGTGGTGCGTTGGAACCCCGCCGCCGTCGAGGCCGCGGGCAAGTCTCCGATCTGCCCGATCGTGGCGCTCGAGGCCGCGGCCGACTCTCTCACCGGTCTCCGCGTCGAGGGTGACGTCAAGGCCGGTGACGAGCTCTTCGGCTGGCAGTGACAGCAGCGCCGTACAACACGGCAAGTCGGACAACCACCGCGGCGGTGGGATCCGCCGCACTATCGGAGACGGGTGAGATGGAAACAACGCTGCGAGGCGTCGGCGTGAGCCACGGTGTGGCCATCGGCGAGGTTCGGCACATGGGAACGGCGGTCCTGGAGCCGCCTGCCAAGCAGATACCGACGGAGGACGCGGAGCGCGAGCAAGGCCGCGCCCGCAAGGCCGTGGAGGCTGTGGCGGCCGATCTGATGGCCCGCGGCAACCTGGCGGGCGGCGAGGCCCAGGCCGTGCTCGAAGCCCAGGCCATGATGGCGCAGGACCCCGAGTTGATGGCGGACGTGGAGCGCCGTATCGCGGTCGGCAGCACGGCCGAGCGCGCGGTGTACGACGCGTTCGCCGCGTACCGTGCGCTGCTCGCGGGCGCCGGTGAGTACCTCGCCGGTCGTGTGGCCGACCTGGATGACGTGCGGAACCGTATCGTCGCCCGGCTGCTCGGAGTGCCCATGCCGGGTGTGCCGGACAGCGACGAGCCGTACGTCCTCATTGCGCGTGATCTGGCACCGGCCGACACCGCGCTGCTGGATCCGACGCTCGTGCTCGGCTTCGTGACCGAGGAGGGCGGGCCGACCAGTCACAGTGCGATCCTGGCGCGGGCGCTCGGGGTGCCTGCCGTGGTCGCGCTGCCGGGTGCCGGTGAACTGGCCGAGGGCACGCTGATCGCCGTCGACGGCAGCACCGGTGAGATCTTCGTGGAGCCGAGCGCGGAGAAGAAGGCCCAGTTGGAGGCCGCGGCGGCGGAGCGCAGGGCGGCGCTCTCCGCCTCGACGGGCCCGGGTGCCACCTCCGACGGACACAAGGTTCCGCTGCTTGCCAATGTGGGTGGGCCCGCGGATGTGCCTGCCGCCGTTGAGGCCGGGGCCGAGGGGGTCGGCCTCTTCCGTACCGAGTTCCTCTTCCTGGACGACAGCAAGAACGCGCCGTCGGAGGAGAAGCAGGTCGAGGCGTACCGGCAGGTGCTGGAGGCCTTCCCCGAGGGTCGCGTCGTGGTGCGTGTGCTCGACGCCGGTGCGGACAAACCGCTGGACTTCCTGACTCCGGCCGATGAGCCGAACCCGGCACTGGGCGTGCGGGGGCTTCGGACTCTCCTCGACCATCCGGAGGTGCTGCGGACGCAGCTGACCGCTCTGGCGAAGGCCGCGGAGGGGCTGCCCGTCTACCTGGAGGTCATGGCTCCGATGGTGGCGGACCGTACGGACGCCAAGGCGTTCGCGGACGCGTGCCGTGCGGCCGGGCTGCGGGCGAAGTTCGGTGCCATGGTGGAGATCCCGTCGGCAGCTCTGCGGGCGCGTTCGATCCTGCAAGAGGTCGAGTTCCTGTCGCTGGGGACCAACGACCTCGCACAGTACACGTTCGCCGCGGACCGTCAGGTGGGCGCGGTGTCCCGGCTGCAGGACCCGTGGCAGCCCGCGCTGCTGGACCTGGTGGCGCTGTCCGCGGAGGCGTCAAAGGCCGAGGGCAAGAGCTGTGGTGTCTGTGGTGAGGCGGCGTCCGACCCGCTGCTGGCGTGTGTGTTGACCGGTCTGGGGGTCACCTCCCTGTCCATGGGTGCGGCGTCGATTCCCTATGTGCGGGCGACGCTGGCGAAGTACACGCTGGCGCAGTGCGAGCGTGCGGCGGCTGCGGCGCGCGCTGCGGACACCGCTGAGGAGGCGCGCAACGCGGCTCAGGCGGTGCTGTCCGGCGAGTGACACCGGGTAACGCTGCGCAACCGCCGTCACGATCGGTGGTTGTCCAGGGGGCGCCCCGCTTTCGGGTGGGGCGCCCCCTGGCGCGTTCAGTGGGTGTGGCCTCCCCTCATCGTGCCCGCGTCACCGAGGTCGGGTGGGGCGCAGTAGTCGACGCCTGATTCAGGGGAGACGAGGTCACCGGATTCGATGTCGGTGCAGTAGGCGTCGAAGACCTCGCCTGCGGTGAGGGGCTCGAGTCCTTCTCCGCGCAGGCGCCACCCGTAGACGCGGTCGGTCGTGTCGGGGGCGCTGGTGCGCATGACGAGGCCGCCGGCGCTCCGGGTGGCGATGCCCACGGCCAGGACCGTGGTGAATTCGAGGCCCTCGGTTTCGTCGAGGTGGAGGGTGCCATCGGGCTTCTCGTCCACCCACAGTGCGGCGACGAGCGGTTCGGGTGTGGCCGAGACGCTGCACACCAGGTTCCGCTCTCCCGGCCCCGCGGTGTCGAGGATGCGCGTGAGGAGGTCCGTGGCCCGGAGGAAAGCGGCGCGCCCGATGTCCTCGCCGCAGGATGCGCAGGCGCCGATGCCGGCCAGGAGTGTCGTCGCGTACTGCCATGTGGCCTGTCGGACGGCCTCGTCGACGAGGTCGGGGACGAGTTCGTCGAGGGGCTGCCCTTGGTAGGGGACGCTGGGGCCCAGGGCGGCCAGTTCGGCGGTGTACCGAGTGCGACTGGTCGGGGCGTCGGGGTCCAGGCCGGTTTCGGCGCAGAACTCCGCGTACTCCTCGGGGTCGAAGAGGGCGACCGTCGTGTGGCTGCCCTGGGACGCGAGGGTCCTGAGCAGGGCCTCCACTTGTCGGAGGTAGGTCGCGTGGTCGTCGAAGGTGAAGGTGCGGTAGCGCCGCATCGCCGTGAAGTCGTGCTCGTCGGTGAGCAGGCCGATGGTGCCGGCGATTTCGCGGCGCAGGACGCGTCGCATGGTCTGGTGCCGGGTGTGCGTCATGGTTCCCCCTGTGCGCAGTCGATCAATGCTCACTCACAGTAACCGGCGGCACTGACAACGCCCGTCGGCCAGGGGGAAGGGTGGGTCAGGCTCGTTTGCGGGCCAGGTCCTCGTAGAAGCGCAGCAGGTCGAGGTTGTCGATGGAGCCGGGATTGACCGCTTTCTCCAAGGGGGTGCCCTGGAGCAGGCGCTTGACCGGGACCTCGATGCGTTTGCCGGTCAGGGTGTGCGGGACTCCGGGGACCTCGATGACCTCGTCGGGGACGTGGCGCGGGGAGAGCTGCTCGCGGATGGTCTGTTTGATGCGGTTCAGGAGTGCCTCGTCGAGGCTGGCTCCGGGGGCGAGGTGGACGAAGAGGGGCATCCAGTAGCCGCCGTCGGGCTGTTCGATGCCGATGACGAGGGATTCCTTGATCTCGGGGAGTCGTTCGACGGCTTCGTAGATGTCGGCCGAACCCATGCGGACGCCCTGGCGGTTGAGCGTGGAGTCGGAGCGGCCGTGGATCACGACGGAGCCGCGTGAGGTGACGGTGATCCAGTCGCCGTGGCGCCAGACTCCGGGGTAGGTGTCGAAGTAGCTGTCGTGGTAGCGGTTGCCGTCGGGGTCGTTCCAGAAGTGGATCGGCATGGACGGCATCGGGTTGGTGACCACCAATTCGCCGACTTCGCCGGTGAGGGGTGTGCCGCTGGGGTCCCAGGACTGGAGGTCGGTGCCGAGGCCGGGGGCCTGGAGTTCGCCGATGTGCACGGGGAGCGTGGGGACGGCGCCCGCGAAGCAGGAGCACACATCGGTGCCGCCGCTGACGGAGGCGATCCACAGGTCGGCCCCGGCCTCCGCGAACTCGTCGTGCAGCCAGCGGAACCCGTCCGGCGGCAGTGGGGAGCCCGTGGTGCCGACGCACTGCACGCGGGAGAGGTCGTAGTCGCGTGCGGGGTGGACGCCGGCCTTGCGGCAGGCCATGACGTATGCCGCGGAGGTGCCGAAGAGGGTGGCCCCGGTGCGTTCGGCGACTTGCCACTGGGCGCCCGTGTCCGGGTACCCGGGGCTGCCGTCGTACAGGACGATCGTGGTGCCGGTGAGCAGGCCGGAGACGAGGAAGTTCCACATCATCCAGCCGGTGGACGTGTACCAGAAGAAGCGGTCATCGGGGCCCAGGTCGCAGTGGAGGCCGAGCTGTTTGAGGTGCTCGACCAGGATGCCGCCCTGGGACTGGACGATGGCCTTGGGAAGGCCGGTGGTGCCGGAGGAGTACAGGACCCACAAGGGGTGGTCGAACGGGACTTGCTCGAAGACGGGTTCCACGTCCGCGGAGGTCAGCGCGGACCATTCCAGGGCGCCGTCCGGCGCCTGGGTGCCCAGGAGCGGGATGTGGACGACGGCGCGCAGGGTGGGCAGTTCGCGGCGGAGTTCGGCGACGGTGTCGCGGCGGTCGTGTTCCTTGCCGCCGTAGCGGTAGCCGTCGACGGTGAACAGGACTACCGGTTCGACCTGTTGGAATCGGTCGAGGACGCTGCGGGCGCCGAAGTCGGGTGCGCAGGAGGTCCAGACACCGCCGACGGCGGCCGTTGCGAGGAGGGCGACGACGGCCTGGGGAACGTTCGGCAGGTAGCCGCTGACGCGGTCTCCGGGGCGTACTCCGAGGCCGCGCAGCTCGGCGGCGAGGGAGGCGACCTGGCGGCGCAGTTCGGCCCAGGTCACCGGGCGTGGCTCGTGGGTCTCGTCGACGTGCAGGAGGGCTGGTTCGTCCGTGCGGGTGGCGGCGGCGCGGAGGGCGTGTTCGGCGTAGTTGAGGGTCGCTCCGGGGAACCATTCGGCGCCCGGCATGGTGCGATCGCCGAGTACGCGCGCGTAGGGGGTGGAGAACCGTACGTCGAACCACTCGGTGACGGCTTTCCAGAACGTTTCGAGTTCGTCGACGGACCAGCGGTGCAGGGCCGCGTATCCGCCCTCGGCCGGGGCTCCGTGGTGCTCGGCGGTCCAGGCGTGGAACTTCGTGATCTGTGCCCGGGCGATGCGTTCCTGATCGGGTTGCCAGAGTGGTGCGGCGTTCGCTGAGGTCATGGGGCGGCTCCCGGGGCTGTGCGCGTCGTGTGCGGCTGTCACGCACGGGCTGGGGTGTGCGCGTCACGCGGCTGACACGGACGATGCCATGTGATCGACTTCTGCACCAGGGTGCGCCGCACATGGTCGGCGCCGTGAAGATGTGCCTTCACCACGGGTGAACGGCAGTTGAACGACTCACCACCATGGCTGAGTCAGTGGCAGGGTGAGCAGCATGGACGGTCGTGACCTGGTGCGTTCGGTGAAGGCGGTCGGCTCGGCGGGGGCGGCGCAGGGTTTGCGCGCCGTGCGGGCCGCGTGGCGGAGGCGGCGTGCCGATGCCGCCGGGCTGCCCGAGCGGGGCGCTGAGCGCGCGCGGGTGCCCGGGCCCGTGCGGGAGGTGGATCCGGGGCCCGGTGGTGGGGTCGTCCGGTTCGCCCGGTCCGAGCTGCGGATCACCGTCACTGCGGGCGGCGCCGTGTTCTGGGGCTGGGACGGTGCCGAGCCGGAGCCCTCTTACGCACTCGCGGACCGGTGCCCGGTGCCTGATCCGCGGGCCGTTCTGGAGCCGGACAAGGACGGTGCCTGGCGGGTGGTGGCGGAGCGCGTCACGGTCATCGTCTCGCGGCACGGAGCGATCGAGGTGCAGACGCCCGGCGGGGTGCTCCTGCGGCGGGAGCTGCCGCCCCGCTGGTGGGAGCCGGCCGCTGGGGGCGGGGCGCGCTGGATGCAGCGTTCCGAGGTGGGAGCTGACGCGCGGTTCTTCGGTCTGGGCGGGCG
>NZ_VJZC01000566.1 GCF_009377185.1 Streptomyces spongiae
CCCACCCGCCCCGCCTGAACGGAGACGCGGCATGACCAGCGAGCCGTTGCCGGAGCACCCGGACTTCCTGTGGCGCAACCCCGAACCGCGCTCCTCGTACGACGTCGTCATCGTCGGCGCGGGAGGCCATGGCCTGGCCACCGCCTACTACCTGGCCAAGAACCACGGCATCACCAAGGTCGCCGTCCTGGAGAAGGGCTGGCTGGCCGGCGGCAACATGGCACGCAACACCACGATCATCCGCTCGAACTACCTGTGGGACGAGAGCGCGGCGATCTACGAGCACGCGCTCAAGCTGTGGGAGCGGCTCCCGGAGGAGCTGGACTACGACTTCCTGTTCAGCCAGCGCGGCGTCCTCAATCTCGCGCACACCCTCCAGGACGTGCGCGAGGGCGTGCGCCGCGTGGGCGCCAACCGTCTCAACGGTGTCGACGCCGAGTGGCTGGAGCCGGACGAGGTCGCCAAGGTCTGCCCCATCCTCAACGTCTCGTCCCGCACCCGCTATCCGGTCCTGGGCGGCACCTTCCAGCCGCGGGCCGGTATCGCCAAACACGACCACGTCGCCTGGGCGCTGGCCCGCCGGGCCGACGAGATGGGCGTGGACCTGATCCAGGGCTGCGAGGTCACCGGCTTCCTCAAGGACGGCGACCGGGTCGTGGGCGTCGACACCAACCGCGGCCGCATCCTCGCCGGCCGGGTCGGCCTCGCGGCCGCCGGGCACAGCAGCGTGCTGGCCGAGCGGGCGGGTGTACGGCTGCCGGTGCAGTCCCATCCGCTCCAGGCGCTGGTCTCCGAGCTGCACGAGCCGGTCCACCCCACGGTTGTCATGTCGAACCACGTCCACGTGTACGTGTCCCAGGCACACAAGGGTGAACTGGTGATGGGCGCCGGCGTGGACTCGTACAACGGTTACGGGCAGCGCGGCTCCTTCCACGTGATCGAGCGTCAGATGGCCGCCGCCGTGGAGCTGTTCCCCGTCTTCGCCCGCGCGCACGTGCTGCGGACCTGGGGCGGCATCGTCGACGTCACCCCGGACGCCTCCCCGATCATCGGCACCACGCCCGTCGAGAACCTCTACGTCAACTGCGGCTGGGGCACCGGTGGGTTCAAGGCCACCCCGGCCGCCGGCTGGACCTTCGCGCACACCATCGCCACGGGCGAGCCACATCCGCTGAACGCCCCCTTCGCCCTCGAACGCTTCACGACGGGTGCGTTGATCGACGAGCACGGCGCCGCGGCCGTGGCCCACTGAGGAGGACACTGTGCTGCTGATCAGCTGCCCCTGGTGCGGGCCGCGGGACGAGACCGAATACCACTACGGCGGCCAGGCCCACGTCCCCTACCCCGAGAACCCCGCGGACCTCACCGACGAGCAGTGGGCCGAGTACGTCTTCTACCGCGACAACCCCAAGGGCCCCTTCGCCGAACGGTGGATGCACAGCATCGGCTGCCGCCGCTGGTTCAACGTCCTGCGCGACACCGCCACCCACGAGGTGTTGACCTCCTACCGGCTCGACGAGCCCCGCCCCGAACTGCCCCAGGCCGGAGGGATCCGATGACCGACCAGCACTACCGGCTCCGGCAGGGCGGACGCGTCGACCGCGACACCGTGCTGCGATTCACCGTCGACGGGCGGGAGTTGACCGGGCACCCCGGAGACACCGTCGCCTCGGCGATGCTGGCGAACGGGCTCGTCGAGGTCGCCCCGTCGCTCTACCGCGGGCGCCCGCGCGGCATCGTCGCCGCGGGTGTCGAGGAGCCCAACGCCCTGGTGCAGTTGGACGGTTCGTGCTCGGAGGGCATGCTCCCGGCCACGACCGTGGAGCTGTACGACGGCCTGTCCGCCACCACGCTGTCCGGGATGGGCCGGCTCGACCCGGCCTCCGACCCCGCCGTGTACGACAAGAAGTACGTCCACACCGACGTCCTGGTCGTCGGCGCCGGACCGGCCGGGCTGGCGGCCGCCGCCGCTGCCGCCGGCTCCGGAGCCCGTGTGATCCTCGTCGACGACCAGCCCGAGCCCGGCGGCTCACTGCTCTCCGGTACGCGGACGGACCTGGACCGGGTCGCCGACCTCCGCGCGGCACTCGACGCCGCCCCCGAGACGGTCGTACTGCACCGCACCACAGCCTTCGGATCGTACGACGACAACTACGTGCTGGCTCTGCAGCGGCGCACCGACCACCTCGGATCCGACGCCCCCGAACCCTCCGCAGGCATCTCGCGCCAGCGGCTGTGGCGCATCCGGGCCCGCCAGGTGGTCCTGGCGACCGGCGCTCACGAACGTCCGCTGGTCTTCGCCGGCAACGACCGACCCGGAGTGATGCTCGCGGCGGCCGTGCGCTCGTACCTCAACCGATACGCCGTGGCTCCGGGGTCGCGGGCCGTGGTGAGTACGACCAACGACAGCGCCTACGACACGGTCGCCGATCTCCACGCCGCCGGGATCGACATCGCCGCCGTCGTGGACGCCCGCCCCGAACTGTCCCACCGGGCCGCCGAGGTCGCCGTGGCGACCGGGGTGCGCGTGCTGACGGGCAGTGCGGTTGTCAACACCTCGGGCGAGGGGCGGCTCGCCGGCGTCACCGTCCAGGCCCTCGACGAGGAGGGTCAACTCACTGGTGATCCCACGTCGTTCGACTGCGATCTACTCGCCGTCTCGGGCGGGTGGAGCCCGGTGGTGCACCTGCACAGCCAGCGCCAGGGCCGGCTGCGCTGGGACGAAGGGCTGGTCGCCTTCGTCCCCGACGGCGCCGTACGGGACCAGCAGGTCGTGGGTGCGGCGCGCGGGACGTACGACCTCGACGGCTGTCTGGCCGAGGGGGCAAGGGCCGGGGCGCGGGCCGCGACGGACGCCGGGTTCCCGGTTCCGGTGCCCACGGTTTCGCATAAGGAAGTACGCCCTGATGTGCGCGCCCTGTGGCTGGTTCCCTCCCCCGACGGCGAACCCGGTGGCTGGGACACCCACTTCGTCGACCTGCAGCGCGACGTCACGGTCGCCGACGTCTGGCGGTCCACCGGCGCCGGCATGCGCGGTGTCGAGCACGTCAAGCGCTACACCTCGCTCGGCACGGCGAACGACCAGGGCAAGACGTCGGGAGTCAACGCGATCGGGGTGATCGCCGAGGCCCTCGGCGGTTCGCTGGGAGAGATCGGCACCACGGCCTACCGGGCGCCGTACACGCCGGTGGCCTTCGCCGCCCTGGCCGGGCGTGAACGCGGCGAGCTGTTCGACCCCGAACGCACCACCTCCATCCACGGCTGGCACGTCGCGCACGGTGCGGAGTTCGAGGACGTCGGGCAGTGGAAGCGTCCCTGGTACTACCCGGAGCCCGGTGAGGACATGGACACGGCCGTGGCCCGCGAGTGCCGCGCGGCCCGTGAAGGGGTGGCGTTCATGGACGCCTCCACACTCGGCAAGATCGAGATCTGGGGCTCGGACGCGGGCGAGTTCCTGGGCCGCGTCTACACGAACGCCTTCAAGAAGCTGAAGCCCGGCACGGCCCGTTACGGCGTGATGTGCAAGCCCGACGGCATGATCTTCGACGACGGTGTGACGCTGCGCCTCGACGACAACCGCTACTTCATGACCACCACGACCGGCGGCGCCGCCGGTGTCCTGGACTGGCTGGAGGAGTGGCTGCAGACCGAGTGGCCCGAACTCGACGTCCACTGCACCTCGGTGACCGAGCAGTGGTCGACGATCGCCGTCGTCGGCCCGCGCTCGCGCGAGGTCGTCGCCCATCTCGCCCCCGACGTCGACCTGTCGAACGACGCCTTCCCGTTCATGGCCTTCCGCGAGACCACCCTGGCCTCCGGCATCCCCGCCCGTATCTGCCGGATCTCCTTCTCCGGCGAACTCGCCTACGAGATCAACGTCTCCGCGTGGTACGGCCTGGCGGTGTGGGAGGAGGTGGACGCGGTCGGACGCCCGTACGGCATCACTCCGTACGGCACCGAGACCATGCACGTCCTGCGGGCCGAGAAGGGCTACATCATCGTCGGCCAGGACACCGACGGCACCGTCACCCCGCAGGACGCGGGCATGTCCTGGGTGGTCTCGAAGCAGAAGGATTTTGTCGGAAAGCGGTCCCACTCCCGCCCTGACACCTCGCGCACCGACCGCAAGCAGTTGGTCGGCCTGCTGCCGTCCGACCGCACGACCCGGCTGCCGGAAGGCACTCAACTCGTCGCGCCAGGCGTCCCCTTGGAGACGGTGCCCGTGCCGATGCTCGGCCACGTCACCTCCAGCTACCACAGCCAGGCCCTCGGCCGCCCCTTCGCCCTCGCCCTCGTCGCCGACGGGCGGGCCAGGATCGGCGAGACCCTGCTCGCCCCCGTGGGCGAGGAGTTGGTGCCCGTCCTGGTGGCCGACTCCGTCCTCTACGACCCCGAAGGGACCAAGCGAGATGGCTGAGCGCGAGCCGACGATCGACGCGGGCGCGGGCCCGGCGGCCCTGCGCACCAGCCCGCTGGCACATCTGGAGGAGCGGATGCGTGCCGCCGCCGTCACCGGCGCCCGCGGCGTCGCACTGACCGAGAGGCCGTTCACCACCATGGTGAACCTGCGCGTCGACATCGCTTCGGAAGCGGCCGACCGCATCGGGAAGGCCCTGGGGGCGCCGCTCCCCGGACAGTGCGGCACCACCACCGCGTCCGGCCCCCACACGGTCGTCTGGCTCGGCCCCGACGAATGGCTCGTGCTGTCCCAGGCCGACGCGACCGCTGTGACCGCCGAGTTGCGGGAGGCGCTCCAAGGAGCCCCGGGCTCGGTCGTGGACGTCTCCGCGAACCGCACCACGCTGGAGCTGGGCGGCCCCTCCGCCCGGCAGGTGCTGGAGAAGGGCTGCCCGCTGGACCTCCATCCCCGGGCCTTCGGCCCCGGTCGGGCGGTGTCGACCACGGTGGGACCTGTCCCCGTGCTCCTCTGGAAGGTCGACGACGCACCGACGTACCGGCTCCTGCCGCGGTCCTCGTTCTCCGGCTACCTGGCGCGCTGGCTCATCGACGCCATGAGCGAGTACCGCGGCCCCGAGGTCCCCTGACGGCGTCGGGCGCGTTCGATCCGTACGCGCTCAGAGCAGTGCGAGCAGCTTCTCGGTGAACTCGTCGGTCGTCGCCGTGCCGCCCAGGTCGCGGGTGCGGACGTCCGTCTTGGCCAGTACGGCGGTGATGGCCTCGTTGACGTCGTGGGCGGCCTCGGGATGGCCGAGGTGGTCGAGCATCAGCGCCGCCGAGCCGATCGCGCCCAGCGGGTTGGCGATGCCCCGGCCGGCGATGTCGGGGGCAGAACCGTGCACCGGCTCGAACATGGAGGGAAACTCCCGCTCGGGGTTGAGGCTCCCGGACGGGGCGATGCCGATCGAGCCGGCCACGGCCGCCGCGAGGTCGCTGAGGATGTCACCGAAGAGGTTGGAGGCGACGACCACGTCGAAGCGGGCGGGGTCGAGGACGAACTTGGCGGCCAGCGCGTCGATGTGCTCCTGGTCCCAGCTGACGCCGGGGTGCCCGGCGGCGCGTTCGGCGACCAGTTCGTCCCAGAACGGCATGGTGTGGATGATGCCGTTGGACTTCGTCGCCGAGGTGACCTTCCCACGGCGGCCGGCGGCCAGCCGGAAGGCGTAGTCGACGATCCGGGTCACCCCGGCCCTCGTGAACACCGTCTCCTGGACGGCCAGTTCCTCCGGCGTCCCCTGGTTCAGCCGACCGCCGATCTCGCTGTACTCGCCCTCGACGTTCTCCCGTACGACGACCAGGTCGACCTCGCCCGCCGCGGCGGCGCGCAGCGGGCTGTCCACACCCTCGAAGACCCGGACCGGCCGCAGGTTGACGTACTGCCGGAAGTGGCGGCGGATCGGGATCAGCAGCCCCCAGAGCGAGACGTGGTCCGGCACGCCCGGATAGCCGACGGCGCCGAGCAGGATCGCGTCCGCCTCCCGCAGCCGGTCCAGCCCGTCCTCGGGCATCATCGCGCCCTCGCTCAGATAGCGCTCGCAGGACCAGTCGTAGGAGGTGTAGGAGAACGCGATGCCGTGGCGGCGGCCGACCGCGTCCAGGACCTGCTGGGCGGGCGGGAGGACTTCCGTCCCGATGCCGTCGCCGGGGATGAGGGCGATGCGGTGGTTCGTCATGGGCCGATTGGAGCAGCGGGTGCGGCGGCGCGTCCAAGACGCGTTCTCGATGTGCCTTATAAGGCAGCGTGATAAGCGGCCCGGGCAGGGGTGCTCCTAATGGCGTCGTAAGACGTTGGTGCTGATCCTGCTGGCCGAACGTCTTGAGTGAGCCGGCATGTGGTGATCCGTAGCCGCTCCTGAGGCCTGACCTCCCGAGACAGAGTCGGCCCCGCACGCTGGCTCACTCGTTCGTTCCTCATCGTGGGGTGGCGGGGGCGGCCCGCGCTCCTGCCTTCGTCCCG
>NZ_VJZC01000567.1 GCF_009377185.1 Streptomyces spongiae
GCCCTTACGTCCGTACGCGTCTGCCGGGCACGTCGGGGTGCCGGTGCGTGGGGGTCTCGGCGGGGGGTGTTGTGGTGACGGGTGCGCCCGTGCTTTTAGGGGCGCGGGGAACTGCGCGACAAGCCACGACGGATCCGCAGCCAAAACGGAACCCGGCACACGAAAAGCCCTCGCCGAACCGCCGGAGGCGGCCGGTACCCTTGGGGGCTCCGGGCCCAACCCCGCCCGGCGCTCCGGGGCGCACCCCCGGCGAGACCCACATCAGCGAAGACTGGATGAACGACGATGCATCGGTACAGGTCCCACACCTGCGGCGAGCTCCGCGCCTCTGACGTCGGCACCGACGTCCGGCTGAGCGGCTGGCTGCACAATCGGCGCGACCTGGGCGGCATCCTCTTCATCGATCTGCGCGATCACTACGGCATCACGCAGCTGGTGGCCCGCCCGGGCACGCCCGCGTACGAGGCCCTGGACAAGCTCTCCAAGGAGTCGACCGTCCGCGTCGACGGCAGCGTTGTTTCACGTGGAACCGAGAACGTGAACCCGGACCTGCCGACCGGCGAGGTCGAGGTCGAGGTGGGCGAGGTCGAGCTGCTCGGTGCGGCGGCCCCCCTCCCGTTCACGATCAACACCGAGGACGGGGTGAACGAGGAGCGGCGCCTGGAGTACCGCTTCCTGGACCTGCGCCGCGAGCGCATGCACCGCAACATCATGCTGCGTACGGCGGTGATCAGCGCCATTCGTCACAAGATGACGGCGCTCGGCTTCAACGAGATGGCGACGCCGATCCTCAGCGCCACCTCCCCGGAGGGCGCCCGCGACTTCGTCGTGCCGTCGCGCCTGAACCCGGGCAGGTTCTACGCCCTCCCCCAGGCCCCGCAGCAGTTCAAGCAGTTGCTGATGATCTCGGGCTTCGACCGCTACTTCCAGATCGCGCCCTGCTTCCGTGACGAGGACGCCCGCGCGGACCGCTCGCCGGGCGAGTTCTACCAGCTCGATGTCGAGATGAGCTTCGTGGAGCAGGAAGACGTCTTCCAGCCCATCGAGAAGCTGATGACCGAGCTGTTCGAGGAGTTCGGCAACGGGCGGCACGTCACCTCCCCCTTCCCGCGCATCCCCTTCCGCGAGGCGATGCTGAAGTACGGCTCCGACAAGCCGGACCTGCGGGCCCAGCTGGAGCTCGTCGACATCACCGACATCTTCGAGGGCTCGGAGTTCAAGGCCTTCGCGGGCAAGCACGTCCGTGCCCTGCCGGTGCCGGACGTGTCCTCGCAGCCGCGGAAGTTCTTCGACCAGCTCGGTGACTTCGCGGTCTCGCAGGGCGCCAAGGGCCTGGCCTGGGTGCGGGTGACCGAGGACGGCTCGCTGACGGGCCCGATCGCGAAGTTCCTCACCGAGGAGAACGTCGCCGAGCTGACCAAGCGGCTCCAGCTGGCCGCGGGCCACGCGGTGTTCTTCGGCGCGGGTGAGTTCGACGAGGTCTCGAAGATCATGGGCGCCGTGCGGGTCGAGGCCGCCAAGCGTGCCGGGCACTTCGAGGAGGACGTCTTCCGCTTCTGCTGGATCGTCGACTTCCCGATGTACGAGAAGGACGAGGAGACCGGGAAGATCGACTTCTCGCACAACCCGTTCTCGATGCCGCAGGGCGGTCTGGAGGCCCTGCAGACCCAGGACCCGCTGGACATCCTCGGCTGGCAGTACGACATCGTCTGCAACGGCGTCGAGCTGTCGTCCGGCGCCATCCGGAACCACGAGCCGGACATCATGCTCAAGGCCTTCGAGATCGCGGGCTACGACCGTGACACCGTCGAGGAGCAGTTCGCCGGCATGCTCCGCGCCTTCCGTTTCGGCGCCCCACCGCACGGCGGCATCGCCCCCGGTGTCGACCGCATCGTCATGCTGCTGGCCGACGAGCCCAACATCCGCGAGACGATCGCCTTCCCGCTCAACGGCAACGCCCAGGACCTGATGATGGGCGCGCCGACCGAGCTGGACGAGACCCGGCTGCGGGAGCTGCACCTCTCGGTGCGGAAGCCCCAGCCGAAGTAGAGCCCCAGCCGAAGCAGAGCTCCAGCCGAAGTAGAGGAACACGCGTGGGGAATTAGGTAAGGCAAGCCTTTCTTTGGTTCCCGGTGGGAAGGGTCCTGAAATCGTCCGTCGATTTCAGGACCCTTTTCCTTGGGTGAGGAAAAGGCGCTGTTTTCTCAGCTCGTTGACAGGGTTCTTACCTAACTTCCCGGCGCATGACAGAAAATCAACAGCATCCACAGGATCAGCAGCTGGCCCGTCGCAAGGTCGTGGCGGTCGGCGCGGGCGCGGTCGCGGCGGTGACCCTGGGCGGCACGGCCGTCGCGGCGAGCGCCCTCGACGGTGAACGGGAAAGAGCATCCGGCGGTGCCTCCGCGGGTTCCGCTTCCGCCGCGGAAGAGTGCTACAAGCTCACCTCGGAGACCACCGAGGGGCCGTACTACATCGACGCCGACAAGCTCCGCCGGGACGTCACCGAGGACCGGGAGGGCATTCCGCTGGCCCTCCGCATCAAGGTGATCGACTCCGAGACCTGCCGGCCGATCCGCAACGCGGCCGTCGACATCTGGCACTGCGACGCGGTGGGCGTCTACTCCGGGTACGAGGACATGGGCAACGGCGGTGGCGGCCCGGCCCCGACCGGTCCGCCCCCGACCGCCGGCCCCTCCGGTCCGCCCCC
Source organism: Streptomyces spongiae (assembly GCF_009377185.1). Classification (GTDB taxonomy): domain Bacteria; phylum Actinomycetota; class Actinomycetes; order Streptomycetales; family Streptomycetaceae; genus Streptomyces; species Streptomyces spongiae. The sequence goes on from NZ_VJZC01000567.1 coordinate 2,708, forward strand.
GGGCGGCGGCCACCAGGAGCCGACGGACGACACCCGCTACCTGCGCGGCACCTGGCGGACGGACCGGCACGGCTTCGTCACCTTCAAGACGGTCTTCCCCGGCTGGTACCGGGGGCGTTGTGTGCACATCCACGCGAAGGTGCACGTCAACGGCGAGTGGACGGACGCCGGGTACGAGGGCGGCAACACCTGCCACACCGGCCAGTTCTTCTTCGACGAGGAGTCCGTCCTCGCCTCCGCGGTGGTGGAGCCGTACGTGTCGAACACGGCGGAGCGCACGACGCTCGACGAGGACACGATCTACGACGGCAGCGGCACCCAGGGCGGACTGCTGAAGCTGCGCTACGACAAGCGGAACATCGCGAAGGGGGTGCGCGCCTCCCTCACGGTGGGTGTGGACCCGGAGGCGACCAACGACGGGCAGGACGGGCCTCCTCCGCAGCCGAGCGCGTCTGCGTCCCCCTCGGCGTGAGCAAGTAGTTCCTGCGGTTTTACCCAAAAGGGGCTCGAAACCGACGTGGATTTCGAGCCCCTTTTCCCTCCGCTTGGGAATGCAAGGCAGACCACAGTCCCTTCTTAAGGCTTTGACAGGCTGGCTCCCTAAATTCCTTTGCCATGACGGGAAACGAAACCGGGAACCAGACGGCCCAGGGGCCGAAACACAAGCGGGATCTGACGCGCCGCAAGGTCGTGGTCGCGGGCGCCGGTGCCGTGGCCGCGGTGGGCGTGGGCGGAGCCGTCGTCGCGACCGCGAGCGCGGGCGAGACGAAGAAAGGGGCCTCTCCGAAGGCATCCAGCAGCACCTCGGAGGAGTGCTACAAGCTCACCTCGGAGACCACCGAGGGGCCGTACTACATCGACGCCGACAAGCTCCGGCAGGACATCACCGAGGACAAGGAGGGCATCCCGCTGACCCTCCGCCTCAAGGTGATCGACTCGGAGAGCTGCAAGCCGATCCGCAACGCGGCCGTCGACATCTGGCACTGCGACGCGCTGGGCCTGTACTCCGGGTACGAGAGCCTGTCCTCGGGCGGCGGTGGCGGCGCTCCCTCCGACGCCCCCTCGGGTACGCCGACGGGTGAGCCGCCGTCCGGCGCGCCCACCGACGGCACGGGCGGCGGTGGCGGTGGCGGCGGTCACGAGGAGCCCACCGACGACAAGCGCTACCTGCGCGGCACCTGGAAGACGGACAAGCAGGGCTTCGTCACCTTCAAGACCATCTTCCCGGGCTGGTACCGGGGGCGTTGTGTGCACATCCACGCGAAGGTGCACGTCAACGGCGAGTGGACGGACGCCGGGTACGAGGGCGGCAACACCTGCCACACCGGCCAGTTCTTCTTCGACGAGGAGTCCGTCCTCGCCTCCGCCGAGGTCGAGCCGTACTCGACGTCGACGACCGAGCGCACCACGCTCGACGAGGACACCATCTACGACCAGAGCGGCACCCAGGGCGGTCTGCTCAAGCTGAAGTACAAGAAGAACGACATCGCCAAGGGGGTCACCGGCACCATCACGGTCGGCGTGGACCCGGACGCGACCCACACGGGCACGGAGGACTCGGTGCAGCCGGGTGCCTCGGCCACCGCGTCGGCCTCGGCGAGCTGACGGACGTACGGACCGTACGGGGCTGACGGACGTACGGACCGTACGGAGCTGACGGACGTACGGCTCGTACGGCTCGACACAAGGCCCGGAACCCTCCCCCAGGTTCCGGGCCCTGCCGGTGTCCCCAGAATGTTCACATACATGATTCCTTGAACAACCCATTGACCCGGAAGGAGTGCCTCCATAAAGTTCCCCAAGTTCTCGCGTACGTGATTGCCGTTCACGTATGTGCACGCCCATGGGGAGACAACGATGTCTGAAGTCGTGATACCCGACGCCGAACGCCGCGCGGTCGGCAAGTTCCTGCGCCGTATGCTGCCGATTCTGGTCCTGATGCTGCTGATCAACCAGATGGACCGGACGAACGTCGGCTTCGTCCAGGACGAGCTGCGGGCCGACGTCGGTGTGAGCGCCACCGCGTACGGTCTGGGCGCCGGCCTGTTCTTCATCGGCTACGCCCTGTTCGAGGTGCCCAGCAACATGCTGCTGGAGCGGTTCGGCGCACGTGTCTGGCTGACCCGGATCATGATCACCTGGGGTGCGGTGATCGTGGCGATGTGCTTCATCCACAACGTGTGGATGTTCTACGCGCTGCGCTTCCTGCTCGGCGTCGCGGAGGCCGGCTTCTTCCCCGGTGTGCTGCTCTACTTCACCCAGTGGCTGCCCGACTCCAGCCGGGGCCGGGCGAGCGCGATCTTCCTCGGCGGATCGGCCACCGCGTACATCGTGACCGGCCCGATCACGGGCGCGCTGCTGGAGCTGCACGGGGTCGGCGGGTTCGCCGGCTGGCGCTGGATGTTCGCGCTCGAAGGGCTCCTGTCCATCGTCGTCGGGTTCATCGCCGGCTTCTTCCTCGTCTCCCGGATCGAGGACGCCCGCTGGCTGACGCGCGAGGAGAAGGACGCGCTGGGCGCGGCGGTCGCCCGGGACGAGGAGGCCCGCAGCCGTGCGCCCAGGGTGTCCCGCCTCAAGCTGCTGTTCCACCCTCAGGTCGCCGTGCTCACCGCGGTCTTCTTCGCCATGGCCCTGACCGGGTACGCGATCACCTTCTGGCTGCCGAGCCTGGTCGAGGAGATCGGCGGGCTGTCGCCGTTCGAGGTCGGGCTGCTGTCGGCGATCCCGTGGATCTGCGCGGTGATCGCGATGTACACGGTGAGCCACTTCACCGACGGCACCCCGGACCGCCGCCCGTACCTGGCGATCGCCCTGGTCCTGTCGGCCATCGGAACGTTCCTCGCCACGCTGGGCTCGCCCTGGTTCGGGCTCGCCGCGATCACGCTGGCCGCGGTCGGCGGGAAGTGCGCGGCCACGCTGTACTGGCCGATGGCGCAGTCGGGGCTCGACCTGAAGATCGCCGCGCCGGGCCTCGCGGTCGTCAACTCCATCGGGAACCTGGGTGGTTTCGTCTCCCCCACCCTCTTCGGCTACCTCAAGGACACGACCGGCAGCACGAACGGCGGCCTCTACACGCTGTCCGCGGCATCGATCCTGGCGGTCGTCGGCGTCGCCCTCATCCGCCGGGGCGGCGGCTCGGCGACCGGGTCGGGCAAGCCGGCCGTGGCGAAGGGGCAGGTGGCGACCGGCGGTTGAGGCGAACGACGACCAACCAAAAGGCGCCCGGGGCCGTGCGGTCCCGGGCGCCCGCGTGATGGTGAACAGTGGGCCAACTACCTGTGTGCGGCGGCAATTTGACGGTGACGTGACCCTCCTCCCTGAGGTAATATCCAGGTAAAGAGATGTTCGCGGCAGCGATAACGCAAAGGAGGCAATGATGTTCGATCTCCGGACAGAGGCAGAGATGAGGCTGCACTCGGAGAAGACGGCCAGGGAACTCGCCCTGAAGAAGCAGCGGGAAGAGGGCGGCGAGAGGGCCGTCAAGGCGGACGCGACCACGGAAACGACGGCCACCACCGAGGCGGAGCCTGTCGGGTGACGTGAGCGCGCTTCGCGACGGTCCGCCGGTTACTCCGGGGCGGGCCGTTTTTTGGTTGCCGGGCAGGTCAGCGGCCCACGGCAGCCTGCGCCGCGACGGCGGCGAGGACCGCCTCGACGAGTTCCGCGACGGACCGGCCCGCGCCCGTGCCC
>NZ_VJZC01000568.1 GCF_009377185.1 Streptomyces spongiae
CGGTTGATCGGGGCGGGTGATGGATGCGTATGCACATACCGTCCGGAATCCGAATCACGTTCTCGATGTCGTCGACCTCTCCGAGGAGCTCCACCGTGACGCTTGCCGCCTCCGCCTCCCGAGCTGCCGCGATCCTGTCCCGGCCTGTCTCGATCAACGGTCTGACGGTCCCCAACCGGATCGCGATGGCGCCCATGACCAGGATGTTCTCGCCGGGCGGCATACCCGGGGAGAACGTGGTGTCGTACTACGCGCGCCGTGCCGCCGCGGGCGTGGGCCTGATCGTCACCGAAGGCACGTACGTCGGACACGAGTCGGCCGGGCAGAGCGACAGCGTTCCGCGCTTCCACGGTGAGGAGCAGCTCGCCGGCTGGGCGAAGGTCGCCGACGCGGTGCACGCGGCGGGCGGGACGATCGTGCCCCAGCTGTGGCACATCGGCATGGTGCGCAAGACGGGCGAGCCCCCCTTCACGGATGCCCCGGCGGTCGGCCCCTCCGGCCTGCGCCTCGACGGCACGCCCGGCACCGGCAAGGAGATGACGCAGCAGGACCTGGACGACGTCATCGCCGCCTTCGCCAAGGCCGCGGCCGACGCGGAGCGCATCGGCTTCGACGGCGTCGAACTGCACGGCGCGCACGGCTACCTGATCGACCAGTTCCTGTGGAAGGGCACCAACCAGCGCACCGACGCCTACGGCGGCGACCTCGTCGCCCGTACGAAGTTCGCGGCGGAGATCGCCGCGGCGGTACGGGACTCGGTGTCCCCGGACTTCCCCGTCATCTTCCGCTACTCGCAGTGGAAGCAGGAGGCGTACGACGCGAAGCTCGCCGAGACCCCCGAGGAACTGGAGGCGCTGCTGACCCCGCTGGCCGCGGCCGGTGTGGACGCCTTCCACGCCTCCACGCGCCGCTACTGGCTCCCGGAGTTCGACGGCTCGGACCTCAACCTCGCGGGCTGGACCAAGAAGGTCACCGGCAAGCCCACCCTCACCGTCGGCTCGGTCGGCCTGGACGGCGAGTTCCTCCGCGCGTTCGCCGGTGAGGGCTCGCCGGTCAGGAGCATCGACGACCTGCTGGACCGTCTGGAGGCCGAGGAGTTCGACATGGTCGCCATCGGCCGCGCCCTGCTCCAGGACCCCGAGTGGGCGGCGAAGGTGCTGGAGGGCCGCGTCGACGAGCTGACGTCGTACGACGCGGCGTCGCTGAAGACGCTGAGCTGACCCGACCCGACCCGACCCGACCCGGAACCCGGAACCCGGAACCCGGACTCAGGCCGACCGCTTCTGCCGCTGGATGTACTCCTTGGCCAGCCGCACCTCCTCCCGCACATCGGCGGTCAGCGGACGACGCATCAGCGGCTCCGCGAGCCAGCGCAGCGGGGGCCGGAACCGGAAGTTGAGGGTGCGCACGAGGCGGGTGCCGCCCTCGACCGGGGTGCAGACGAAGCTGGCGTCGAAGTCGGACGCCAGCTTCGTCAGGCGGTTGGCGGGGGGCGGGGCGAGTTCGATGTCGATACGGCGGCCCGGCGTCAGCCGCGCCCGCGCCACCGTCTTCGGCGCCGGGAGGCCGACCAGCCTCGGCCGGAACGCGAACTCCAGCCGGTCCCCCTCGCGCCGGGTCCACAACACCGGGTGGAGTTTGCGGTCGACCAGCGCATATCGCTCGACGTCCATCACGAAGTCGAGCAACTCGTCGGGCGTACACGGAAAGGTTTCTGTGACTTCGACCGTGAGCATGCGGTCACGCTAGTGGCGTCCGCCGTGATGGTGAACAGCCCCACGCGGCCTCTTCCCCGACTTCGCTCCGAGCCAAATTCGATCGCCGGAGGCGGTTGCGCGGGGCCGGTTCCTGGCCCGGTGGGTCAGCCCATGCTCTTGGCGCCGTCCAGGGACTCCCGGATGATGTCGGCGTGGCCGGCGTGCTGGGCCGTCTCGGCGATGATGTGCAGCAGCACCCTGCGGGCCGACCAGTGCGTGTCCTGGAACCACGGGGCCTTGGGCAGCGGCTGGGAGGCGCCCAGGTCGGGCAGGGAGGCGACCAGCTTCTCCGTCCGCTCGGCCGTCTCCTCGTAGTCGGCCAGCACACCGGCCAGCGTCTCGCCGGGCAGCATCCGGAACTCATCGGCCCGCTTGGCCCAGTCGGCCTCGGTCATCGCGGTGAAGTCGCCCATCGCCGACGGGCCCTCCTGGATGAAGGCCACCCAGGAGCGTTCGGTCGACGTGACGTGTTTGATCAGGCCGCCGAGACAGAGTTCGCTGGCGGTGGTTCGCTGCCCGGCCTGCTCGTCGGTGAGGTCGCGGGTGGTGAACCGCAGGAAGTGCCGGTGCTTGGCCAGCGTCTCCAGGATGTCGGTGCGCTCGTCGGTGGTCTGGGGGGTCTGCGGGGTCTGGGTGTCGTTCATGGTGTGGGCCCTCCGTGGATTGCGGCTCTGGTTCCTGTTCCGTTCGGTGAGACACACGTTAGAAGTCGTATAGGTCAGATCCTGACCGCTTCGCCGACCGACCCCACAATCTCTTCCGCTGAGGGATAGCCGCGGGCGGCTCATCGCGTCGTGATGGTTGCCGAGAAGGGGGAGGGTCGATGAAGGCCTCGAGTCACGATGAGTTCCGGGAGTTCGTAGCGATGCGCTCCACCGCGCTGCTGCGGCTCGCGGTGCTGCTCACCGGCGGGGACCGGCATGCGGCGGAGGATCTGCTGCAGATCGCGCTGATGAAAGCGTACGGGCGCTGGGCGCAGATAGAGCAGCCCGAGGCGTATGTCCGCCAGGTCCTCTACCGCCAGCAGGTCAGCCGCTGGCGGCTGCGCAGACACCGCGCCGAGACGACGGTGCCCGTACTGCCCGAGTCCGACGGGGACGCCGACACCGGGTCGGACCCCGAACTGCGGATCGCGCTGTGGGCGGCGCTCGGTCGTCTGACGAAGCGGCAGCGGGCCGTGGTCGTGCTGCGCTACTTCGAGGACCTGCCCGAGGGCGAGGTCGCGGCGCTGCTGGGGTGTCCGGTCGGAACGGTGCGCAGTACGGCGTACCGGTCGCTCGCCAAGCTCCGGTCGCTCGTACCGGAGCTCGGGCCCGAAGGGCCCGCGGAACAGGTGAAGCCGCTCAGCTTTACGTCGAAGGGGGTCCAGGGATGACGACGGAGCAGGTGCAGCAGGTGGAGGAGAAGGTCCGGGAGACGCTGCACGCGGTCGCCCTGGACCGGGTGCGGGCGCCCGGGGACCTGGTCGAGGCGGTGGTACGGCGACGCAACCGGCGCCGTTTCTCGCAGGCCGCGGGGGCGGCGGTGGCCGTCGCCGGGATCACCGTGGGTGCGGTCTTCGGCTTCGGGGGCGGCGGCGGGGCCGATCCGGACCGGTCGGCACGGCCGGCTGTCTCGCCGGAGGGATGGAAGCCGTGGCAGAGCGACGCGCCTGGCGCGAGCGAGCGGGGCTGTCTGGTGGACGGTTCCGCGCTGTACTGCGCCGGGTTCAAGTACGACGCCGCGAAGTTCGACGCCAACACCGGCGAGCGGCTGTGGACGGTCAAGGTCAACGGTGAGGGCGACGGGCCCGACCACCCGTTCGCCGTACGCGACGGCGTGCTCTACGGCTACCGCAACCACACCGCCGACAAGCAGCCGAACGGGGACTACGCGGGCGGTACCGACCTGATGGCGGTGAACACCGACACCGGCAAGATGCTGTGGTCGGTGGAGATGGCGCACGACAACCGCGACCGCCAGTCCGCCCTGCTCATCGACGGCGCGATACTGGCCAACACCCCGACGGATCGAACGTTGACGGCCCTCGATCCGCTGACCGGTAAGGAGAAGTGGCGCCACACCTGGAACAAGGGCATCTGGTGTGACCGGGCGGCGCTGAGCGGTGTGCCCTACCTTCTGTGCACGCCGGAAGCCAAGAAGCCGGGCGACACCGACGTCCTCCGTCTCGACCCCGCCACCGGAAGTGCCGAGAAGGTCATGACCCTCCCCGGCAGCCACGAAATCGTCGGGGTGTCCGGGGACCGCATGGCCCTGCTCGGAGTGAAGGACGCGGGCAGCAAGAACCTGCTGCTGACCACCATCAACAGCTCCGGGAAGCAGACCTCACACCCCTATCGGGTCGATGGGCAGCCGGCCGACCGGGATGTCGTCGGTGATCGTCTGATCTCCGTGTCCTGGAAGGGCAAGGCCTCGGTCTACTCGCTGACCACGGGAAAGACCCTGTGGACCCGATCGGTGGGCGTCAAGATGCCCGACAAGGACACGATGTCGGGCATCGCTTCTCCCGTGGTGTCGGAGAGTCAGGGGGTCGTGTACTTCCTCGGCCCGACCGGAGAACTGTCCGGCCTCGATCTGCGCACAGGGGAGCAGGTCTGGAGTGGTCACGCCGACATCGGCAAGCGCGGGCCGGAGTCCGCCTTCGGGCTCCCGTCCCAGATCCTGCTCTACGAGGACGTGCTGGTGGCCCGGAGCGGCAGCAAGATCGTCTCCCTACTGCCGCGGACCGGTAACTGACCGGAGATAGGTCAGGGCCGGCCGCCCGTTGAGCCGCGTCTGGCCCGTGACGGTGAACCCGACACGGGCCAGCACGGCGCGCGACGCGGCGTTGTCGAGCGTGGCCCGCGCCCGCAGGGTGGTCAGCCCGTATCCGTCGGCGGCGAGTTCGCACACCGCCCGTACGGCCCGGGTGGCCAGCCCGCGGCCTGCGGCCCGCTCGGCGATCCGGTAGCCGAGCTCGGCGACTCCGTCCGCCACGTCCACCAGGTTGACCCGCCCCAGCACCTCGCCCGCCGTGTCGACCAGCACGTGGTAGTGGCATTCCCCCGCCTCCTGGTCGGCGAGCTGGAGGCGGTGCCGTTCGTCGAACTGCTCGAAGTACTCGTCGCCCCGGTCGGGGATGGACGCGGCGAAGTAGGCCCGGTTCTCCCGCTCGAAGGCGAGGATGGCGGGGGCGTGGTCCGGTCGGAGCAGTTGCAGTTGCAGTTGCAGTTGCAGTTGCAGTTGCGGCTCGGGCACGGGTACTAGTCCCGCTTGAGGTCTTCGACGAACGCGGACCACGCGTCCGCTCGGAAGACGAGCTTCGGGCCGTGGGGGTATTTGGAGTCGCGGACGGGGGTGTGGGTGGGGTGGTTGTCGGCGACTTCGAGGCACTCGTTGCCGCCGCCGCCGCTGTAGGTCGACTTGCGCCAGGCAGCCGTGCTCAGGTCGTACTCAGGGAAGGTCCTCATGGGCGTAATCCTGCGCCACCGCCTCGATCAGGGCCAATGACTTCTGCGGCGAGAGTGCGGAGGCCGTGAGGAGTTCGAAGGTGTACCTCAACTGGGCGACGGTGGCTGGGTCGTCCTCCAGCCGTCCAGTGCTGGGTCCCTCGAAGTAGACCAGTGGGGGAGCGTCCTCGAAGTCCATCAGCCTCATCGAGCCCTCCATGGCCTTGTGCGCTCCTGCGCTGAACGGCAGTACCTGCACGATGACCCGGCTCCGACGGACCAGAGCGGCGACGTGACGCAGTGCTTCTGTCATCACCGCTCGACCGCCCGTCTCGCGGCGCACCACGGCCTCGTCGAGTACCACCCACAACAACGGCTTTGTTGGGTCGTCGAGCAGGCGGGTCCGCTCCATCCGACCGTCCACCCACTCGTCGATGATCTCCTTGGATGCCGTCGGGGCGTACGCCCTGTTCACGGCCCGTGCGTACGCGGGTGTCTGGAGAAGCCCGGGGATCAGCATCGGTGCGTACTGGCGGATCTCCGTGGCAAGTGCTTCCGCCTCCGCTGCCTCGGCGAAGTGCTCGGGGTAGCGGGACTTCGCCGCCGCCCCACAGTTCCGCTGGAAGAAGTCGTCCGTCCCAAGGACTTCGTCCAGCAACCGCGCGTACTCCCTCTGCATCCGCCGCGTACCCGCCTCCAACTGCCCGATGAACGAACCGCTCACGAACAGGCGCAGGCCCAACTCCTCCTGACTGAGGCCGGCTTTCTCGCGTGCGTGGCGTAGTTCCGCGCCCAGCAGGGCGCGGGGCGAAGACGACGGGTCGAGGTCCTTCGGTCCTGGCATGGCAACTCCCTGTCGTACAGCTGAGGTTGTTGGGGCGCCCTGTCTGGCCAGGTTAGACGGGTTGTGGACACGCTGTGTGGTGAATCGGCAACTCAGCGTGGAGGTAGGTAGTCGTGCGGTCGACCGAGGAAGTCGTGAAGTCGTTGCGGGAGGCCCTCGTGGGCACGGGTGTCGTGCTGCCGTCGTTGCGTGTGGACCCGGTGACCGCCGCGAGTGAGGAGCCGTTCGCCCTGGTCGACCTGGGGCGCTGCAACGTGCGGACGGCCGAGCGGCTGGCCTCGGTGCTGCGTGGAGAGGAGCCGCTGGTCGGGGCGCACGTCGTGGACGTACGGGACGGGCGGGTCGGCGAGGTGATGGGGCACGTGGG
>NZ_VJZC01000569.1 GCF_009377185.1 Streptomyces spongiae
GATGAAGCCGTGGCGGGGTCGTCCGGGGCGGGACGGTCCGGGTCCTTGCCGGGGCCGTTATCGGAAGGCGTGGCGGGTTCGCCCTGGGGAGGACGGCGTCGGGCGGGGCCCGGTTCCGGTTCTCTGGGTGCCCAGCCCTGGCGGTCCTGCTTCGGCTGCGGCTCGTCGCTCATGGTGCTGCCATGCTCCTGTTTCGCGTCGCACGTTCCCGTACGCCCTCGTACGCCTTCAACGCCCCCACCTGAAGACTGTTGCACCACCTGTTCCGTTCCCGGTGCGCGGCACACGCCGCGCCGGAAAAACACGTGGCACGCCTCTCCACCCGCGCACTAGGCTCTTCCGCTTGTGCCCGAACCGGCCTGGACCGGCCTCGCGGCGCTCTCGGCACAACTCTTCGCAGCGGATGGAGGTTCCTCGTGGGGACAGGGCGGTTGTACGTCGCTGTCGCCGCCGGTGGATTCAGGCGGTACGCGACGTATCGGGCGGCCACCGCGGCAGGGGTGTTCACCAACACCGTCTTCGGCTTCATCCTCGCATACACCTACATCGCCCTCTGGGCCGAGAAGCCCCATCTCGGTGGCTACGACGAGGCACAGGCACTCACCTACGTGTGGGTCGGCCAGGCGATGTTCGCGGTGATGGTCCTGGGCAGCAACGGTTTCGAGGCGGACCTGATCGAACGTATCCGTACGGGTGACATCGCGATCGACCTGTACCGGCCCGCCGATCTCCAGGCGTGGTGGCTCGCCGCGGACACGGGCCGCGCCCTCTTCCAACTGCTCGGACGCGGTGTCTTCCCCATGGCCTGCGGCGCGCTCTTCTTCGATCTCGCCTTACCCACCGACCTGTTGACGTGGGCCGCCTGCCTCGTCGCGATCGCTCTCGGAACGGTCGTCAGCTTTGCGATCCGGTACATCGTCGCGCTGTGTGCGTTCTGGTTGATGGACGGCGCCGGTGCGATGCAACTCACGTGGCTCGGCGGGATGTTCTTCTCCGGGATGCTGCTGCCGCTGAACGTCTTCCCCGGCGCGCTCGGCGAGCTCGCCCGTCTCCTGCCCTGGTCGGCGCTGCTCCAGGCGCCGGCGGACGTCCTGATGGGGGAGGCGGACCCCCTGAGCACGTTCGCCTTCCAGGCCGGCTGGGCGGTCGTCCTGCTGGCGGTCGGCCGGATGATCCAGTCGGCGGCGACACGGAGGGTGGTGGTCCAGGGTGGCTGAGACCGAGCAGGTGAATGAGACCCGCGCAACCCCCGGCTCCCACAGTTCCCACGGCTCCCGGAGCCCGCAGGAGGCGTACGGCGAGGACCTGTGGCCAGGCCCGTACGGACCGTACAGCCGACTGCGCGACGGGCTGCGTGCCTATCGCATGATCGCCGCCATGTGGATCCGCTCCACGATGGCCTACCGCGCCTCCTTCGCCATGACCGCCTTCGGCAACTTCGCGGCGACGTCCTTCGACTTCCTCACGATCCTGCTGATGTTCTCGCAGGTCGACGAACTCGGCGGCTACAGCCTGCCCGAGGTCGCCTTCCTGTACGGGGTGGTCGGCGTGGCCTTCGGGCTCACCGACCTGGTGATCGGCTCCATGGACCGGCTCGGGAGCCGGGTCCGTGACGGCACGCTGGACACCCTCCTCGTCCGTCCCGCGCCGGTGCTCGCCCAGGTCGCCGCGGACAAGTTCGCGCTGCGCCGCCTGGGCCGGATCGCGCAGGGGCTGTTCGTGCTCGGGTACGCGGTCGCCGTGCTCGACATCGCCTGGACGCCGCTGAAGGTGCTGATGGTCCCGATGATGGTGCTCAGCGGAGCAATGATCTTCGGGGCGGTGTTCGTGGCGGGCGGCGCCTTCCAGTTCGTCGCGCAGGACGCGTCCGAGGTGCAGAACTCCTTCACGTACGGCGGCGGCACCCTCCTGCAGTACCCGCCGAGCATCTTCGCCAAGGAACTGGTGCGCGGTGTGACCTTCGTCGTCCCGCTCGCCTTCGTCAACTGGGTGCCCGCGCTGTACGTGCTCGGGCGGCCCTACCCGCTCGACCTGCCGACCTGGGTGGCCTTCACCCCGCCGCTGGTGGGGGCGGGCTGCTGCGTGCTGGCGGGGCTCGTCTGGCGCGCGGGACTGCGTTCGTATCGGAGTACGGGGAGCTAGCGCACATGGACAGGGACGACATGAACGGTATCGACGGCACCGAGGAGAGGGACCGTCACTTCATCGAACTCGACCGCGTCGAGAAGGTCTTCGACGTTCGCAAGAAGACCGGGTTCCTGCGCAGCGAACGGCGCGAGGTGCGGGCGGTCGACTCGATCTCCTTCACCGTGGCGCGCGGCGAGATGGTCGGTTACATCGGCCCGAACGGTGCCGGGAAATCCACCACCATCAAGATGCTGACCGGCATCCTCACCCCGAGCGGCGGCCGGGTGCGGGTCGCCGGCATCGACCCCTCCCGCGAGCGCACCCGTCTCGCGCACCGCATCGGTGTCGTCTTCGGCCAGCGCACCACCCTCTGGTGGGACCTGCCGCTGATCGACTCGTACCGGCTGATGCACCGCATGTACCGCATCCCGGACGCCCGTTACCGGGAGAACCTCGACCGCTGTGTCGAACTCCTCGAACTGGGCGACCTGTTGGACGTCCCCGTACGCCAGCTCTCCCTCGGGCAGCGGATGCGCGGCGACATCGCGGCCGCGCTGCTGCACGATCCCGAGGTGCTGTACCTGGACGAGCCCACGATCGGCCTCGACGTGATCAGCAAGGCCAAGGTGCGGGAGTTCCTGCGGGACCTGAACACCGAGCGCGGCACGACCGTGCTGCTCACCACGCACGACCTCCAGGACATCGAGCAGGTCTGCCGGCGCGTGATGGTCATCGACCACGGCCGGCTCATGTACGACGGTCCGATCGCCGGACTGCACGAGGTGGGCGACAGCGAGCGGACCCTCGTGGTGGACCTGGAGCGGGAGCTGCCCCCGATCGAGGCGGCGCCCGCGCGGGTCGTGAAGGTGGAGGGCCCGCGGCAGTGGCTGGCCTTTCCCGCGTCCGAGTCGGCGGCGCCGCTGGTGGCGCGGGTCGCGGCGGAGTACCCACTGGTGGACCTGTCCGTGCGGGAGCCGGACATCGAGGCCGTGATCGCGACGATGTACGCGGAGCAGGCGGACCGCGCCCGGCGGGCGGGCGAGGCGGAGGAGGCGGTTTCGTAGCAGGCTTAGTAGCCGATTCCGTAGCCCGGTTCCGTGGCCGGTTCTGTAGCTGGTTTCGTCGCTGGTTTCGTATGCGGTGTGCGGCCCGTGGGCCCAGCCCGCGTCTGGACTGTCCGGATGTGGGGATCGTTTCGTAGCCCGGCGGGCGGGTTGCTCGTAGGCTGGCCTTCATGACCGACGCTGCGTCTTCCGGGGGAAACGACGATCAGCGGCTGACGCCGCAGGCCCCCATACCCTCCGGGCCCGAAGCCCGGTCCTCCTCCGACAGTCTCCGTGCCTCGGACGCCGACCGCGAACGGGTCGCCGAGCAACTGCGGGACGCCGTGGCGGAGGGCCGTCTCGACATGGAGGAGTTCGAGGAGCGCCTGGACGCCACGTACAAGGCCCGTACGTACGGTGAGCTGACTCCGATCACCCGCGATCTGCCGGGGTCGGGCGCGGTGGCGCCGCCGCCCGTGTCGATGGTCAAGGAGCCTGCGGAGCGGGGGAGTTGGGCCGGGCGGATCGTCGGTGGCGAGGGCTCGTCCACCTGGGGTGTCGCCGTCATGTCGGGGTTCGAGCGCAAGGGGCGCTGGACGGTGCCCAGGCAGTTCAACTGCTTCGCGTTCTGGGGCGGGGGCACGATCGACCTGCGCGACGCCGATTTCGCCGACCGTGAGGTCACCATCAACTGTGTGGCGATCATGGGCGGTATGGAGATCATCGTGCCGCCGGGCGTCGAGGTCGTGGTCCGCGGAATCGGGATCATGGGCGGTTTCGACCACAGCGAGGAGGGCGTCCCGGGCGACCCCGGCGCGCCCCGCGTGATCGTCACCGGCTTCGCCTTCTGGGGCGGTGTCGGCATCGAGCGCAAGCTGCCCAGGGCGGAGCGGCAGCGCCTGAAGGAGGCCCGCCGCCAGGAGAAGCTGGAGCGCAGGGAGGCGCGCAAGGAGCTGCACGCCTCCCGCCGCGACCACCTGCACGATCCGCATGGCCTGCACGACGCCCACCGCGAGGCGATGGAGCAGGTCCGCGACGCCCTGGACGACCACCGCGAGGCCCGCCGCGAGGAGCGCGAGGCCCGCAGGGAAGAGCGGGACGCACGCCGGGAGGAGCGGGAGAGGCGCAGGCGCGGGCACTACTGACCGCGACCCCTCGCGACCCCCGGATCGGACCCCGCCCCGGGGGTCGCGGGGGCTCGGGCCCCGACCCGATCCGGACCGGACTCGGACTCGGACTCGGACTCGGATCCGGACTCGGACTCGGATCCGGACTCGGATCCGGACTCGGATCCGGACTCGGACTCGGACTCGGATCCGGACTCGGACTCGCACCCGGATCCGGACTCGGATCCGGACTCGGATCCGGACACGGGCCCCGACCCGGACCGGGTTCCCGGGCCGGTCCCGGTTCCCGGGTCGGGACCCGCACGTTGTCGCGCGTCCGGGGGCGGGGGTCGTCTCTCAGAGTTCGGCCGGGGCCGCGCCCTTCAGGCTCTTCAGGTCGAAGACCTCCGCCATCCGCGCGTACCCCTTGTCGCTGGGGTGGAGGTGGTCGCCCGAGTCGTAGTCGGACCGCAGCCGGCGCGGGTTGTACGGGTCGCGGAGCGCCTCGTCGAAGTCGACGTACGCGTCGTACACGCGGCCCGCGCGGATCTGGGCGTTCACGGCCTCCCGTACGGCCTCGCGGTCGTCGCGGTAGCCGCGGTGGCCCTGGAAGGGCATGAGGGTCGCGCCGACGACGCGCAGCCCGCGGGCGTGGGCCTGGGCGACCAGTTTGCGCTGCCCGTCGATGATCGTGGCGGGGTTCACCTGACCGGGGTTGCGCAGGATGTCGTTGACACCGAGGTCGATGACGACGGCCCGGACACCCGTGCGGCCGAGCACGTCACGCTGGAAGCGGGACAGACCGCTCGGGTTCTCGGCGGGGCGGCCGAGGCCGTTGGCGAGGATCTGGTTGCCGCTGATGCCCTGGTTGACCACGCTGTAGCGCGGCACGTCGTCGGAGCCGGCGGCTTCGCGCATCCGCTGGGAGAGGACGTCGGTCCAGCGCCGGTTGGCACCGACGGTCGAGGTCACGCCGTCGGTGAGCGAGTCGCCGACCACGACGACCGTGCCGTCCGACTCGTTGCTGAGCACGTCCAGCGCGGTGAGGTAGCGCCAGTACATGGTCTGAGTGGTGTACGGCTCCCCGGTGACGTCCTCCGTGCGGTCGCCCTCGGCCGTGTACGAGATCTGCCGGGCCTGCGGGTGGAAGGTGACCGGGCCGGACGGTGTGGGGGAGTACGTGGTCACGAGCACGTCGGTGTCCGGCGGCACTGTGACGCGTACGACATCGCTCAGGACCTGCTGGCCCGGCTGGATGACGACCGACGGGGTGCCGCCGAAGGTGAGGCGGCGCATCGTGTCGGCCGCGGCGGCGGGGTTGTTCGCGGCGGCGGCCACCGCGAGGGAGGCGTGTGTGATGGTGAGCGGCTGCTGGCCGTAGAGGTTGGACAGCGTGATGCGGGCACTCGTACCGCCGGTGCCGGTGTGGACGACGTTGCGGACGGAGCGGCCCGCGAGGCCGTTCGTCTCCGTGCCGGGCTCGCCCCCGACCGGGGCGGCGGACCAGGCGCCGACCCAGGTGCCGGTGGAGGCGGGAGCCGCCTGGTTGCGCGAGGCGCGGTTGCCTGTGAACGTCTCCGTCTTGTGGCCGTCGTCGAAGCCGACGCCCACGTATATGGCGGCCGAGACGGCCAGGACCAACGCGCAGAGCGCGGCGAGCAAGGCATAACCGTGACGCCTGGTCATGCGGTGCGTGTCTCCTCGGGAAAGGGAGCCCGAGGCTCCGATGTGATCACCCCATGATGCGTCATGGGGCAGGGGAGACTCGCCAGGACCCCCGTCGATTCCCCCGACCGGACAGACGCTGGGAACTCCTGTTCCGTTCCAGGAGTCGTTCAGGAAAAGGTCACACAAGCGTCACACAGTCGCTGAGCGGGGCCGGGAAGGGACAATGGGGTATCGGGGACGCGAACGGGTGGAGTGAATGAACCGCACGAATCCGAACATGCCGCGCAAGGAGGGCAGGTCCGCCCTGCCCGAGGGAGCCCTGGCCGAGGGAGCCCTGGCCGAGGGAGCCATTCCCGATGGAGCCATCCCCGAGGGAGCCCTGCCCGAGAGGCCCGACGGGGCTTCGGCGAGTGGGCGCTCCGAGGGAGGCGCGGCCTCCATCGGC
>NZ_VJZC01000570.1 GCF_009377185.1 Streptomyces spongiae
GTCCTCCATGTCCCTCGTGGTGCTCTTCGCGGTGACCGCCGGGGCGTCCTCCGCGGGAGCGGCGTGCAGCGCGAACCGAACGGCCTCGGACGACGTGGTCACCACGCCCGTCACCGCCCCCGGCGATGTCCCGTCCGCCGCGTGCGCCTGCTCCCCGCAGAGGAACCCCAGCGCGAACAACCCGCCCACCAACAGCACCACCTGCAGCACACGCCGCCCGGCCGCCCCGCGCATCACACGCAGAACGGCACCGGCACCGGGCAGTGCGGCTGACGGAGTCACAGCGGGGAGAGCCCTCCCATGAGCGGATCGACGGCGTACGCCACGGTGAACGCGGCACGAGACGGTGTGTGCCGAGTAAACCGGCGAACTGTTCGAGGACTGTGAAGAGGCGTCGCCGATCCTCCCACGGAGCTCCCGAGGTTACGCAAGCCCCCCTCCGTTACTGATGGGCGGCAGTTCACGGTGAGTCAGGTGTTCCTCCACTCCACGTCACACCACGTCCGGGACCGGCAGCGGCCGCTTCTCTATGGCCGCCGCCATGACCTCGGGGAAGAGGTCCGGCGTGCACGCGAACGCCGGTGCCCCCAGGGCCGCGAGGGCCGCCGCGTGCTCCCGGTCGTACGCGGGCGCCCCTTCGTCGGAGAGCGCGAGCAGTGTCACGAACTGCACGCCCGACGTCTTCATCGCCGCCACCCGCTTCAGCATCTCGTTGCGTATCCCGCCCTCGTACAGGTCACTGATCAGCACGACCACCGTCTCGGCGGGCCGGGTGATCTGCGACTGGCAGTACGCCAGCGCCCTGTTGATGTCCGTGCCGCCACCGAGTTGTGTGCCGAACAGGACGTCGACCGGGTCGTCCAGTTGGTCCGTGAGGTCGACGACGGCCGTGTCGAAGACGACGAGCCGGGTGTTGATGGACCGCATGGACGCCAGCACGGCCCCGAACACCGACGCGTAGACGACGGATGCCGCCATCGAGCCCGACTGGTCGATGCAGAGGATGACCTCCTTCTTCACCGACTGCGAGGCCCGCCCGTACCCGACGAGCCGCTCGGGCACCACCGTCCGGTACTCCGGCAGGTAGTTCTTCAGGTTGGCCGCGATCGTGCGGTTCCAGTCGATGTCGTGGTGGCGGGGTCGGCTGACGCGGGCGCTGCGGTCGAGGGCGCCGGTGAGGGTGGCCCGGGTGCGGGTGGCGAGCTTCTTCTCCAGGTCCTCGACGACCTTGCGCACCACGGCCCGCGCGGTCTCCTTGGTCGTCTCGGGCATCGCCTTGTTGAGGGAGAGCAACGTGCCGACCAGGTGCACGTCGGCCTCCACCGCCTCCAGCATCTCCGGCTCCAGCAGCAGCGTGGACAGCCCGAGCCGGTCGATGGCGTCCCGCTGCATGACCTGCACGACGGACGAGGGGAAGTACGTCCGGATGTCCCCGAGCCAACGCGCCACTGACGGCGCCGACGCCCCGAGCCCGGCGGAACGCTCGCGTCCCGACCGAGGTTTGTCACCCTTTCCGTAGAGCGCGGTGAGCGCACCGTCCATGGCCGCGTCCCGCCCGGAGAGCGCGCACCCGGTCCCGTCGGCCGCGTCACCGCCGAGCACGAGCCGCCACCGCCGCAGCCGCTCGTCACCGTCGGCAGGCTGATCCTTCACCGCCGCCCCGCTCGTCGTACGCGCGCCCGTGTCCGTGCGTGTGCCCGTGCCCGTGTCCGTACTCATCGGCCCACCCCCGCAAGGTCGTTGACGCCCTTCGTGATGCCGGCTCCCCCGCTCACGACTCCCTCACCCGCGCCTCCTTCACCCGCTTCCCCCTCGTCCAGCCCCAGCAACAGACGCAGCACCGGCAGCACGGCGTCCGCCCGCTCGGTCTCGAGCTCGGGGGCGAAACCCGGTATCCCGGAACCGACGGCCGCAGTGCTCGTCCGGGCTCCTGGTCCGCGCCGGACCAACTCGCCGAGGGTCCGCCGCACCCCTGGCTCGTACGCCGAGAACGTCCGCCGCAGCAAGGGCAGTACGTCGGTGAACGCCTCCTGCGGCACCCCGGTCAGCCACGCGTCGACCAGCCCGAGCAGCCGTTCGTCGTGCACGAGCAGCATGCCCCCGCCGGCCCCGCCTCCGACGAACCCCTCGATCCACGCGGCCGCGTCGGCCGGCTCCGTCCCCGGCGACAGCACCAGCGCCATCAGCCGGGCAGCCTCGTCGTGCGCCAACTCCCCGTCGTCCAGAAGGAGCCGTACGGCCCTTCCCCGGATGACGCCGGGAACGGTGTCGCGTGCGGACAGGATGTGCAGCACCGAGTGCCAGCGGGCCCGCAGGTCGCCGTGCGTCTCCGAGGCGGCCTCGCCCAGCAGCCCGACCGTCCCGTGCACCGCGTCCACATGACGGCGCATCTCCTCCGCCGCCTCCGTGTCGAGCGCGGCGCACGCGGGCGGGAGGCCCACGAAGACACGCTCGGCCAGGCCCGCCGCGACCTCGGCGAGGGCGTGTGTGTCCGTTGCGCGGACATCTCCGTAGCGCAGGGAGCGGACAAGAGCGGGGAGCGCCTGGGCGAGGTGACCGACGTCCGCGTCCAGCGCGGCACGGTCGGCGAGGACCCGCATCACCACGGGGAGCGCGTCCGGGAGTTCGGCGAGGAGGCAGCCCTCGGCGAGCCCGGTGACGTCGGCGAGCGACTGCGCGGCCACGGCGTCCGCCTCGGCCTTGGCGGTCGCGGCCGACAGCACCGTCGTGCCCCACACCCCCGCCTCGGCCACCCGCACCGACAACTCCGGCTCCCAGCGCAGACGCCAGGTCTCCCGGAACGTGCCCGTGCTGCCGCGCGAGGCCGCGGGCTCGCCCCACTCGATGCGCAGCAGCCGCAGCCGGTGGAGGAGGAGGCTGCGCCCGGCGTCGTTCTCCTTGCGCAGGTCCAGCTCCAGCTCCCGCTCCAGCGCCTCCGGCTTGAGCCGCAGCTTCCGCTGGATCCGTGCGAGGTCCCGCTGCAACGGCACCGCCGGCGCCGCCGCGGGCACCTCCCCCAGCACGTCCCCGACGACGAGCCGGTCGTGCACGAGGTCCAGCGGCACGTCCGAGCCCTCGCACATCACCGCCCGTACGGCGTCGGTGGTTTCGGTGAGTCCCGGCAGTGGGCGTCCGCGCATCGCCGCCAGTGTCTCGGCGAGCCGCACCGCCTCGATGACGTGCGCCGAGGACACGATCCGGTCCTCCTCGCGCAGCAGCCCGGCCACCTTGGTCATCCACCGCTCGACGGGACGGTCGCGCGCGCCGAACAGATGCCCGTACCAGCCCGGCGAGTCGATGCCCGCGCCGTACCCGCTGACCCTGGACAGCCTCCGGTGCGTCCACGGCACCCAGGTCATGTCGGCCTTGACCTTGGGCAGTCCCTTCAGCAACGCCCGATCGGCGGCGACGGTGCGCTTCTCCCGCAGCGCGGGCACGTGCCACGCACCGCACACCACGGCGATGTCGTCCCCGAACTCCTTCTGGGCGGCCCGCACCTGGAGCCGCATGTACGCCTCGCGCACCAGGTCGCGGTCGTGGCCACCGGTCCCGTACGTCTCCCGCAGCGTCCCCATGGCCTCCCCGAGCACCGCGAACGGCGCGAACGGGTCCCCTCCCGTGCCCCTGTGCTCGACGACGTCCTCCCACCACCGCTCGGGGTCGTCGTACCCGGCGGCTTCGGCGAGAGCGGCGAGGGGGTCGACGCGGACGGATTCCCCGGGCTCGACCGTCCCGGTGGGTTCTTCGGGTTCCACCGGTTCGGCGGGTTCGGTGGGCTTGGCGGGTTCGGCGGGCTCCTCCTCCTTGCTCCACGCCAGCGTGTGGGTCGCCGGGAGGTCGATGAAGCGGGCCGGGATCTGGTGCTCCAGGGCCCAGCGGATGGTCACCCACTCCGGTGAGAACTCGGCCAGCGGCCAGAAGGCCGAGCGGCCGGGCTCGTCCACCGCGTGGGCGAGGAGGGCGACCGGCGGCCGCATGTCCTCGTCGGCGGCGAGCGGGATCAGGGCGTCCGCCTCCGGTGGCCCTTCGATGAGGACGGCCTGTGGCCGCGCCGCCTCCAGCGCGGCCCGCACCGCCCGTGCGGACCCCGGGCCGTGGTGCCGTACACCGAGAAGCAGCGGCCCGTCACCGTACGGCTGCTCTCGCGGTGGTGCCCCCTCGACGCCGGTCACATGCTCCCCCAGAATCCCCAGCCGCTGTCGTCCAACCCGAAACCCCGGCCGGAGTCGTCCGGCCCGGTCCCGTCGCCTCCCGAGCCGGGCCCGGGTCGCGCGCTCACCTCCTGGAACGCCCTCACGCGCTCACCTCCCGGCAGGCCCGGTAGAAGTCCGTCCAGCCGTCGCGCTCGCGGACGACCGCTTCCAGGTACTCCTGCCAGATGACGCGGTCGGCCGTCGGGTCGCGGACGACGGCGCCGAGGATGCCGGCGGCGACATCCGAGGCGCGCAGGACGCCGTCGCCGAAGTGGGCGGCCAGGGCGAGTCCGTTGGTGACGACGGAGATGGCCTCGGCTGTCGACAGCGTGCCGCTGGGTGACTTCAGCTTCGTACGACCGTCGGTCGTCAGTCCGTCGCGCAGCTCGCGGAAGACCGTGACGACACGGCGGATCTCGTCGATGCCGTCGGGTGCGGACGGCAGGTCGAGGGAGCGGCCGAGCTGGTCGACGCGGCGCGAGACGATGTCGACCTCGGCGTCGGCGCTCTCCGGCAGCGGCAGCACCACCGTGTTGAAGCGTCGGCGCAGGGCGCTCGACAGGTCGTTGACCCCGCGGTCGCGGTCGTTGGCCGTGGCGATCAGGTTGAAGCCGCGGACGGCCTGCACCTCCTGCCCCAACTCCGGTATGGGCAGCGTCTTCTCGGACAGGATGGTGATCAGTGTGTCCTGGACGTCGGCGGGGATGCGGGTCAGTTCCTCGACGCGGGCGGTCATGCCCTCGGCCATGGCCCGCATGACCGGGCTGGGCACGAGCGCGTCGCGGCTGGGGCCGTGGGCGAGCAGCTGCGCGTAGTTCCAGCCGTAGCGGATCGCTTCCTCCGGTGTGCCCGCGGTGCCCTGCACCAGCAGCGTGGAGTCGCCGCTGACTGCTGCGGCGAGGTGCTCGGACACCCAGGTCTTCGCTGTGCCGGGCACGCCGAGGAGGAGCAGGGCGCGGTCGGTGGCGAGTGTGGTGACGGCGACCTCGACGATGCGGCGCGGGCCCACGTACTTCGGTGTGATCACCGTGCCGTCCGGCAGTGTGCCGCCGAGCAGGTACGTCGCCACGGCCCACGGCGACAGTTTCCAGCGGGTGGGGCGCGGCCGGTCGTCCTGCTCGGCCAGCGCGGCGAGTTCCGCGGCGAAGGCGTCCTCGGCGTGCGGGCGCATCACCTCGTCCCCGGTCTGTTCCGCGGGCGTGTGCCCGCTCGTGCGGGCGCCCGGGGTCGCGTGCGCGTTCGCGGGCGCGGACGGGTTCCGGCGCTCGTCGACGGATGTCGGATCTACGGAAACAGGCATGACGGTGTCCCCCTCCAGCTCGGCCGTGTCCGGCCGGTTCGGATCTGGTGTCCACCGTGCACCACGCCACTGACAATGCGTTCCGACCTGCGGAAACGTGCTCGCGGAGGTCGATTGTCAGTGGCGGGTCCTACCTTCGATGACATGACTCAGCAGGGGGTGCGCTGGACGGCTGAGCAGGTGCTGGCTCTGGCGCCTGACGCCGCGTCGCGCAAAGCGGGAAGCAAACTCGGCGCGGTCGGGCCGTGGTCGGAGACGGGCAGTTCTGACGAGGGGACGGTGTGGGGACTGTGCAAGGGCAGTGGCAGCAAGCCGTATCAGACGGTCATCGACGTCGCGGACTCCAGTGGGCCCGCGTACAAGTGCAGTTGTCCGAGCCGCAAGTTCCCGTGCAAGCACGCGCTGGGGCTGCTGTTGCTCTGGGCCGGCGAGGACGGTTCGGTGGCGCGTGCGCAGGCACCGGACTGGGTGGAGCAGTGGATCACCGGGCGCCGGGGGCGCGCGGAGGAGAAGAGGACGACGACGGGCGCGGCATCTGGGGGCGCGTCCGGCGATCCGGAGGCGGCGCGCCGCAGGGCGGATCGGCGCGCCGAGCGGATCACCGCGGGGGCGACGGAGCTGGAGCAGCGGTTGTCGGACCTGCTGCGGGGCGGTCTGGCGGCGGCCGAGCAGGCGGGGTACGGGCTGTGGGAGGAGACCGCGGCCCGCATGGTCGACGCGCAGGCGCCCGGACTGGCGGCGCGGGTGCGTGAGTTGGGGGCGATACCGGCACCCCGCATCTCCTCGGCTCACCCGAGCGGGTGCGGTCCGCCACCTACCCGGGCGACCCCAAGACCCGGGCCGCCCTGGATCTGGGCGTGCACTCGATGATGCTGCTTCCGCTGCGCGCCG
>NZ_VJZC01000057.1 GCF_009377185.1 Streptomyces spongiae
ATCTCACCCCTCCCCATCCCTCCCCGTCCCCGACAGGTGATCCGAGTGGACAGTCAGACGGCGGTCGCCCCGCACACCCCGCACAGTTCCTCCCCGGCAGGCAGCCTCAAGCCCGATTCGCTCGGCGTCCTGGGCATCCTCTTCTTCGTCCTTTCCGCCCAGGCCCCACTGACCGGCATCGCCGGAGCCGTCCCCATCGCCGTAGCGATAGGCAACGGAGCCGGCGCCCCCGCCGCGTATCTCGCGGCGGGCCTCGTGGTCCTGCTGTTCTCCATCGGCTTCGTCGCCATGGGCCGCCACCTCGTGGACGCCGGCGCCTTCTACACCTACATCGGCAAGGGGCTCGGCCGCTCGACCGGCTCCGGCAGCGCGGGTGTCGCCCTCTTCGCCTACTGCGCGGTCCAGGCAGCCATGTACGGGCTCTACGGCGCGACGGTGAGCGGCCTCGTCGAGCACTACGCCGGCGTACACGTCGCATGGTGGGTCTGGACGCTCGTCACCATGGTGATCGTCCAGGTCCTGGGCGCCGCCGGGATCGAGATGGGAGCGAGGGTTCTGACCGTCTTCGTCCTGGCGGAGTTCAGCATCCTGATCGCCTTCGCCCTCGTGACCTTCTTCAAGGGCGGCGGCCCCGACGGGCTCGGCTTCGCCGACAGCTTCTCGCCCCACGCCGCGCTCCAGGGCGCCCCCGGCGTGGCACTGATGTTCGCCGTGGCGTCGATGTTCGGTTTCGAGGCCACCGCCATCTACGGCGAGGAGGCCCGGGAGCCCAGGAAGACCGTCCCGCGTGCCACCTACCTGTCGGTCGCGGTGGTCACCTGCTTCTTCGCCTTCACCTCGTGGATGCTGGTCTCCGCGCACGGCGCGGCGTCGGCGACGGCCGAGGCGGGCAAGGCCCTTGAGTCGGGCGATGCCACGGCCTTCGTCTTCGCCCCCATCACGGCGCAGTTCGGCGCGTGGACCGGCGATGTACTGCCCATCCTGCTGGCCACCTCGCTGTTCGCCGGCATCCTGGCGTTCCACAACTCCGCCAACCGCTACCTGTTCTCCCTGGGCCGTGAGGGACTGCTGTCGCACCGGCTGACCGCGATCAACCGGCGCCACTCCCCCTGGGTGGCCGGCATCGTCCAGACGGTGATCTCGGTGGCCCTGGTCATGCCGTTCGCGCTGTTCGACAAGGACCCCGTACTGACGCTCTTCTCCTGGTTCAGCGGAGTCGCCGTACTGGGGATCATGCTCCTGTACTTCCTGACCTCCGTCTCCGTGGTCGTCTACTTCCGCCGCTCACGTGCCGACACCCGGCTCTGGAACACCCTGGTCGCACCGATTCTGGGCGCGCTCGGTATCGCCGGTGCGATCTGGCTCATCATCGACAACTTCACCACGCTCATCGGCGGCGACCAGACCACCGCCGTCTGGCTCCAGCTCACCGTCCCCGCGGTTCTGGTCCTGGGGCTCGTCGTGGCACGGCTGACCCGACGTCGGACCACCGGGAACCCTCAGGAACAGGAGAGCTGATGCCGGCGCTCGTTCACGACGACCTGCTGCGTCGCGCCAAGGATCTGGACCTGCCCGCCGTGCACCACATCGACGGGGTGGACGAGCCGGGCGGGGGCACCGCGTTCGCGGTCGTCTCCCCTCGCGACGGACAGGTCCTCGGCGAGGTCGCCGACGCCCGGCCCGCCGAGGTCGACCTCTCCGTGGCCGCCGCACGCCGGGCCTTCGACTCCGGACCCTGGCCACGCCTCGCGCCCGCCGACCGCGGTCGGATCCTGCTGCGCGTCGCCGAACTCCTCGAAGAGCAACGGGAGAGGCTCGCCCTCACCATCACCCTGGAGATGGGCAAGCCGATCACGGACGCGTACGAGATCGAACTGCGTGCCGCGATCAACACCTTCCGCTGGTACGGGCAACTGGCCGACAAACTCACCGACGAGTCGCCCTACACCTCCCCGGACGCCCTGGCCCTGATCACCCGGGAGCCGGCGGGTGTCGTGGGCGCCGTCGTACCGTGGAACTTCCCCCTGACACTGGCGAGTTGGAAGGTCGCTCCGGCGCTGGCCGCGGGATGCACGGTCGTCCTGAAGCCGTCGGAGAACTCTCCGCTGTCCGCCCTGCTGCTGGGGCGGATCGTGACCGAGGCCGGACTGCCGCCCGGCGTGCTCAACGTGGTGACCGGAGACGGGCCGGTGGCAGGGCGGGCGATCGGGCTGCACCCCGATGTGGACGTCCTGGCGTTCACCGGCTCCACGGCGGTCGGCCGCCACTTCCTGCGCTACGCAGCCGACTCCAACCTCAAGCGCGTCTGGCTGGAGCTGGGCGGCAAGTCACCGAACATCATCCTTCCCGACGCCCCCGACCTGGAGAAGGCCGCCGCCACCGCGGCCTGGGGCATCTTCTTCAACCAGGGCGAGATGTGCACCGCCCCCTCCCGGCTGCTGGTGCACTCCTCCGTCGCCGAACGCGTCACCGAGGCGATCGTGGCCCGGGCCGGGGAACTGCGGGTCGGTGATCCGCTGGACCCGGCGACCGAGATGGGCGCGATGGTGGGCGAGAGTCATCTGGAGCGCGTCCTCGACCACATCGGCACCGGCATCGAGGAAGGTGCGCGGCTGCGGGCCGGCGGCGGACGCACACTGACCGAGACCAGCGGCAGTTATCTCCGGCCAACCGTCTTCGACCACGTCGACCCCGGCATGCGACTGGCCCGCGAGGAGATCTTCGGCCCGGTCCTGTCCGTCCTCACCTTCGACGACCTGGACGAGGCGGTACGGCTGGCCAACGCCACCGAGTACGGCCTCGCCGCCGGGCTGTGGACCTCCGACCTGTCCACCGCGCACCGCGTCTCGCGCGCGCTCAAGGCCGGCACGGTGTGGGTCAACTGCTACGAGGAGGGCGACCTGACCGTCCCCTTCGGCGGCATGAAGCAGTCGGGCAACGGCCGCGACAAGTCCGTGCACGCCATCGAGAAGTACACCGAACTCAAGACCACGTGGATCCAGCTGTGACGCGCCCCCTGATAGCCATCCCCGCCCGGTTCTCGGCCACGACGTCCGCACTGCGGTTCGCCGCCGAGGTCAACGCCCGTGCCCTGATCGAGGCGGTCTGGCGGGCCGGCGGCGAACCGGCGAGCATTCACCCCGCCGACTCCGAGGTCGCCTCCCGCCTCGCCCGCTTCGACGGCGTGCTCCTGCCCGGCGGCGGCGACCTCGCCCCGCACCGCTACGGCGCCACCGACACCCACGACACTGTCTACGACGTGGACGAGGTACAGGACGCCTTCGACCTCGAAGTCGCCCGTGCCGCACTGGACTTGGGCCTGCCTCTGCTGGCTGTCTGCCGGGGCCTCCAGGTCGTCAACGTCGCCCTCGGCGGCACCCTGGAACAGGACATGGGCGGTCCCGAGCGCGAACACCGGCACCTCGTGCACCCGGTGGAGATCCGGCGCGGCAGCCTGCTGGAGAAGGCCACCGGCGCTCAGAAGGTCGAGGCGTCCTGCTACCACCACCAGCGGGTGAGCAGTGTCGCGGCAGGACTCGCGATCACCGCGCGGGCGGCCGACGGCACCGTGGAAGGGCTCGAACTCCCGGGCACGTCCGGCTGGTTCAGCGCCGTCCAGTGGCACCCCGAGGACACCGCCCACGAGGACCCCGCCCAGCAGGGCCTGTTCAATGCCCTCGTACGAGCCGCCCGAGCCGCGCGCGCGGAAACATCGCCGACATACGAACGAGGAATACAATAAGCCTTCGAGTCACAAATCCAATTGCCCTTGATTTACGGGCCAGGTTCGCTTTCTTTTAGGGACCTGGTTCATTAAGGCGGATATCGAAGATTTCGTTGACACCCCGCGATTCATGCTTGCAGAATGCGGCATCCGAATCGGGAGGTCAACCGTGCGGCTGAGGCGTTTTCACAGATGGGGTCCGATATCGGTCGCCGTGGCGATGGGCCTGGTGCTCACCGCCTGTCAGGACGGCGGCTCGACGAGTTCCGGCAGCGACTCCATGATGATCAACTATGCATCCGGTAAGACCGTGCTGCAGCGGAACTTCAACCCGCTGATCGGCGGATCCGGCGCCACGCAGGGCACTCGCATCTACATGTACCAGTCCCTCATGGGGGTCAACGTCCTCAAGGGCGGTGCCCTGGAGCCATGGCTCGCCTCCGGGCAGAAGCTGTCGGCGGACGGCCGCACGCTCACCGTGGACATCAACAAGAAGGCCACCTGGAGCGACGGAAAACCCGTAACCGCCGATGATGTCGCATTCACGTACCAGCTGGTGAAGAAAACACCCGAGATCAACACCAACGGAATTTCATTCGCGTCGGTGTCCACGCAGGGCGAGAAGACCGTCGTCTTTCACTTTGACAAGCCCGCCTTCACCCAGCTCTCCGCTCTTCTCGGACAGTACATCGTGCCGAAGAAATACTGGGAGGGTAAGAACCCGGTCACCTTCGCCAATCCGAATCCGGTCGGCAGCGGTGCGTACACCCTCAAGCGCTTCGACCCGCAACAGGTGACCCTGGCCCTGCGGGACGACTACTGGCGCACCAATTCCATCCAGGTCAAGGAGATCCGGCTGCCCGTCGTCAACTCCGCCACGGAGATCTCCCAGCTGACGCGTGGCCAGGAGGATCTGAGCGGCGGCGCCATTCCCAACCTGAAGAAGGAGTACGTCGACAAGGACCCCAAGAAGAACGGCTATTTCTATCCCACCTACGGTTCACTGATCGTGGTCTTCAACCACGACCGCAGCGCCCTGAAGGACGTCCACCTGCGCAAGGCGGTCGAGCTGTCCATCGACCGGAACCAGCTCATCGAACTCGTCACCCAGCTCGGCGCCAACCCGATCAGCCAGACCGGCCTCGACGCCGCGACCCAGGGCAAATGGCTCGACCCCGCCTACAAGAATCCCGTGAAGACGGACCTGTCGGCTGCCAAGTCCGAGCTGGAGAAGGCCGGGTACACACTCAGCGGCGGCAAGGCCGTGAAGGACGGGAAGCAGCTCACCCTCACCTACATCGAGGTCTCCGACTTCGCGGACTCCGTGCAGCGCGCCCGGATCATCGCCAGCCAGCTCGGCAAGATCGGCATCAAGGTGAAGGTGCAGGCCATGGCCAGCGGCACCTACACCGAGGCCCGCGAGAAGGGCGACTTCGACCTCGCCTCGTACGGCCTCGCCTACGGATCCGTGCCCTGGCAGATCTACAACCCGCTGCTCAACAGCCAGTTCGCCGGAACGCCGAAGGGCGGCAAGGCGCAGACGAACAACTATCTGCGCTGGCGCGACAAGACGACCGACAACCTGCTCAACGAACTCGCGGGCACCGGCGACGAGCAGAAGCAGATCGAGCTCACCCGGAAGGTGGAGAAAATCATCGTCGACCAGGTGCCGTTCGTGACGCTGTCCAACATCACCGCCGGCTGTGCGTGGAGCGCCCGCAACTGGACCGGATTCCCGAGCGAGAACGATCCGTACGCCATCTGCGCGCCCTGGAACGGCGGACCGGCCTTCGAGAACGTCCTCGCGCGGCTGAAGCCGGTGAAGCCGTGACGGCCGTGACAGCCGTGACAGCCATGTGCGCCCCGCGGAGGTGCGAGCGGTGACGGCGACGACCCTTCCGGTCGGCGAGGCGCAGCCGTCGCAGCCGTCGGACACCGCGGGGGCCGTACGTCGCCGCAGGGGCGGCCGGGCCCGCGTGCTGCTGCGCCGCGTCGGTTTCTACCTCGGTACCGCCGCTGTCGCCATCACCCTCAACTTCGTCATCCCCCGGCTGATGCCGGGGGACCCGGCCTCCGTCATCCTCAACAAACTGGCCCAGCAGTCGCAGGTCACCCCCGCCACCGAGAAGTCCATCCGGGCATTGTTCGGAGTCCCCGACGAAGGCCTCTGGCAGCAGTACCTGCACTACCTCGCGCAGCTCGCCCACGGCGACCTCGGTGTCTCCATCGCGTACTTCCCGCAGCCGGTGAGCGAGATGATCGGCTCGGGCCTGCCCTGGACACTGGGGCTGGTCAGTCTCACCACCGTCCTGGCGTTCCTGCTCGGCACCGGAATCGGCATCGTCTCCGGGGCCCGGCCCGGCAGCCGCTTCGACAGCGTGACGGCGCCGCTCGCGACCTTCCTCGGCTCGATGCCGTACTTCTGGGTCGCCACCATGCTCCTGTTGCTGCTGTCGGTGACCGTGCCCGTCTTCCCCTCGCAGAACGGCTACGACCTGGGCCTCGATCCCGGCTTCACGCCCGCCTTCATCGGCAGTGTGATCGAGCACGGCTTCCTGCCCGCCGTGACCATCATCGTCTCCTCCGTCGGCGGATGGCTGCTCGGCATGCGCAACATGATGATCACCACCGTGGCCGAGGACTACGTCACGCTCGCCGAGGCCAAGGGCCTCAGCCGACGGCGGGTGCTCCTCGCGTACGCCGCCCGGAACGCGATGCTTCCGCAGATCGCGGGACTGGCCATCTCCATCGGCACGGTCGTCGGCGGCTCCCTGCTCGCCGAGGCGGTCTTCGCCTACCCCGGCGTCGGCTACCTCTTCTACCAGGCCGTGGTCAACCTCGACTATCCGCTGATGCAGGCCCTGTTCCTGACCATCTCGCTCTCCGTGCTGCTCGCCAACTTCATCGCCGACTCCGTCTACGTCCTGCTCGACCCACGGACCCGGGAGGACGCATGACGGTCAGTCCCCCACTGGCTCCGCTCACCCCCTCGGCCGACCGGCTGACCTGGCGCACCGCGCTGCGCCGACTGGTCCCCGCCAACCGCAAGGCCCGCGTCGGGCTCGCGATCATCGGGGTGTACGTCCTGGTGGCCGCCGTCGGCCCGTGGATCGTGCAGTCACTGATGGGCCTGTCGCCCACGGAACTCACCGGCGACGTCCTCCAGTCGCCCTCCGGTGCCCACCCGCTCGGCACCACACAGGACGGCTCCGACGTGCTCGCCCAACTCGTCGTCGGTACCCGCACGTCCCTGCTCGTCGGCGCTCTCGCGGCCGTCGTCTCCACCACCCTGTCGGTCGCGGTCGGGCTGATCGGCGGCTACTACGGCGGCACGGTCGACTCCGTGCTCGGTGCGCTCACCAACGCGTTCCTGGTGCTGCCGGGACTGCCCCTGGTCATCGTCCTCGCCGGGTACCTGCGGGGGCGGGGCGGGCCCTTCGCCGTGGCGCTCGTCATCGGACTGACCGGCTGGGCCTGGGGAGCACGGTCCAAGCGCGTACAGACCCTGTCGCTGCGGGGCCGGGACTTCGTGGTGGGTGCCCGGCTGCTCGGGGAGAGCAATCTGCGGATCATGCTCGTCGAGGTGCTGCCGAATCTGCTGCCGGTCATCTCCGCGACGCTGATGCTCTCCCTGGTCACCTCCATCCTGGCCGTGTCCGGCCTGGACTTCCTGGGCATCGGCGACCTCAACTCCGTCAGCTGGGGCACGATGCTGTACTTCGCCCAGCAGCGGCAGGCGATGGTCGCCGGGGCCTGGTGGTGGTTCGTACCGCCCGGAGTGGCGATCACCGTGCTGGGTGCCGCCGCCGGACTCGTCAACTTCGGCATCGACGAACTCACCAACCCGCGGCTTCGAGGAGCCGGTGGGAAGGCCGCGAAGACCCGGAAGCCCCGGAAGAAGGGGGTGCGATGACCTCCCTCGGAAACACGCACAAGAACATGCCGGCGAACCCTCATGAGAACTCTCCCGGACAGGATGTGCTGCTGGACGTCGAGGGCCTCAGCGTCGACTACGGCACCGAGGCCGACCCGCTCCCGGCCGTGTCCGAGGTGTCGTTGCGGGTACGTCGCGGAGACATCCTCGGCATCGCCGGAGAGAGCGGCAGCGGCAAGACGACGCTCATCAACGCGCTGCTGCGGCTGCTGCGCCCGCCGGCCCAGGTCCGTTCGGGCCGAGCCACGCTCTACCCGCGGTCGGGCACGCCTCTCGACCTCCTTCACGCCGACGCCAAGGAGCTGCGTGAGGCACGCTGGGAGCAGACGGCCGTGGTCTTCCAGAGCGCGATGAACGCCCTCAACCCGGTGTCCAGGCTCTCCGCCCAGTTCACCGATGTCCTGCGCACTCATCGTCGGATGCCCAAGTCCGAGGCCCGCGAGCACGCCGCACACATGCTGGAGCTCGTCGGCATCCCGGCCGCCCGGCTCGACAGCTATCCGCACGAACTCTCCGGCGGCATGCGGCAGCGGGCCACCATCGCGCTGTCCCTGGTGTGCGAACCGGACCTGCTGGTGATGGACGAGCCGACGACGGCCGTGGACGTGGTCATGCAGCGCCAGATCCTGCGCCAGGTCATCCGTCTGCAACGACGGCTGGGCTTCTCCGTCGTCTTCATCACCCATGATCTGTCACTGCTGTTGGAGATCGCCGACCGCATCGCCGTCATGTACGGCGGGCGCATCGTGGAGAGCGGACCGGTGGGAGCGCTGTACCGGGACCCGCGGCATCCCTACACCCGCGGGCTGCGCGACTCCTTCCCCCCTCTGCGCGGACCGATGCGCAAGCTCAACGGCATCCCCGGCAGTCCACCCGATCTTCGCCGTCTCCCTCCGGGCTGCCCCTTCGAACCGCGCTGCCCGTACGCGAGTTCCGAGTGCACGACCGCGGTTCCTGAACTCAAGGACCACGGCGCCGACCGACTGGTCGCCTGCGTCCACGCCGACACCCTGCCCGTGCCGACCGTGGGAGGACGCGTATGACCCCCGAACCGCACCCGTCGTCCCGTACTCCCGCCGACTCCGAGCCCGCCCCCGTCCTCGAAGCGGTGGACGTCACGGTCCACTACCCGGTGCACCACGGCCCACGCGGCGAGACCGTGCACGCGCTGGAGAACGCGTCACTGCGGCTGCGCCCCGGCCGCACGGTGGCCCTGGTCGGCGAGAGCGGGAGCGGCAAGTCCACCTTCGCCCGTACGCTCGCCCTCGCCCAGGAGCCCACGAGCGGCAGCATCCTGTTGCACGGCGAGCCCGCCTCCGCACGGGGCCGCCGGGCCCGCCGCGCCTATGCCCGCCGGGTACAGATGGTGCTCCAGGACCCGTTCGGCTCCCTCAACCCCCTCCACCGTGTGCGGTACCTGCTCGAGCGGCCGCTGCGGCTGCACGGCTCGGTCACCGGACGCGAGGACGTGGAACAGCGGCTCCGGGCGCTGCTGGAACGCGTACGGCTCACCCCGCCCGAGCGTTTCCTGGACGCCTTCCCGCACGAACTCTCCGGCGGTCAGCGGCAGCGCGTCGCGATCGCCCGGGCACTCGCGGTCCAGCCCGAGGTGCTGCTCGGTGACGAGCTGGTGAGCATGCTCGACGTCTCCATCCGGCTGGAGATCCTCAACCTCCTCGCCGCCCTGCGCGACGAGGAACACCTCGCCATGCTCTACATCACGCACGACATCGCGGGCGCCCGCTACTTCACCGACGAGATCGCGGTGATGTACGCCGGGGAGATCGTCGAGTACGGCACGGCGGAGGACGTCACCCAGACGCCCGCGCACCCCTACACCCGGCTGCTACTGGACTCGACTCCGGATCCGGACCGCATGGAGTTCCTGGCGGGCCGTACGAACGACG
This sequence comes from Streptomyces spongiae, assembly GCF_009377185.1. GTDB lineage: Bacteria > Actinomycetota > Actinomycetes > Streptomycetales > Streptomycetaceae > Streptomyces > Streptomyces spongiae. Next base: position 9,566 of record NZ_VJZC01000057.1, read on the forward strand.
TCGAGGACACGGCGCCCGACGCCGCGGACGACGACTACGGCGAACCCCCGGACCTGGTCCGTCCTCCGTCCGGCTGCCGCTTCCACCCCCGCTGTCCCTTCGCCCGGCCCGAGTGCAGCACCGACCGGCCTCCACGCGTCCAGGTGGCCGACGGTCACTGGGCCCATTGCTGGCTGCTGGTGCAACCCGCCGCCGAGGAGACCCGGGCCCCCAGTGCGACCACCCCGGAGATGACCCTTTGACCGCCCCTCTGCCCGGCGATCTGATCGAGGCCGCCAACCGCTGCCTGGTCCTGGGCTTCGACGGCACCACACCTCCGAGTGAGCTCAGGCGGCTGGCCGACACGGGACTCGGCGGTGTCATCCTGCACACCCGCAACATCGCCGGCCGCGCCGAACTGCGCGCGCTCACCGACGAGTTGCGCGACCTGCGCCCCGGACTGCTGGTCACGGTCGACCAGGAGGGCGGCGGCATCAGCCATCTCGCCCGGGCGGGCGCGCCGGAGACGCCCGGGGCCTGGGCGCTGGGCGTGGCCGACGACACCGCGCTGACGGCCGCTGTCGCCGAGGCGCTCGCACGGCATCTCGCCGAGTGCGGTGTCTCGGTGGCCTACGCCCCGGTGGCCGATGTGCACCGCCTGGCCACCAATCCGATCGTGCGCACCCGCGCCTTCGGTGCCGACCCCGCCCACGCGGCCCGGCACATCAGCGCCTGGATCGAGGCGACCCTGTCCCAGGGGGTCGCGCCGTGCGCCAAGCACTTCCCGGGTCATGGCTCGACGGCCGTCGACAGCCACCTCGGTGTCGCCGTCGACATGAGGGACGAGCTGTCGCTGCGCGAGACCGACCTGCCGCCGTTCCGTGCCGCGATCACGGCCGGTGTCCCGCTCGTCATGACCGCCCATGTCGTCTACCCGGCGCTCGACCACGCCCCCGCCACCCTCAGCCGCCGTATCCTGACCGGTCTGCTGCGGGCCGAACTCGGCTTCCAGGGCGTCATCGTGACCGATGCCCTGGAGATGGGGGCCATCGCCGACGAGATCGGCGAGGCCGCCGGAGCGGTCGCCGCGATCGCCGCAGGAGCCGACCAGATCGTCATCGCCCGCCCCGACCCGGCGCTGTGGCTGCGCTGCCGTGACGGCCTGCTGGACGCCATGGCCGACGGCACGCTCGACCCGGCGCGGGTCGTGGACGCGGCCCGTCGGGTCGACGCCCTCGCCGAGCGATTCGCCCGGCCGCCCCGGCCCACCGCCCGGCCGCCCGCGCTCACGGACATCGGCCTGCTCGCCGCCCGCCGGGCCGTGCGCTGGAAGCCGCTGCCCGGTCCGGTTCTCGACCCCTTCGTGGTCGATCTGTACCGCCCTCCGCACCCGGCCATGGAATGGAACCGTACGGACCTGATCACGTTGCTGCGCGAGGCCATGCCGGCCACCGACGGTGTGGGGGCCACACAGGGGCCGGTCGACATACCCGGCATCCTTCAACGTGCCCAGGGGCGGCCCCTGTTGATCGCCACCGAGGACGCGGAACTCCACCCGTGGCAGCGTGAGGCCCGTACCGCCCTGCTCACCGCCCGCCCGGACGCGCTCCTGATCGCCACCGGCATGCCGGACGCGGACACGGAGGTCTCCGACGGGCTGTGCACCTACGGGCGGGGCCGGGCCAACCTCCGGGCCGTGGCGGAGGCTCTCCTGTAGCTCATGCGGTGGCCAACGGCTGTTCACCAGCGGTGGCGGCGGTCAGGGCCGTGTCGATCGCCAGCCGGTACAGCCGCGTCGGTCTGCCCTTGCGATGGGTCTGCGCCGAGCCCTCGAAGGTGACCAGGCCGTGTGCGTGCAGCTTGCGCACCAGGCGCCGGCCGCTGGGGTCGGTGATGGCCAGGGCGTTGGCCAGTTCGCTGGGTGTGACGGGACGGCCGGCCAGGTCGCGCTCGATCGCTGCCAGCCGGGACAACGTTGTCGGACTCAGCCCGACGGTCCGCGCCAGTTCCTGCATGCGGGCACCGTGCTCAGGGCAGGTGGAGGTCTGCGACAGCCCTACGGGGCCCATAGGTCCGATGACCAGGCCGCCGTCCTCGATCAGATAGCCACAGGGCCGGTTCTCCGACTCGGCGCGGGCGGCGGCCCGTTCGGCGAGGAGTACCGAAGTACGAGCCGAGGGACCGACGCCGAACCCGGCCGCGACGGGCACCCCCAGGGACTCCTCGGCCTGGCCGAGCACCGGCAGGTCCCGCCAGTTGTGCGTCAGGCGTTCGAACATGGCCCGGTGGGCGAAGACCGCCACTCCACGCCGGCCCCGGTTCTCGATCCAGGCGTCGGCGCATTCCTGAGTATTGAGGAGCAGGTTCATCAGCCCGGCGCGGCCGCGCTCCAACTCGGTGGGACCGGTGAACCGGCCGACACAGAACACGCCGGCGGCGAACCGGGCCGCACCCACCCTCTCCGACTGGATGCGCAGCACCAGATCATGCAGGTCCGAGCGGATGCTGGAGGGTACGGGCGAGCCGTTGAGCACCGGCAGGGTGCTGCGCAACTGCCGTGCGACGGCGGTGCGGGCGGTGATGACGTAGCCGTCACCTCCCCCCAGGCTGCGCCGGTGGAAGGCGCATATCTCCGCCGCGTCCTGGTCGTCGGCGTACGGGAGGCAGGTGACACGGGTGCGATCGAGATGCAGGGCCCCGGTGACCTCGGCGACCACGTCGTGGTCGAAGGTGTCGATGCTGACCGGTACCGGCTGCCAGCCGCGAGCCTGTGCGCGGGAGAACGCCAGTGCCAGGTCGAGGGTGGAGCTGCGGGTGACGGCGACGGGCAGTTCGGGGGAGAGCAGACTGCGGCAGGCGCGGTACGGCACGGCGCCGACCAGCAGGCCGTCGAGGGCGTGCCGGGTGATCAGGTCCTGCACGCTGGGTCGTATTTCCTGCTCGTATTCATAGGTGACCCACTTCAGCGAGATTCCGGACAGCGTCTCCACTGCCTCCTCGAAGACCCCACGGCGACTTGCGTGAATGACAAGGCCGATCGAGAGACTCACAATGCACCACCACTTTACGAACCTGGTTCCTAAGGAGGTCGCCGTGTTCCGTGCGTTCAGAATGTCGGGGTGCCAGACGTCGGGTCAATACCGTATCCCCGACCGGGGAATTTCCTGGGGGAGACAAAAGGAATTTCCCACACATGTGGTCTATACCAGTTGATCGTCAGGCCGCGCCCACGGGGTGTGTGAGGTTCGCTCCGGTCGCGGGGTCGAACACATGGGCCTTGGCCATGTGGACCCGCAACTCCACGGGTTCGCCCTCGCGGGCACGCGTGGCGGCGTCCAGACGGACCACGATGTGGTGGGCGTCGGCGCCGGTGTCGCGCATGCCCGAGTCCGTGGCGAGCTCCTCCAGTTCCGTGGTCGTCGCGGGCCCGCCCTCCGCGGTGAAGTAGACATAGACATCGGACCCCAGCGACTCCAGTACCTCCACGGTGGCGATGAAGACCGGGCCCGCGTGGTCCCCGTCGTGCGACAGGGCCACGTCCTCGAATGCCTCCGGTCGCAGCCCGACGATGACCTCGCGGGGCGCGTTCTGCCGTTCCAGGGACTGCCTCGTACGGTCGTCCAGGGGCAGGTCGCCCAGCGCCGTTCGCAGGGCGCCGTCCTCCAGGGTGGCGTTCAGGAAGTTCATGGCCGGGGATCCGATGAATCCGGCGACGAAGATGTTGCGCGGGAAGTCGTACAGCTCGGCGGGTGTGCCGATCTGCTGGACCAGGCCCTGTCTCATGACCACGACCCGGTCGCCGAGCGTCATCGCCTCGGTCTGGTCGTGGGTGACGTACACGGTGGTCGTGCCGAGGCGGCGCTGCAGCCGGGAGATCTGGGTGCGCATCTGCACCCGGAGTTTGGCGTCCAGGTTGGACAACGGCTCGTCCATCAGGAACGCCTTGGGATCGCGGACGATCGCCCGCCCCATGGCCACCCGCTGGCGCTGGCCGCCCGAGAGGTTGGCGGGCTTGCGGTCCAGGTGCTCGGTCAGGTCGAGGACCTCGGCGGCTTCCTCCACCTTGGTGTTGATGGTGACCTTGTCCACCTTGGCCAGCCGCAGCGGGAAGCCCATGTTCTCCCGGACGTTCATGTGCGGGTACAGGGCATAGCTCTGGAACACCATGGCGACGTCGCGTTCCTTGGGAGCGAGGTCGTTGACGACCCGGTCCCCGATACGCAGCGTGCCCTCGGTGATGTCCTCGAGTCCGGCGATCATGTTCAGGGTGGTGGACTTGCCGCATCCGGACGGACCGACCAGGATCACGAACTCGCCGTCGGCGATGTCGAGGTCCACGTCCTTCACGGCGAGGGCCCCGTCTGGAAAGCGCTTGGTGACTCCCTCGAGGATGATCTCGGCCATGGTTGGTGCCTCCTTGCCTTCATGCCTTCCGGTCCGGGTACCGCGGTCGGCCCGTTCACCCCTTGACCGCCCCGGAGGTCAGTCCGGCGACGATCCGCCGCTGGAAGAGCAGGACGAAGATGACGATCGGGATGGTGATCACCACAGCGGCGGCGGCGATCGACCCGGTGGGCTGCTGGAACTGGGAGCTCCCGGTGAAGAACGCGATCGCCGCGGGCACGGTGCGCGCGGCCTCGGTGGACGTCAGCGAGATCGCGAACAGGAAGTCGTTCCAGCAGAAGATGAACACGAGGATGGCCGTGGTGAACACGCCCGGCGCGGCAAGCGGCACGATGACCATCCGGAAGGCCTGCGCGGGCGTCGCCCCGTCGACCTTGGCGGCCTTCTCCAGATCCCAGGGGATCTCCCGGAAGAACGCCGACAGGGTGTAGATCGCCAGCGGCAGGGAGAAGGTCATGTACGGGATGATCAGCCCGATCCAGGTGTCGAAGATCCCGATGATCCGCTCGATGTTGAACAGCGGTGACACCAGGGAGATCGGCGGGAACATGGCGATCAGCAGTGACATGCCGATGAGCAGCCGCTTGCCGGGGAAGCGCAGCCTGGCCACCGCGTAGGCGGCCATGATGCCCAGCGCCACCGCGATCACCGTGGCGATCAGGGCGATACCGATCGAGTTGATCAACGCGCGGGTGAACTCGGAGGTGTCGAAGATGCCCCGGTAGTTCTCCAGGGTCCAGTCCCTGGGGATGTAGTCGCCGTCCGTGAGGGTGGCGGGGTCCTTGAACGACAGCGCGGCGATCCACCACACCGGGAACAGGGCGTACAGCACCACCACCACGTTCATGACACCCCATCGGGCGGCATGCGTCTTTCCCACCGCGGCCATCAGCGCTTCACCTCCGCGCCGGGTGCAGCGGTGCCGAACAGTTTGACGAAGGTGAAGGCGATGATCCCGACGCAGATGAAGATCAGGACCGAGATCGCCGACCCGATGCCCAGGTTCAGCGCGGTGAACAGGTTGTCGTAGCCGAGGATCGACAGGGAGCCGGTCCCCTGGGCGCCCGCGGTCAGGATGTAGATGTTGTCGAAGATCCGGAACGCGTCCAGTGTGCGGAAGAGCAGGGCCACCAGGATGGCGGGTTTCATCAGCGGCAGCATGATCCTGGTGAAGCGCTGCCAGGCACTGGCACCGTCCACCATGGCCGCCTTCAGGGTCTCCTCGGGGACCAGCGCGAGGCCCGCGAGGAGCAGCAGGGCCATGAACGGCGTCGTCTTCCACACCTCGGCGAGGATGATCAGCCAGAGGGCGGGCCACTGCTCGGTCAGCGGGGCCTCTCCGCTGGGCAGCAGCGCGGCGAGGTATCCGAGCTCCGGGGTCCAGGCGTACTGCCAGGAGAAGGCGGCGACCACGGTGACGATCCCGTACGGAATGAGGACCGAAGTGCGGACGGAACCGCGCCAGAAGATCGTGCGGTGCATCACCAGGGCGAGTCCCATGCCGAGGACCAGTTCGATCGCCACGGACACGCCGGTGATGAACAGCGTGACCCAGAAGGCGTCCCACCAGAACGGGGAGGACAGCACCGCCCCGTAGTTGCTCAGGCCGACGAACTCCGCCTGTCCGGGAAAGCGCAGGTCGTAGCGCTGGAGGGACAGGTAGATGGCGTACCCGATGGGGTAGCCGGTCACGGCGATCATGACGACGACGGCGGGCGCGCAGAGCAACCAGCCGAGCCGCCGCTCCTGCCTTGCGCCCGCCGAGAGTGCCGCCCTGTCCGGCTCCGCCTGTTCGTGCTGGTTCACGGGATCACACCCTCTGATCGCAGGGCATCGTCGATCTGGTCCCTGATGGTCTCGACCGAACTCACCGGCTTGATCCCCGATGGCGGCGACAGCGTGTGGGAGACCGCGATCGACACGTTCTGGTAGACCGGAGTGATCGGGCGCACGCTCGCCGACTCCAGGGCGGCCAGCACTTCCCTGGAGAAGGGGTACGCCTTCATGAGCGCGGGCTCGTCGTACAGGGCGCGCAGGGTGGGCGGGAGACCGCCCTCGGTGGCGGCGGTGAGCTGGTTCTCACGGTTGCGCAGGCACAGGGCCGCCTCGAAGGCCAGGTCGGGGTGGCGCGAGTAGGCGCTCACCGCCAGGTCGATGCCGCCGATGGTGGGCCGTGCCGGGCGGTTCGCGTCGACCCGGGGGTACGGCGCCCAGCGGAAGTTCTTGAACAGCTCGGGGTTGTTCGCCTGCATCGACGGATAGACGAACGGGTAGTTGATCTCGAACGCAGCCACCCCCGACTCCATGGCGAGGCGGTTCTGGTCCTCCATCTGGTTGGGCAGGGAGGGGTCCGCGGCCGGGGAGTTCGCCAGATCCCGCATGATCCCGGCGGCACGCACGGCGGGAGGACCGAGGGAGGGCGCGGTCGCGCTCGCGTTGAGGATGGAGCCGCCCGCGCTGTTGATCAGTGAGTTGAACCAGACAGTCAGGCCCTCGTACTGGGCGCCCTGGATCTCCACGAAGTGCGGTTTGCCCTGCCGGGCGAGGTCGCCGGCCATGTCCAGCATCTCGGCCCAGGTCCTGGGCGGGGTGGGCACCAGGTCCTGGCGGTACCACAGGAGCTGGGTGTTGGTGTTGTACGGGACGGCGTACAACTTGCCCTTCCAGGTCGAGGTCTGCAGCGGTACCCGCAGGGTGCCCTCGGTGGCCTGCTGCTTCGCCGTCCCCGTCCATTCCCGGATCCAGCGTGCCTCGGCGAACTCCGCCGCCCAGGTCACGTCCAGGCCCAGGATGTCGAGCGAGTCGTCCTCGGCGGCGAGCCTGCGGACCAACTGCTGGCGCTGGCCGTCCGCGGCGCGCGGGAGCTTGTTGTAGCTGATCCGGTAGCGGCCGCCCGACGCCTGACCGCACCGGTCGGCCGCCTTCTGGAGCGCACCGGAGTCGTCGGGGAAGTTGTACCAGTTGAGGGTGGGCCGACCGGAGCCCTCGTCGCCGCCGCAGGCAACGAGCACCGATGCCAGCAACGGCAGGGCGGCGAACGCCCGCAGCCATCGCGTCCCGCACCTCGCGTGCACGCGCTCCACACCTCGCTTCGGGAAGGTGGCACGGCACTCGGACCTCGCAGTGCCCTCTCCCGGCGAACGCTAAATACCTCACAGGGCAATATCAAGCACATATCGCACTAAATCAGGATGTCCTGGGATGTACCGGCCCCCGGTGCGGAGGCGACTGCGGAGCTGGGCGGGGCCTTGGTGCCGGGATGTCGAGGGCGTGCGGTTTCTCGCCGTCGAGCGTGAACGGCTCACCGTAGTGGCGGGCCGTCAGGGGCCCGCCGTCCAGGAGTGTGTACGTGGCGGCGCGGGGCTTGATCTCCACCCGCAGGCGGCTGCCCAGCAGCTCGACGTGGAAGGCCAGGCGGCTCAGCCGTTCCGGGAGCCGGGGCGCGAACTCCAGGGAGTCGCCGTGGTGGCGCATGCCTCCGAAGCCCGCGACGAGCGCCATCCACGTACCCGCGAGGGCGGCGATGTGCAGGCCGTCGCGTGTGTTGTGCTCCAGGTCCTGAAGGTCCATCAGCGCGGTCTCGGTCACGTAGTCGTAGGCCAGGGCCAGGTGGCCGACGCGGGCCGCGATGACGGCCTGGCAGCATGCCGACAGGGAGGAGTCACGGACCGTCAGGGGCTCGTAGTAGGCGAAGTTGCGGGCCGTGTGCTCCTCGTCGAAGAAGTCGTCGCACTTGTACATCGCCAGCACCAGGTCCGCCTGTTTGACGACCTGCTTGCGGTAGAGGTCGAAGTACGGGAAGTGCAGCATCAGCGGGTACTGGTCGGGGCGCGTGTTCGCGAAGTCCCAGCGCTGGTAGCGGGTGAACCCCGCGTTCTGTTCGTGGACGCGCAGGTCGTGGTTGTACGGGATGTGCATGGCGTCGGCGGCGTCCCGCCAGGCGGCGCTCTCCTCGGTGTCGACGCCGAGTTCCGCGGCCCGCCTCGGGTGGCGCTCGACGACGTCGGCGGCGGCCCGCAGGTTCGCCCGGGCCATGAGGTTGGTGTAGGTGTTGTCGTCGGCGACGGCGCTGTACTCGTCGGGACCGGTCACGCCGTTGATGTGGAAGGCACCGTGGGGGTCGTGGTGCCCGAGCGAACGCCACAGCCGGGCGGTCTCCACCAGCAGTTCCACGGCGGTGTCGCGCTCGAAGGCCGCGTCGCCGGTGGCGGCCGTGTAGCGGACCACGGCGTCGGCGATGTCGGCGTTCACGTGGAACGCGGCCGTGCCCGCCGGCCAGTACGCGGAGCCCTCCGAGCCCTCTATGGTCCGCCAGGGGAACGCGGCGCCGCGCAGACCGAGTTGGACCGCGCGCTCGCGGGCGACGGGCAGCGTGTTCTGCCGCCAGCGCAGGGCCTCGGCCACCGCGCCGGGCGAGGTGTAGGTGAGCAGGGGCAGCACGAACGTCTCGGTGTCCCAGAAGGCGTGGCCGTCGTAGCCGGAGCCCGTGAGGCCCTTCGCGGGGATCGCGCGCCGCTCGGCGCGGGCCCCGGCCTGCAGCACGTGGAACAGACCGAACCGCACCGCCTGCTGGATCTCCTCGTCGCCGTCGACCTCGACGTCGGACCGCGCCCAGAAGGCGTCCAGGTAGGCGCGCTGTTCGTCGACGAGTCCCTGCCAGCCGCCGTGCCCGGCCGCCGCGAGGGCGGCGTCGACCTGGTCGCTGACGGCGGGCAGGGAGCGGGTGCTCGACCAGCCGTGGGAGACGAGCTTGTCGACCCGCAGCGTCTGCCCCGGTTCGAGGACCGAGGTGACGGTGAGGCGGGCGACGTCGTCCCTGCTCTCGGCGCGGGTCCCGGTCGGTTCGGGCCCCGTGACGACATGGTCGGCTGCCGCCCCGACCCGCAGGCCGCTGCGCCGGGTGCGGTGCACGAGCCGCAGCCGGTGGCCGTCCGCGAAGTGCTCCTCCGGCTGCAGCGGCGACTGCAGGGCGACCGCCGCCCGGGGATCGCCCTTCCGCTCGGGCAGTTGCTCGTTGGCCACCAGCTCGGACTGCACCACGATCCGGGCCTCGCAGCCCACCGCCTCCACCTCGTAGGCGACGGCGGCGATCGCGCGCTGCGTGAACGACACCAGGCGGGTGGAGCGCACCCGTACGGTGGACCCGGCCGGAGACGTCCACTCGCAGGTGCGCCGCAGCAGTCCGGTGCGCAGGTCGAGGACGCGTTCGTGGGAGCGCAGCCGGCCGTAGCGCAGGTCGAACGGCTCGTCGTCGACGAGCAACCGGATGATCTTGCCGTTGGTGACGTTGATGACCGTCTGCCCGGACTCCGGATAGCCGTAGCCCGCCTCCGCGTAGGGCAGCGGGTGGAGTTCGTGGACGCCTCCCAGGTACGAGCCGGGCAGCCCGTGCGGTTCGCCCTCGTCGAGGTTGCCGCGCCAGCCGACGTGGCCGTTGGACAGCGCGAACACCGACTCGCTCTGCGGCAGCACGTCGAGGTGCGGCGCGTGTTCGCGCAGGCACCAGGGCTCGACGGCGTAGGACCTGTGGGTGATCACGGCCGCTCCAGCAGTTCGGCGAGGTCCCGTACGACGCGGTCGGCGCCGTGGGCGTACAGGGCGTCGCTCTGTCCGACGCGGTCCACCCCGACGACGTACCCGAAGTGGCCCGCGCGTCCGGCGTCCATGCCGGCCAGCGCGTCCTCGAACACGGCGGCCTCGTGCCGCTCGACACCGAGGTCCTGCGCGGCGGCGATGAACGTGTCGGGCCGCGGCTTGCCGGGCAGCCCCCGCTCGGCGGCCACGATCCCGTCGACCCGCACGTCGAAGAGGTGCTCCGCGTCCACCGACCGCAGGACGTCACGGCAGTTGGCGCTGGACGACACCACGGCGGTGCGCAGCCCGTGCGCGCGGACCGCCTCCACGTAACGCACCGTGCCCTCGTACGCCTCGACGCCGCCGGTGCGGATCAGCTCCAGCAGCAGTTCGTTCTTGCGGTTGCCGATGCCGTGGACCGTCGCCGCGTCGGGCGGGTCGTCGGGCTCGCCCTCGGGGAGTTCGATGGAGCGGGAGGCCAGGAAGGTGCGGACGCCGTCGGCACGGGGGCGTCCGTCCACGTACTCGTCATAGTCGGTGGCATCGTCGAACGGCCGGAAGCCGTCGCCGTCGCGCTGCCTCAGGAAGTCGTCGAACGTCCGCTTCCACGCGGCCGCGTGGACCACGGCGGTCTTGGTGATGACCCCGTCGAGGTCGAGGAGGCACGCCTGGATTCCCTTGGGCAGCCCGAGTTCTGTCGTCTCCGTCATAGAGCTTGCGTTCCCCGAACTGCCCACCCCAGTGCGGTGCCGGCCACCACACGGCCCAATCGGACCGCGCCCGCCGGACGCGCCGGCTCAGCGCAAACGGTCCTTGGCCTTGTAGTAGGCCCCGCCGAACGGCAGGAACCAGGCGGTGCCGTTGTAGAAGGGGACGGGGACCTTGGGGAAGCCGAGGCCGCGCAGGGGATTGGCCTCCGGGTTGCCGTCCATCATGTCGGCGACCGCCCGGCCCATGTAGGTGGCCATCTGGACGCCGTGGCCGCAGTAGCCCATGGAGTAGTACAGGCCGCCCGTCTCGCCCGCGTGCGGGACGCGGTCCCAGGAGAAGCCGACGCTGCCGCCCCACACGTAGTCGATCCGGACATCGGCCAGCTGGGGGAAGATCTCGGCCATCTCCCGTTTCAGTACGTCTCCGCTCTTGAGGTCCGAGGCGGGGTTGGAGGGCGCGAAGCGGGCCCGGCCGCCGAACGCGAGGCGGTGGTCCGGAGTGAGGCGGATGTAGTGGCCGATGTTCTTGGAGTCGACCACCAGGCGGGCGTTCGGGATGACTTCGCGGGCGCGCTCCTCCCCCAGCGGCTCGGTGACCACGATGAAGCTGCCGACGTTGATCAGCCGCTTGCGGAACCAGGGCATCGCCTTGTCGGTGTAGGCGTCGGTGGCGGCCATGACCTGCTGGGCGAGGATGGTGCCGTGCAGGGTCTCGACGAGGAAGCCGCCGCCCGGCAGGCGGGTGAGACCGGTGGCCGCGTTGCGTTCGTGGATCTGTGCGCCGGCGCGTTCGGCGGCCTCGGCCAGACCGTGGACGTACTTGCCCACGTGCAGTCCGGCGCTGAGCGGGTCGAGCAGGGCGCCGTGGTAGTAGTCCGAGCCCAGTTCTCCGCGCAGGTCGCTCTTCGTCAGCAGCGTGGTGTGGTGGTCGAAGTTCTCGGCCAGGTCGCGCCGGGTGGCCTTCATCGCCTCGAAGTGCTGGGGTTTGTAGGCGACTCCGAGGCGGCCGGAGCGGTTGAAGTCGCAGTCGATCTGTTCCTTGTGGGTCAGTTCCTCGACGACGTCGACGGCTTCGCGGAACGCGTCGTAGAGCTCGCGGGCGCGCTGCTGTCCGTAGCGTTTACGGGCCTCGGCGACGCCGATGGTGATGCCCTGGGTGCACATGCTGCCGTTGCGCCCGGAGGCGCCCGAACCGACCTTGTCCTTCTCGACGAGGACGACGCGGGCGCCCTTGCGAGCGGTGTGGTAGGCGGTGGACAGGCCGGTGAGACCGCCGCCGATCACGACCACGTCGGCGGACTCGGGGAGTTCCCTGCCCGACCGGTCGGGCAGGGGCGGGGCGGTGTCGAGCCAGTAAGGGATCTGCTTCATGGCGAGGGCTCCTGATCAGCAGCCGAGGAGGGCGGGCAGGCCCGACAGGTCGCGCAGCTCGTCGTACGGCTGGTAGTCCGTGCTGCCGCGGCGCCCGTAACGGTTGATCCAGACACGGCGCCTGAGGCCGAGGTCGCGGGTGGGGATGAGGTCGTACTCCCAGCCCTGGGCGGTGTGGATGACCTGGGAGGGGTCGACGTCCATGGTCTTGTACGCGTGCTCGAAGGTCTGCCGGTCCGGCTTGTACGCCCGCGCCTGCTGGGCGGTGATGACGTGGTCGAACTCGACCCCGATGCCCGCGACGTTCCGGGCGATGAGGTCGTCGTCGGTGTTGGAGATGATGGCGATCTCGTAGCGGGACTTGAGAGCGCGCAGGGCGTCCGGGACCTCGGGGAAGGGACCGAACGTGGGGACGGCCTCGACGAGGGCGTCACCGTCGGACGTGCGGTACTCCAGGCCGTGCAGGCGCATGGCCATCCTGAGGCTGGAGTGCAGGACCTCGTGGTAGGGACGGTAGGGCTCCAGGACGGCCTGGAAGCGGATGACACGGAAGTCGTCGAGGAACTCGTCCACGTCCAGGCCGTCCAGGTCGAGCCGGTCGGCGAGGACCTTCAGGGTGGTGGGGCCGAGCTGGAAGTCGACCAGGGTGCCGTAGGCGTCGAAGGTGACGATCTCTCGCATGGGGTTCAGCCTCGCTTCAGGGGGTTTCGGGGGTCAGACGACTTGTTCGCCGGGGCGCACGATCGCGTCGAGTGCCACGAGGTCGGCCGCGTCGGGGATCCACTCGGCCGCCGCCGCGTTGGCGGTGACCTGTTCGGGGGTCATGGCGCCGCAGATGACGGAGCCGACGGCGGGCAGGGCGGCAAGTCCGCCGACGGCGACCTGGAGCAGGGTCAGGCCGCGTTCGGCGCCGTACACGGTGAGTGCCTCGACGCGGTCGAGGGCGGCTTCGGTGAGCCAGCCCTGCCGCCAGGACAGCCGGCTGCCGGGCGGTGGCTCCTCGCCGCGCCGGTACTTGCCGCTGAGCAGGCCGTTGGCCAGCGGGTAGTACGGGAGCAGGCCGATGCCGTGGTGCAGGCAGGCGGGGACCAGTCCGGTCTCCGCGCCGCGGTCGAGCAGGTGGTAGCGGGCCTGGGTGCTGACGAACGCCTCGGTGAGCAGCTCGGGCGGCAGGTTGGAGCAGCCGATGTGACGGATCTTGCCCTCGTCGACGAGTTCGCACAGGGCGGCCACGGTCTCGTCGAGCGGGGTGACTCCGTCGGGCTCGTGGTACTGGTACAGGTCGATCCGGTCGGTGCCGAGCCTGCGCAGCGATGCCTCGACGGCGTACCGGATGTAGGGGGCCGCTCCGCGCCGACCGTACAGGTCCGCCTCCGGACCCATCTCCATGCCGAACTTGGTGGCCAGGACGACGTCGTCGCGGTGGCCCTTGAGAGCGGCGCCCAGGAGCCGTTCCCCGTCGCCGCGCGAGCCGCCCCGGTCGCCGAACCCGCCGTACATGTCGGCGGTGTCGAACAGGGTGACACCGGCGTCCAGGGCCGCGTGGACGACGGCCTTCGTTCCGTCCTCGTCGAGGCGGGAGCCGAAGTTGTTGCCGCCGACGCCGACCACCGAGACGGCGGGCCCGCGTTCACCGAGCCTGCGGTACCTCATGAGCGGTCCCCGAACCCGATGCAGACGTTCTTCGTCTGGGTGTAGCTCGCCAGCGCCTCCAGGCCCTTCTCCCGGCCCCAGCCGCTGTGCTTGTAGCCGCCGAAGGGAAGCTCGACGCCGGTGCCGACGCCGGTGGCGTTGACGTAGACCTGACCGGCCCGGATGCCCTCCGCCATGCGCAGCGCCTTGTCGAGGTCACGGGTCCAGACGTACGAGGCCAGGCCGTACTCGCTGTCGTTGGCGAGGGCGAGCGCCTCGGCCGTGTCGTCGAACTCGATGACCGTGACGACGGGTCCGAAGATCTCCTCACGGGCGCAGCGGGCCTCGTGGGTGAGGCCGGTCAGGACGGTCGGCTCGACGTAGTAGCCGTCCGCGAGTGCCGGGTCCGTCGGGCTCTTGCCGCCGGTCAGCACGCTCGCGCCCTCCGCACGCGCCAGGTCCAGATAGCCGAGGACCCGATCGCGCTGCCGGGCTGCGACCAGCGGGCCGACGTCCGGGTCGTCCAGGCCGGGGCCCAGCCGCAGTGAGGCGGCGTGGGCGACCAGCTTGTCGAGGAACTCCTCGGCGCCGCGCTGGAGCAGCAGCCGGGTGCCGGCCGAGCAGGTCTGCCCGGCGTTGCCGAAGACGGACCCCGCGACGGCGCCCAGGGCCAGGTCGAAGTCGGCGTCGGCGAAGACCACGACCGGTGACTTGCCGCCCAGTTCCACGACCGAGGGAACCACGTTGGCCGCGGCCGCCTGCGCGACCTTGATGCCGGTCGGCACCGAACCGGTGAAGGTGACCTGGTCGATGTCCGGGTGCCCGGCGAGGGCCGCGCCCGTCTCGCCGTCCCCGGGCAGGACGTTCAGGACGCCCGGCGGGAGGCCGCACTCCAGGGCGATGCGGCCGATCTCCAGTGGGGTGAGCGGTGCCTCCGGCGAGGGCTTGAGCACCACGGTGCAGCCGGCGGCCAGCGCCGGGGCGGAGCCCCTCGCGGTGTTCTGGAGCGGGTAGTTGAACGGGATGATCTGGCCGGAGACACCGATCGGCTCACGGACGGTGTAGTCGATGAGGCCGGGGCCGAGGGGGATCGTGGAACCGCCGAGCTTGTCGGCGACGCCCGCGTAGAACTCGAAGTAGCGGGCCGCGGCCTCCACGTCGGCCTTCGCCTGGCTCAGCGGCTTGCCGACGTCCTGGCTCTCCAGCCGGGCGAGCCGCTCGCCGTCCGCCCGGATCGCTCCGGCGATGCGCTGGAGCACCCTGCCCCGGTCGGCGGCGCGCAGCCGGGCCCACTCCGGTGCCGTGAACGCCGCCCTGGCCGCCGCCACCGCCTGGTCCACGTCCTGCGGACCGGCCAGCGCGACCTCCGCGAAGGCCGACCCGTTCGACGGGTCCAGGACGCTGAAGGTGCGGCCGTCGGCGGCGGGGACCCGCTTGCCGTCGACGAGCAACAGCCGGGTGTCGTCGCTCACGGCCGGATCTCCCCCTGCACCTCGCCGAAGATGACGACCTCGTCGCCCGGACGGACGGTACGGATCCTTCGCACCCACAGCACGATGCCGTCCTGTGGGGCGCGCACCTCCTCCAGCGTGTTGCCGTAGTGGTCGACGATGTGGGCGATCAGGTCGCCTTCCTTGCAGTTCTCCCCCGGGTCGGCGTGCCCGACGAAGAAACCGCCGGACGCCGAGCGGGCGAAGGTTCCGGAGACCGCCGTGTAGGTGTCGCGCAGTTCGGCCGGACCGTCGGTCATGCCGAGTTGCCGCATGATGTTGCGCACCGCGTCGATGTGCAGTTCGACGGTGGATTCGCGGTAGGTGCCGCCGCCCGCCTCGATGGTGATGGCCGCCTTGCCCGCCGCGAGGGTGGGGTGGCGGACCGTTCCGCCCCACTTGCCGCCCTTCCAGATCAGCTGGTGCCCGGCGGCCAGTCCGATGCCCATGGCCAGGTCCTCGTAGCCGCCCTGGACGATGGTCAGGGGTGCGATCTCGCCGAAGGTGCCGCCGGTGTGCAGGTCCACGAGGGCGTCGATGGCGGGGACGACCTGCTCGACGAAGGTGGCGGCCAGGCGCAGGGAGTACGAACCGTCGGCGTCACCGGGGAAGATGCGGTTGAGGTTCAGGTGGTCCAGGCCGCTCGTGCGGGCCGCCGCCTCGAACGCGGGGGTGTTCATGCAGGGGATGCCGACCAGGGTGCCGCGCAGCGTGGCCGGGTCGGTCTCGGCGAGGACGCGGCGGATGGCCTCCTGGCCGTCGTACTCGTCGCCGTGCACGCCCGCGTCCACGCACAGCACCGGGCCGGGCTCGGTGCCGTTGACGACGATCAGCGGTATGCCGAGCTCCACGCCGTAGGTGCTGGTGCCGACCGGGATGAGTCCCTGGGCGCGCTCGCCGGGGGCGACGGTCAGCGGGCCGATGGAGTACATGCGGGTGTTCCTTTCGGATACGGATGTCACAGGTGGGCCGACGCCTCGTCGAGGGTGTCCGCGATGATGTCGGCGATGGCGTCGAGGAGGTGCCGATCGCTGATCAGCGGGGGTGCGATCTGGACCAGGGGGGCGGCGCGGTTGTAGACCCGGGCGAGGAGCCCGGCCTCGCGCAGCCGGCGGGGGATCAGGTCGGCGACGAGGGCGGCGCGGGCGGTGTCGCTGAATCCGCCGTCCTCCAGGTCGCCGGTGAGTTCACAGGCGTAGAAGAAGCCGGCTCCGCGCACGTCGCCGACGATGCTGAGCTCGGTGAGGGAGGCCATGCGCCCCGCGAGGTGGTCCTGGAGAGCGCGGACGTTGTCGAGGATCCGGTCGCGTTCCATGATCTGGAGGCTGCGCAGGGCGATGGCCGCGCTGAGGGGGTGTCCGGCGAAGGTGTAGCCGTGGTTGAGGACCGCGCCGGGCCGGTTGAGGACCTCGGTGACCCGGGTGCTGACGAGGGTGGCGCCCATGGGGGCGTATCCGGCGGTGATGCCCTTGGCGACGGTGACGATGTCGGGGCGGGCGCCGTAGCGGTCGCCGCCGAACCACTCCCCCAGACGGCCGAAGGCGGTGATCACCTCGTCGGCGACGAGCAGGAATCCGTACCGGTCGGCCAGGGCCCTGAGGCCCGGCCAGTAGCCCTCGGGCGGGGTGATGCAGCCGCCGCGGTTCTGCACGGGTTCGGCGATGAGCATGGCCACACTCTCCGGGCCCTCGGCCAGGATCGCGGCCTCCAGCTCGCCCAGCAGACGCGCCGTGAAGGCCGCGTCGTCGGCCAACTCGCCCGGCAGTCCGTAGCGGTTGGTGTGGGACACGAACCGGGTGTCGATCGCCGGTGGACCGTACGGTTCCTTGAGTCCGGGGTCGTCGGTGAGCGAGAGGGCGCCCACGGTCAGCCCGTGGTAGGCGCCGCTGCGGGCGATGGCCTTGGTGCGGCCGGGTTCGCCGCGCAGGGCGTGGTAGCGGCGGGCGATCTTCCAGGCGGTCTCCACGGCTTCGGCGCCGCCGCCGGAGAAGAAGGTGTGCTCGATGCCGTCTGGGGCGATCCGGGACAGCCGCTCGGCGAGTTCGATGGCCGTCGGGTGCGCGGAGGCGGACCACAGGGGGCTGAAGCACAGTTCGCGCAGCTGTCGTTCGGCGGCCTCGGCGAACTCGGGGGCGTAGGAGTAGCCGAGCTGGCAGCAGTACAGGCCGGAGAGGCCGTCGATGTAGCGTCTGCCGTCCGCGTCGTCGACGTACGGGCCGTCGCCGCGCTGGACGACGAAGAGGTTCTCCCCTTCCGCGCCGAGGGAGCCGTTGGGGGTCATGTTCAGGAGCAGGTGTCTGGCCGCGGACGCGGACAGCTCGCCGGACGGGGTGCGGGTGCTGGTCGTCATCGGGTCTCACTTCCGGCGGGCAGGCCCACGGCGGGCTCGGTGGGCAGCAGGCCGTCCTGCTTGCCGGTGCCGCTGAGTTTGCGCACCACGCCGACCAGGGCGAGGGCCACGACGGCGACCGCGATGAGGATCGCGCTGACGGCGGTCACCGACGGGTCGACATCGAACTGGAGGACGTTGAACACCTGGACCGGAAGGGTCACGGTGTCCACGGAGGACAGGAACTGGGAGATGAAGAACTCGTCGAAGCTGGTGATGAAGGAGAAGACGGCGGCGGCGATCATGCCGGGCGCGGCCAGCGGGAAGGTGATGCGCCGGGCGACGGTGAGGCGGCTCGCGCCCATGCTGGCCGCCGCGTCCTCCAGCCGTTCGTCGATGCCCTTCAGGGTGGCCATGAGGATCATCACGGCGATGGGTGAGGCGAGCACGGTGTGGCCGAGCGCGATGGCGATCGGGCTGCCGAGCATCGCGGCGGGCTCGAAGAGCAGGAACAATCCGAGAGCGACGACGACCTGGGGGATCACCAGGGGTGCGAGGACGAGCCCGTAGACCGCCGAGCGCAACGGCAGTTCGCTGCGGACCAGCGCGGTCGCCGCGGTCATGCCCAGGGCGAGCGAGAACACGGTGGTCATCGCGGCCACCAGGGCGCTCAGCGAGAGCGCGGCCGGCCATTTGCTACCGTCGGCGAACAGGTTCTCGTACCAGCTGAGCGTCCAGGAGTCCGGCGGGAAGGAGCCGAAGGCGTCGCTGCCGAAGGAGGTGACGACGATGAGGACGATCGGCAGGGCGAGGAACAGCAGGATCAGCGTGGACAGGACGGTCAGGCAGATGCGTCCGGCGAGGGTGGAGCGGAGCTCGATCACGATGCCGCACCCCGCTTCCGGGCGGCGTCGCCGAGCGACTTGACCAGGCGCAGGAGCAGCAGTCCGGCGAAGGTGAGCAGGAGCAGGATGATGCCGAGCGCCGAGGCGCCGTTCCACTGGTTCTGCCTCATGACCTGCTCGTCGATGAGCGAGGCGACCATGGTCTGCTTCGGGCCGCCCATGAGGGCGGGCGTGAGGTAGTAGCCGAGGCAGAGGATGAAGCAGAGGATGCCCGCGTTGACGAGGCCGGGCGCGACGAGCGGCAGATAGATCCTGCGGAAGATCGTCAGACGTCCGGCGCCCATGCCGGCCGCGGCGGCGAGCAGCCGCCGGTCGGTGCCGCGCATCACGGCGTACAGCAGCAGGACGGTGTACGGGAGCATCACGGAGGTGGTGCCGATGACGACGCCGAGCTCGTTGTAGAGCAACTGGAAGGGCGCGCCCGGGACATGAAGGTCCGTCAGGGCGTTGTTGATCACGCCGTGTTCGCCGAGCAGGATGATCCAGCCGTAGGTACGCACCAGCGCGCTGATGAAGTGCGGGACGATCACGACGAGCATCACGAGTCCGGCCCACAGGGGCTTGAGGCGGGACACGGCGGCGGCCAGCAGGAAGCCGATGACCAGGCTGAGCAGTGAGGTCTCGGTGGAGATCCGCAGGGTGGTGAGCAGGATCTCCAGGTTCGCGCCGCGGAACGCGTCGGCGTACCAGTGCAGGGTCCAGCCGCCCTCCTCGCCCTTGAGGCTGAGGAGCAGGGTGCTGAAGATCGGATAGATGAAGAGGATCAGCAGGTAGACGACGACCGGCGCGGCGTTGAGCAGCCCGAAGCGGGTGCGGCGGTCGGAGAGCGCTCGACGGAGCCGGCCACGCCGCGGCACGGGCGAGGGGGTGACGGCGGGTGTCGGCTTCGACGCGAGGAGGGATCCGGCCATGGCTCAGCGACCCTGTTCCGGGGCGGGGACACCCAGTTCCGGGGCGGAGACGCTGTCGGGGAAGACGCTGACGTCGTCCGGGTCGGCGGTCAGGCCGACGCGTTCGCCGGGGGCCGGGGCACGTCCGGCCGGCAGTTCCAGCCGTACGGGTTCGGTGTCGGCGCCTCCGGCCGGGCGGACGGTGACGCGGACCAGGGTCCCCACGTAGGTGACCGTCTCCACGGTCCCGGTACAGAAGCCCTGGCCTGCGGGACACAGCCCGAGCCGGCCGGGCTGGACCGCGGCCCGGACCCGCGGGGTCTGGGCAGGTGCCTGGGCCGTCTGCGGGCGGGCCTTGAGGAGACCGCCGGTGTCGAGCCGTACGAGCGTGTGGTCCGGGGTCTGCTCCTCCACGTGGCCGGCGAGGAAGTTGGCGGCACCGAGGAAGTCGGCGACGAACGGGGTGCGCGGGCGCTCGAAGAGCTCGCGCGGGGTGTCGAACTGGTCGACCCGCCCGTCGCGCATCACGGCGATCCGGTCGGAGAGGACGAGCGCCTCCTCCTGATCGTGCGTCACATAGATGACGGTGAGACCGAGTTCGCGCTGGATGCGCTTGATCTCGGTCTGGAGCTGGTCGCGCAGCTTCTTGTCGAGGGCGCCGAGGGGCTCGTCCATGAGGATCACCGGGGGCCGGTAGACCAGGGCCCGGCACAGCGCGACCCGCTGCTGCTGGCCGCCGGACAGCTCGCGTGGCCTGCGCCGGGCCATGCCGGACAGCCCGGCCATCTCCAGGGTCTCGCCGACCCTGCGGCGCAGCTCCGCCTTGGGTATGTCGCGCAGCTGCAGCGGGAAGGCGACGTTCTCCCAGACCGTCATGTGCGGGAAGAGGAGGTACTGCTGGAAGACGAAGCCGAGGCCGCGTTTCTGCGGGGCGAGGCGGGTCACGTCACGGCCGCCGACGACGATGCTGCCGGAGTCCGGTTCGCAGAACCCCGCGATCATCATCAGCGTGGTGGTCTTGCCGGAGCCGGAGGATCCCAGGAAGGTGACGAACTCGCCGGCCGCGATCTCCATGGAGACCTCGTCGACGGCGGTGACCCCACCGCCGTACGTCTTGCGCAGCCCCGTCACGGACAGCGGCTTTCCGGTGCCGGTCCCCGGCGGCGAGTCGGCCGCCGGGGTCTGTCGCTCGGTCATCACGTCGAGCTCAGGCATGCGTCCACTCCTGCCAGCGCTTGGAGACGGCGTCCTGGTTGTCGATCCACCACTGGACGTCCAGGTCGAAGCCGGACTCCAGGTGCTCGGGCGAGCTGGCCAGGTTGGCGGCCGTGGTGTCGGAGAGCTTCTTGTAGGCGGCGGGCACCGTCGGGCCCATCGGGTAGATCTCCGCGAAGTGGGCCTGCACGTCGGGTCGCAGCGCGAAGTCGATGAGCTGGTAGGCGGCGTCGCGGTTCTCGGCGCCCTTGGGGATGCCCAGTCCGTTGCTCTGGCGGCGGGCGCCGTTCCACTGGTAGGCGAGCGGTGAGCCCTGCTTGATGAGGTCGTCGAGGCGGCCGTGCCAGACGCTGGAGGCGACGACCTCCTCCCGTCCGAGCAGCACTCCGGGCAGGGCGCCGGTGTCCCAGAACTTCTTGACGGAGCCCTTGATCTCGTCGAGGGCCTTGAAGGCACGGTCCACGTCGAGGGGGTACAGCTTGTCGAGCGGGACGCCGTCGGCGAGGAGGGCGAACTCCAGCTCGGGCAGGTCCGCGTCCAGGGCCTGGAGGGCACGGCTGCCGGGGAAGGCCTTGGTGTCCCAGAAGTCGGCCCAGGAGGAGGGCTTCTTCCCGTCGAAGGCGTCGGTGCGGTAGGCCATCACGCTGGCCCAGTAGTTCTTGCCGATCGCGTTGGAGGTGACCAGCGACTTGGCGATGCCGGCGCTCTTGAAGTTCTTCAGCCGGTCGTGGTCCAACTCCTCGGTGGCGCCCTCCTTCTGGAAGAGCACGAAGTCGGCCATGGAGTCGTCGATGACGTCGAACTGCGGGCGGCCCTGCTTGATCTGCGCGAGCATCTGCGCGTACTCGATGTTCGCCACCTTGACCTGGATGCCGGTCTCCTTGGTGAACGGCTCGTAGACGGCCTTCTGGTTGGCCTCGCCGTACGTGCCGCCGCTGTTGCGGACCACGAGTGACTTGGAGTTCTTGCCGCCGCTGCCGACGGACCGGCTGGTGCCGGTGCCGCACGCCGTGAGCGACGTGGCGGCGATTCCTGCCGCGACTGAGCCGACTCCGCGCAGGAACACTCTGCGGTCTATCCGGACATCTCTCACCGGGGGCCTCCTGGTGGTGCGGTGCGGTACGAGGGGAGCGTGTGGGGTGGGTGCTGGTTGGTCTCGTTCGGGATG
>NZ_VJZC01000571.1 GCF_009377185.1 Streptomyces spongiae
GTCCTGGGGCGGGGCGGGGTCGCCGGAGTACTGGCGCGTCGGCTGTGCGCTGTCGAGACCGGGTCGCGGTCCCCTCGCTTCCATCGTCGTACGTCGTGCCGGTGATCGGGATCTGCTGGTCCTCGTCCCGATCCCGGCTCGTCGTCACGTCGTCGTACGTGGTCGCGTGGGTCCTGCGTTGTACGGTTCGTACCGCCTGCGCGGTCCGTACGGTCCGTACGGCTTCCCGGAGTCGTGCGCCGGTGTGCGGTGACTCCGGCTCGCGCCCCGCGTGCGCCTGTTACACGGCCCCGGTGCCGCCGCCGCCCGGCAAGCTGGCGGCGTGCGTGATGACGTCGTCGATGAGGCCGTAGTCCTTGGCCTCGTAGGCGTCGAACCAGCGGTCGCGGTCGGAGTCGCGGGTGATCTGCTCGACCGCCTGGCCGGTGTGGTGCGCCGTGAGCTCGGCCATGCGCTTCTTGGTGTGCAGCAGCCGCTCCGCGTGGATCTTGATGTCGGAAGCCGAGCCGGCGAGGCCGGCGGAGGGCTGGTGGATCAGGATCTCGGCGTTCGGCAGGGCGAAGCGCTTGCCCGGCGTGCCCGCGCTGAGCAGGAACTGGCCCATGGAGGCGGCGAGACCCATGGCGATGGTCACCACGTCGTTCTTGATGAACTGCATGGTGTCGTAGATCGCCATGCCGGCCGTGATCGAGCCGCCGGGGCTGTTGATGTACAGGTTGATGTCCTTGTCCGGGTCGGCGGCAAGGAGCAGCAACTGTGCGGTGATCTTGTTCGCGATGTCGTCGTCGACCGGCTGGCCGAGGAAGATGATCCGCTCGCCGAGCAGCCGGTTGTAGACCTGGTCGCCGAGGCCACCACCGATGGAAGGCTCGCCGGCGGCTGAGGGCATCAGATTCGTCACGTATCCACCTGCTCGTCTTTACGACGGCGCCGGGCCGTCTTACGTCTTCTGCTGGGGCCTGGGATCCCGTGCTCGCCCCTGCCGGGGCGGCTCCGGGGGCTCCCCTGCCCTCGTATTCATGGACCCTAACGCGCGGGTCCCTCCGGGGAATCCCGCAGAGGGAACTGTTCGCTGTCAGCGCATGCGCTGCCGCTGGGCTGGCCGGTTGCTGTGGGCTCGCCCTGGCTTTTGAGTGGCCCTTTGCCGGTGGGCGCCGTCACGGGGCTCCGCCCCGGGCCCCTTGCCGACGGTCTCGTCTGCCGGGTTCTGGTTGTGGGCGAGTGCGGGTGCGTTGTGGCTGGTCGCGCAGTTCCCCGCGCCCCTAAGAGCACGGGCGCGCCCGGCATCCCTATGCGCCGCCACCCTGACGCACCCCTGGCCCCGTACGACCGCCCGTCCCGTACGCCAGCCAGTCCCGTACGACCGCCGGTCCCGCGTTCCGTCAGCCCCCTACGACCGCCGGCCCCGCATTCGGTCAGCCCCCTACGACCGCCGGCCCTGTACGTGCCGTAGGCGACACACGCGTCCTCGGCCCTCGCCGGTCCGCAGCCGCGTACGCACGACAGGGGGTGTGCCGGGAGGTGTCCGCCCGCAGCGGCCGGCGTCCGCCGCTGAGGACCTGCCCACCTACAGCACCGCCGGACCGAGGACGGAGACCTCCCGGCGCGCCCCCGACCCCGTACGAACCCGAGGCGAACCGCCCACGGCGGGAAAGCCGCGTACGCGCCCCTCACACCACCAGCGAGCGCGCCAGGCGCCGCGCGGACGCCGACGGGCCCCGAGAAGCGCTTGCGCGGTCTCGGGGCCCGTCAGGGGTGCGTTACGGGTGCCGTGGGCGTCAGGCGTCCGGCTTGTCCTCGGCCGGGGTCTCGGTGGAGGCCTCGGCGGTCTCGGCGGTCTCGGTGGAGCCCTCCGACTCCTCCTCGTCCTCGTCGTCCAGGTCGACGACCTCGCCGTTGGTGTCCTTCACCGTGGCGGCCTCGACGACCAGGGCCAGGGCCTTGCCGCGGGCGACCTCGCCGACGAGGAGCGGAACCTGGCCGCCCTCGACGACCGCCTGTGCGAACTGGTCGGGGGACATACCGGAGGAGGCGGCACGGCGCATCAGGTGCTCCGTGAGCTCCTCCTGGTTGACGTTCAGCTTCTCCCTGGAGACCAGCTCGTCGAGGACGAACTGGGTCTTGATGCCCTTGACCGCGGCCTCGCGGGTCTCCTCGTCGAACTCCTCGGCCGTCTTGCCCTGGAGCTCCAGGTACTTCTCGAGGTCGAGGCCCATCTGGCCGAGCTGGTGGTGCTCCAGGTTGTGCTTGCGGGTGTTCATCTCGTCCTCGAGCAGCTTCTCGGGGACGGGCACCTCGACGAGCTCCAGCAGCTTCTCCAGGACGCGCTCCTGTGCCTGCGTGGCCTGGTCGTACTGCTTCATGTTCTCGAGGCGCTTGCGGCTGTCCGCCCGCAGCTCCTCCAGCGTGTCGAACTCGGACGCGAGCTGCGCGAACTCGTCGTCCAGCTCCGGCAGCTCCCGGGCGGCGACCTGGGTGACCTTGACCGTCACCTCGGCCTCCTTGCCGGCCGCCGAGCCGCCCTTGAGCTCGGAGGTGAAGGTCGTCTCGCCACCGGCCTCCAGGCCCGTCACGGCCTCGTCGATGCCGTCGAGCAGCTCGCCGGAGCCGATGGCGTAGGAGACGCCGTCGGCGACGCCGTCCTCCAGCACCTCGCCGTCGACCTTGGCCTCCAGGTCGATCGTCACGACGTCGCCGTCCGCGGCGGCGCGCTCGACGGGGGACGTCGAGGCGAAGCGCTCACGGAGCTGCTCGACCGACTTCACGATGTCCTCGTCGGTGACCTCGACGGCGTCGACCTCGACCTCGATGCCGGAGTAGTCCGGGATCTCGATGGCGGGGCGGACGTCGACCTCGGCGGTGAAGTTCAGCGTCTCGCCGTCCTTCAGCTCCGTGATGTCGACCTCGGGCTGGCCGAGGACGTTCAGCTCGGCCTCGTTGACCGCCTCGGTGTAGAGCTTCGGAAGCGCGTCGTTGACTGCCTCCTCCAGCACGGCACCGCGACCGAACCGCTGGTCGATGACCCGGGCGGGGATCTTGCCCTTGCGGAAGCCCTTCACCGTGACCTGCTGGTTGATCTTCTTGTACGCCGCGTCGAGGCTGTCCTTGAGCTCCTCGAAGGGCACCTCGACAGTGAGCCGAACCCGAGTCGGGTTCAGGGTCTCCACGGCGCTCTTCACGGTTCGGTCTCCTTGTGGCTGACTTCTTGGGTTTCTGCCTGTGCGCTGCCACCGGTACGGACGACCGGAGCAGAGCCTCAGCGGATTCGCGGGCCCTGAGAGACGTAACAATGCAGACACACGGGCGCGCAGCTTGCATAGTAACCGCAGGCGGTTCGCGCCCCCAAAAGAAGAGCGTGACGCTCCGGGCTTCCCGTGGCGGGTTCCGGCTGGTGGTCGGGGTGGCGGGATTTGAACCCACGGCCTTCCGCTCCCAAAGCGGACGCGCTACCAAGCTGCGCCACACCCCGTCTGGTGCGACACGTAGGGTACATGCCCGCAGGCAGTGCGGCTGCCGCATTTCCCGAGCGAGGGTCCCGCGCCGGTGCGGCCGGGAAACGGGGTGTGCGGTGAGGGTGTCCGACCCGCTACGATGCATCCAGTGCCGCGGTCACCTGACCTGCGGCGCGACGTGTGCGGGCGTAGCTCAATGGTAGAGCCCTAGTCTTCCAAACTAGCTACGCGGGTTCGATTCCCGTCGCCCGCTCTGATCGGCTCAGGGCCAGGTCGGAGGTTCGATCCTCCACCTGGCCCTGATCGTTTTCCGGCGTGGCGTTCAGCCCGCTGTGCCCCCGCGCCACCGCGGCCCCCGCGAGCACGGTGGGGCGCCCTCCCCGGAGCGACCGACCGCGGGGCTAGAACTGGATCGAGTTCAGGGTCTCGGCTATGGAGTTGAGGAACCGCTGGATGTCGTCGGCCATGCCGGTCGAGGCGAGGAAGAAGCCGAAGAGCACGGCGACGACCGCAGGTCCGGCCTTGATGTTCCCTCCTCGCAGCAACACCACAAGGATGATCGCCAACAGCAGCACCACTGACAGCGAAATGGCCACAACTCATCACACCCTCGGTCGGTCCGCTCACCCGGCCCGGGAGTGCCGGCCCCGCACACCCCCGTCGGAACCATCGTGCCACCAACCCGGCTCACGTATGCGACAGGTGGGCCAACGTTGACCGTTCGTCGTGCTGGACCTGCGCACCTTCACCCTCAACGGCCGCACACCGCACGGCAATTCGAGGAGTCACCCGTGGTCGAATTCGGAGGTGATCGTTTCCATGCACACACATCCTGTTCGCAGCTATTTCGAATTGTTGCCACAGGCACACCAAGTCCCCTGAGGAAGCGGACATTTCACCAGAGTCGCCCGCGAACGTTATGCACCATTTAGTCCGGAAGAATGAGGACAGAAGGGCAGTAAACGGCACGTTGCCGGTATAGCAATCGACGTGTGCCCCTTCGTCAAATCCGGGTACTCGCAGGCGGTAATACGGGATTCACGTCGAGGGTTTTACTAAATCGCACAGACAACGCTAGGGTGCCTCAGATGTTCACCGCTGCCTCATCCCCCGCACACGCAGCGAGTGCCCGGACCGTCCCCCGGACTTCCCGGTGGGAGGGTCTGTGACGAACTCGCTGCGACCGCACGGCCCCAGGGCGCCGCTCCCCCCGGCTCAGCAGCCGACGGACGGAGTGCCGAGCCCGCGTTCCCCCCACACGGCGCGGCCGGCCACGAGTGCCACCGCGGCGGACGCCAGACCGGTCAAACAGCGCGACGCGTTCTTCGACAACGCCAAGTACCTGGCCATCGTGCTCGTCGCGATGGGTCACGCCTGGCAGCCCCTCACCGGCCACAGCCGCGCCGCCGAGGCGCTCTACATGGTCGTCTACACGTTCCACATGCCGGCGTTCATCGTCATCTCCGGTTACTTCTCGCGCAGTTTCGACATGCGCCCCGACCGGCTCCGGCGCCTGGTCACCGGCGTCGCCGTCCCGTACGTGATCTTCGAGGTGGCGTACTCCTTCTTCAAGCGCTGGGCCGACGACGCCCCGAGCCATCCGATCAGCCTGCTCGACCCGTGGTACCTCACCTGGTTCCTGATCGCGCTGTTCGTGTGGCGGATGACGACCCCGCTGTGGAAGGTCGTGCGCTGGCCCGTGCCGCTCGCGCTGGCCATCGCCGTCCTCGCCTCGGTCTCGCCCGACATCGGCGACGACCTGGACCTCCAGCGCGCCCTGCAGTTCATGCCGTTCTTCGTCGTGGGTCTGTGCATGAAGCCCGAGCACTTCCAGCTGATGCGGCGCCGCGAGGTGCGGATCCTGTCGGTGCCGGTGTTCGCGGTGGCCCTGGCGGTCGCGTACTGGGCGGCGCCCCGTATGACCTCGGCGTGGTTCTACCACCGTGACAGCGCACAGGAGTTGGGCGCTCCGTGGTGGTCCGGCGTCGTCATGACGCTCGCGCTCTTCGGCTGCTCGATGGTGCTCACGGCCTGCTTCTTCGCCTGGGTGCCGCGCCGCAAGATGTGGTTCACGGTGCTCGGCGCGGGCACGCTCTACGGCTACCTGCTGCACGGCTTCCTCGCCAAGGGGTCCCGCTTCTGGGGCTGGTACGACACCTACGACTGGGTCTACCAGCCGGTCGGCGAGATCTTCGTCACGCTGTTCGCGGCCGCGGTCATCACGGCGCTGTGCACTCCGCCGGTGCAGCGGATGTTCCGGTTCGCGATGGAGCCGAAGATGGAGTGGGCGTTCAAGCGGGACGCGACGGAGTTGGCGCGGGAGCGCGGCAAGGCCGCCGGGCAGTCCGGCAAGGGCGGCGCCAAGCAGTCCGGCAAGGGCAGCAAGGCCGACGCCAGGACCTGACCGCTCTCAGCTCCCTTCACCTCTCGCCTCCTCGGCCGTCAGGCCGAGGAGGCTTCGCATGTGGGCGTACTTCCTCTCCAGCCGGGCGCGGGTCGCCTCGTCGAGGACCGCGAGCCGGGCGGGGTCGGCGTTGTGCGCCAGGTCGGCCTCCTTGACCAGCAGGGCGCCCGGGGTGGCGAGGATGCGCGCCGCGTACTCCTCAGGGGGTTCGCCGGGCCGCTTGGTGAGCGCCCGCACGACGTCCTTCGTACGGTCCGTCAGCGCGGCCCCGCGCAGCCACTCCTCCGACAGCGCGTCGTCCTCCACCGCGTCGTGCAGCCAGGCCGCCGCGATCTGCTCCTCGTCACCGCCACGGGCGCGCACACCCTCGGCCACGGCCCGCAGGTGTTCCGCGTAGGGCCGTCCGGCCTTGTCGCTCTGGGCGGCGTGCGCCTCACGGGCGAGGGTCTCGACTTCGAGGAGTGTCAGGAGGGTCACGGGGTCCAGTCTGCGGGGTGCGGGGTGCAGT
>NZ_VJZC01000572.1 GCF_009377185.1 Streptomyces spongiae
GCGGAGGTGTCGTGGCCGGTGGCGGAGGGAACGCCCGGCCGGGACCGGGCAGGTTGCCGCCGTTCTTGTTGTCGGCCTCCGTGATCACGAAGGTGAGGTAGCGGGACAGCGCGGACTCGGCCCAGTTCATGCCCAGCTCGCCGAGTCCGCCCTTGTGGAAGACCCGGGAACCGGTGGACAGATGCCAGGCGTTGCGCGCCAGACCGATGCTCACACCGCTGAACAGGGAGCCCGCGGCGCCCCACCCGCCGGCCACGAGCGCGTCCCAGCCCTTGACCTCCTGGCCGTTGACGCCAAAGACCGAGGCACTGATGGCGTTGCTGACGAACGCGCTGACCGCGCCGGTGGCCAGGCCGAAGGTGTTGGCGTAGGTGGCGTTGCGCCAGCGGGTGGCCTTGTCCTGGGCGGAGAAGTCGGTCCCCCAGTCGTCGGTCGCGGTGGTCTGGGTCTGGTTCGGGTGCCCGCCCCAGTCCATCGTGCCCATGCGGTTCTTCAGCCAGCCCAGGCGGGTCTGGTTGTAGAGCACGGTGAGCCCGCTGTTGAAGGTGCCGCCGACCGCGCCGGCGAGCAGCGCCTTGTAGACGTCGGTTTCGGTGACGTCGCCGGTGGTGGCGGCCGTGATCACCAGGCCGGCGGTGAAGTCGGTGACGAAGCCCGTGGCGAACGTCGTCAGACCGCTGCGGAGCTCGCGCTGCCACATCGGCATCTCGACGACATCGCCGTCCCTGAAGCCCGTGAACGGGCCGTGCCACACGTCCTGGATCTCCCGCAGATGGCCCATGAACTCGACGTCCGCGCCGCGGAAGTCCACCTCCCGGCCGATCCGAGCCCAGCCGCGGCTGCCGGGCAGGCCGATGTCGCCGCCGATCCGGGGCAGGCCCCCCGACAGGAACTGCAGGACTCTGGCCGGACCGGAGGTGCTCACACGGCCGAACGTGTCGGTCGTCCAGACCCTTCCGTTGACGCTGCGCCGCTGGACCAGGTGGCCGTTCTGGAACTCCGCCCACTGGCCCCACTGCTTGTCGACCACCCGGTGGCGGCCGGGGACGCCGTCCACGGCGACGCGCTCGCGGAAGACCTTGGCGGCGTCGTACTCCTTCCAGACGTCGGGGTCGACGCGGACGGTGGCGGGCGGCTCGAAGCGGCGGGCGGAGTCGGCGAGGAGGTCCGCCAGTGTGCCCCTGGAGAGGGGCGCCGCAGGCGCCGCCGGCGACTGCGGGGTGAGGATCTCGTACTGGTACTCGCGGACCCGGCCCCCGACCAGCCGTCTGACCTCGTGGCCGTCGACGAGGTCCCGCCACTGCCCGTTGCCGGTGTCGTCGTGCACGCGGACGCCCTCGGAGTGGACCGAGCCGTCGGCGGCCCTCCTGGTCCACTTCCAGGTGCCGTCGTCCTGCCGCCCCGCGTCGATCCAGGAGCTGCCGGTGTCGGTGGCGTGACGCTCGCGTACGAGGGTGCCGCTCGTGTCGAAGTCCTTGAACGAGTCGTCCCAGGGCCGCGAGTAGAACGAGCCCCGGTTCTGCCTGCGTATGCCCTCGCCGATGACGGTGTCCGGGGCGCTCCGGTCGTACGACTTCCAGGTCCACCTGGTGCGGTAGGGGCTGCCGGACGACTCCACGATCTTCCTGTCCACCAGGTCGCGGCGGCCGGAGATGTGCTGCTGGGAGTTCCTGTCGACCCAGAAGCCGGCGTTGTCGTGGAGGCGGAGCTCCTCGGTGGAGGGGGCGTCGTGCAGGTACTCCCGGGTCCCCTTGCCCTGGCTGCGCAGCTGTACCCGTTCGACGCCGTTCTCGTCGCTGAAGAGGTCCCGCCACCGCCCGGAGCCGTCGACGTGCCGGGTACCGGTCCGGCCGGTCGTCGTGTCCTTCCAGTGCAGTTCGTATGAGCCGCCGTTGCGGAACTCCGGGACCGGTGCCCACCGCGTGGGGTCCTCCGCGCTGCGTCCGACCTCGATGACGTGGCCGTTCTCCAGCTTCCGGCTCTCCCGCACGACGCGGCCGTACTGGTCGATGTCGATCCAGTTGGAGCCGGTGGGGCTGAGCCGGACGCCGGTCACCTTGGTGCCGTCGGCCGCGGTCTCGGTCCAGAAGCTGACCCGGTGCAGGGACTCGCCCGTGAACAGGTCGCTGAAGAAACCGTCGAACGGGTTGCGGCCCGCGGCGGACTTCCAGAAGGAGGCGGGCGGACGCATGTCGGCGAACCGCTTGACGAGGAGGCTCCCGCCGTCCGACAGCGCTTCCAGCCGCTCGATCTGGGCGTTCGTCGGATTGAAGCCGGTGTAGTCGCCGACGTCGATCCGGCCTCCGGCCGGGGCGAGCCCGGGCAGCACCGCGTGCTCCTGGTACATCCGGGAACCGTGCAGACCGCCGAACGGCCAGGTCTGACCGTGACTGTGGGCCACCGTCTCCACGCCGGTGACCGGGTCGAGATAGGTGTCCTTGAAGGCGACGTGGTTCCAGCTCCAGTGGCGGTCCCCGGACAGGACCTCGGCGCCGTCCTTGCCGAAGCGCTGCCACGTCCAGTGGCCGTCCGTCCCCTTCTCGGCGCGGAGGAGACCACCGTCGATGGCCTTCGTGTACGTCCGTACGTCGGCGGTGTTGAGGACACGCCAGGAACCGGCCGGCACATCGTGGACCGTGCGCAGGTCCACGTCGCCAATCCGCTCGCCGTGCCGGAACCGGCTGCCCGCGCCGTTGAACTCGGTCCACCGGGCGCGTCCCGAGCGGCTCACGTCGACATGCAGGGTGTTGCCGTTGCCGAGCACCTCGCGTTCGAAGACGGTCACCTTGCCGGGGCTCGCCGCGGCCAGCCTGAACTGGCCGGTGCCGGACCTCTCCACCGTGACGGTGTCGAACATGCCGGTGAACGACGTGCCGTCGGCGTCGGTACGGACCGCCTTGCCGGCCACGTGGTCGATCCTCCAGAACTCACCCGTGGCCCTGCCGCCCTTCCCGCGGATGGCGATGGTCTCGTCCAGCAGCGTGCCGCCATGGGCGTCGAACACCGACCGCTCCAGCGGATGGGCCGCCGTACCGGTGGGGACCAGCGCGATCCGGCCGTCGTCGAGCCGCTCCACACGTAGCACCCCGGACGGGTTGCCCGCCGTGTCCAGCACCTG
Organism: Streptomyces spongiae; assembly: GCF_009377185.1. Classification (GTDB taxonomy): domain Bacteria; phylum Actinomycetota; class Actinomycetes; order Streptomycetales; family Streptomycetaceae; genus Streptomyces; species Streptomyces spongiae. The sequence continues at coordinate 3,119 of NZ_VJZC01000572.1, forward strand.
TGGTACGCCGGCGGGCGCGTCCGAGTCGAAGCGGAGCAGTCCCCGATCGGCGGACAACTGCACGTCCCGTACGGCGAAGGTGCCTTCGGGGCCGTAGTGCCACCGTGTGACGCCGGACGCGTCGGTGACCGTGAAGCCCCCGCGCACCTCCGCCGGGGCGCTCGCGGCGAGATCCGTGAGGGTGAGGGAGTCGTCGGCCGGGCGGGCGCCCGTGAACTCGAAGGAGGTGGGGGTCCACGGCCCGCCGTCGGCCGAGCGTCCGGTGACGCCGAGCCTCAGCCCGTCCAGCTCGACGGGGCCGCCGCGCAGGAACACCTCCTGGCGGACGAGTTCGAGCTCCGGGCCGAAGTTCGTGGTCAGGTCCGACGGGGTGTGGGTGACGGTGTAGTGGCTGCCGCCGGGTCCGCCGTGCGGTGTCGGTGTGACGGTGAAGTCGCCGACGGTGCGAGCGACGCCGCTCTCCAGGTCCTCCAGACGCGTCGCCGAGGGCAGGTTCAGATAGTGCCGCAGAGCCCTGGCGGCTCCCCGCCTGATTTCTGCGTGGGCCTGGGCGGTGACCTCATGGAGTCGGTTGCGGGGCAGATCCGGGCCCGAGCCGAACGTGCTCAGCGGTTCGGAGCCGTCGGTGGTGTGGGGAGAGATCGGGGATTCGGGGGCCGTGTGCCAGGAGTCCGGGGATTCGGGTGCGGTGTGCCAGGAGTTCGGGGATTCGGGCGTGGTGTGTGGGGAGGTCAGGGATTCGGGTGCGGTGTGCCAGGAGGCCGGGGACTCCGGCGCTATGCGCGGGAGGTCCGGGGCTCCGCCGATGCCCGTCGGGTTTACCGCGGTGTTCTCCGGCAGGGCGCGCCCCGCCGTCGCCTCGTCCAGGGTGCGGTCGAAGATCCGCGTCATGTCGGTGACGCCCTCGTCCAGCGGGTCGTCCAGCCGGACGGGCGGAGCGTCGGGTACGCCCTCGGTGTGGCGCAGGAAGCCCGAGCCGTCGCGCGACGGCAGGTCCCGGAACGCGAGGCGGCCGTCGGCGTCGAAGTGGAAGCGGCTGCCGGTCACCGTGTCGGTCACGGTGAAGCCGTCGGGCAGCCGCGCCGCGAGCGAGCCGTCCACCGGGGCCAGTTGGAAGGAACCGGCGAGGTGGGGCGGGCCGGTCAGTTCGAGGACCCGGGACGTGGCTCCCCCCGCTCCGGGGGTGACCGTCACCCTTACGCCCAGTCCCGACGGGCCGTCGAGACCGTCCAGGGTGAGCGGCAGCTCCTGCTGACGCAGCATGCCGCTGCCGTCGAACCGGAACACGGCCTGGGGACCACCCGCGTCCGTACCCGCTACGGGCACCCGGACCGTCGTCGTCCCGGTGACCGCCCCGGAGGCGTCCCGGACCGGTGGTGTGATCGAGCTGCCCGGGAGGGGGAGCCCGTCCGTGCCGACCACTTGGGGCATGGCATGGGCCCCGCCGTTGCCGAAGCGCAGCGAGAAGTCGGTGCCGGGCAGCGGCAGTTCCCGGAACTCCAGCCGACCGATGGCGTTGAACTGCCAGTGCGTGCCCCCTTGCCGACCGGTGACGGTGAAGCCGCCGCCCTCCCGGGCGGTCACCGCGGCGTCCGGCAGGCGTGCCGGGCCGCCGGGTGCGGTGAGGTCCACCAGCTCCATCCGGACCGACGCCGGGGCGGTGCCGGTCGCCGGGAACTCGGTGATCCGCAGACCCAGCCCGCGCAGGTCACGTACACCGGACAGGGGCACGTCCCTGACGGAGGAGACGAACTCCCCGGGGAGCGCGGTGCCGTCGGACGGGCCGGCAGCGTGCAGGGTGCCGGGCGGAACGGCTTCCGGGACGACGATGCTGCCGTCGGCCACGGACACCAGGGGGAGGCCATCGGGGCCGAACCTGGTGACGCCCTGCGGGGAGGTGACGGTGTAGACGCCTTCTGCGGTGTCGAACCGCACGGTCGTGCCGGGGACGACGCCGGCGTCGTTAGTGAGGACCCAGTTGCGGGTCGGGCCGGGCTCGGCTGTGATCCACTGACCGGTGGGCCGCCCCAGCTCGTCCTGCAACCGCAGCTGGCCGGTGCGCAGTTCCAGCGGATCCGGGGAGCCGGCCGCCGCGCGCCATTTGACGAGGGCGGGCATGACGACGACGTCGTTCGTGACGGTGTCGCCCGGCCGGACGGCTCCGCCGATCCCGTCGACGCCGACCCCGCGGACCGCCCCGCTCTCGGGAAGGATGTCGGCGAACACGATCACCCTGGCCTTGTCGCCGAACTCACCGGCCAGCTCGTTCGCGAAGTCCCCGTCCCGGACGAGGACCCGGTTCACCCGGATCCGGGTGTCGACCGGGAACGTGACCTCCGCCTCGGCCGGATTCTCCGAACCCAGCACGCGCCCCGGGTGGTTCTGTTCCGGCAGGTCGAACTTCCAGATGACGGCCTTCGAGCTCACGAAGTTGTGCGTCATCGGACTGGCGGTGGTGGTGGACATGATCCCCGACCAGGAGATCGTCCGACCTACGTCGTGGTATCCCCCTCCGCGATAGCTCGCCGGGTCCAGAATTTCGTCGAACGACGCGAAGATCTGCTGGCCGTCGCCCCGTACCACGGTGTTGCCCGGAATCACCGGGGCCGGGAAGTCGTCCCACGCCCGGTGGATGGACTTGATGCTCTCGTGCCACCTGTTCAGATCCTGCAGGTCCCAGGACTGTGTCGTCTCCGCGGTCGCGTACCCGCGTTCCGTGGCGATCTTCTTCCAGTTCTCCAGGACGTCGTCCGCCCGGGCCGAGAAGTCGAGAGCGACGTCCCGCACCTGCGCGGCCGTGTACCCCGCCTTCTCGAACGCGGCCAGCAGCGGATTGATCGAGCGGTACCCCGAGCTCAGGTACATGCCGCCCTGCTGGAGATCCGCCTTCTTCAGCTGCTCCGCCGCCCTCTTCAGCTGCTCGGCCTCGAACGCCTGGCGTGAGGCCGCGGCGTTGTCGGGGGTCGACCAGCCGCGGTCGACCGGGGTGACCGTGGCGGTCGTCCCGTCGATCGTGTTCTTGATCTTGTAGCGTCCGAACTGGTCCATGCGTTCGATCCGCCAGTGCGAGGTGTCCCCACCGGGCTCGTGCCTGACCACGGGGGTTCCGGCCTCCAGCCGGCTCCCCAGCCCGTGCGGGCCCCCGTCGGCTGGTGGAATCGGCGCCTTGCCCCCGATTCCCTTTCCTGGCAGCGGAACAGAGGGCCCGGAAGGCACGGCCGGAGCACCCGGTGCCCGTG
>NZ_VJZC01000573.1 GCF_009377185.1 Streptomyces spongiae
GACCGTGGCCACTCCCGCTTCCCCTGCCCCCACCCGCGGTGCGCGAGGCGGCGTCGGCGGCACTTCCACAGCCGGTCCCTCCGCTTGGGACATCGGCATAGGCGTCAGCCTCGCGACGGCAGCGGTACTCGCCGCTGCCGGTTACACAGCACTGCGCCGTCGCAGATAAGAACCGCCATTCCTTCTGCAGACATCCACCGTTGCCCGCGAGCGGCTCGCTCCTGCTGCAAGACCGGCCGCCTGCTCCCACTCGGCCTCATCTGCCGGTCACCCAGCGGCCACCCGCGCCAGCTGACACTGGGATGGGCCCGTTGCTACGGGGGAAAGCAACGGGCCGGCCCTTCCTCAGGTGCCACACCCAGGCGCCGGCCGACGGGGAGGAACACGGACGTCGTACGGCACACCCCGCCGTCAGCGACAACACGAAGCCCTCTCCCGCGAGGTGTGTGGGAGGGCCTGTTCGTGAGCGCCACAAGCTGAGCCTGGCCGCAGCTGCCGAGGGTGTTCACCAACGGATCGAGCGTTGCACCGGCAGCCGGCCGGCCCACCGGACGACCGCCTCACGACGTGTTTCCCGTTTCCCACGCAGGTGGGAGACGGGAAACCCATTCAACTGCGCAGGCTCCGCTCCGAAACTCAAAGCACCGGGTACAGCGAGCCGGCTCGCCCCGTGGCGGGAGCTCACCGACTCCCGCTCCCGCCGGTCACCTGCATGATTTTCGGAGAAACCATGACCGTGAAGAAGAGTCGACGCTGGTCCCTCGCGGCGCTGGCCGTTGTGCTGTGCGCCGGATCCGTCGCGCTGACGGCCCCGGCGGCCCAGCCCGCCGCCGCGACCGCGTCGGTCCGGGTGGTCGACAAGGCCCGTGCCGCCCAGGCAGCGCCGAGCATCACCCGCGCTCAGGTGCTGGAGCGGGCCAAGACCTGGCTTACCGCCAACAACGGCAGGCAGGTGCCCTACAGCCAGTCCAAGTACTGGAAGAACGAGTACCGCCAGGACTGCTCCGGCTACGCCTCCATGGCGCTCAATCTGGGCGCGCCCGGCCCCAACACCGTCAAGCTCAAGAACGACGGCTGGACCCGGCCGATCGCCATGAATGAACTCGCCCCCGGCGACCTGGTGATCAAGGCCAACAGCAATGACCCGAACAACCGGCACGTCGTCATCTTCGACGGCTGGGCCGATGGCGCGCACACCGTCTACAAGTCCTACGAGCAGGCCGGCGGCGTCGGCACGCGCTGGAAGCAGCACTCGTACGGCGTGAACGGCAGGGACGGCTACCACGCCTACCGTCCGGTCAACATCGTCGACTGACGGCGCGAGCGCTCACCCCACACCGTCGTTGGTTTCCCGACCACCCCCGAACACCCCATCGCGCTACCCACCGAACAACATGAAGGGACACATCATGAGGAAGACCCGCGCCCTGCTCGTCGCCGCAACCCTGGCCATGGCCTGCCTGGCCAGCACCGCGCCTCCCACCGCGGCCGCTCCTGGCTGCGAGGCCAACGCCGTCTGCCTGTGGACCAAGAAGAACGGTGGCGGTGACCTGTACATCTGGCGGGGCGGCTACGTCGATGTGCCGCCTGCCTTCCACGACCACACGTACTCCTTTCGGGCCAACCGCGACGCCTGCTTCATCAACTACAACAACGGCACCAAGGAGAGCCGAGCGGTGAAGGCCGGTGACTACGCCGACAACTACGACCGGGGCTTCGGCGCCAAGCTCGACGCGGTCGCCGACCGCTGCTGAACGGCGGCGCGTGAACGGGCTCCCCGGCCGCCCCGGAGCCCCCGCGGTTCAGGCGTGGCCGGGAGCCTCCCGTAACCGTCACCCGAAAGCGGTGACGGTCGGTACCCGAAACGGTCAACATCCTCCGGGCCACCCCGCCCGGGGGCTGCCCGTGCCCTAGCCTCCGGCGTCGACACGACCGCCGGAACGGGGATGGGCAGGTACCGCCATGAGAGGGACGGATGACGCACCGCACCGCGGAACAGGCGGGGGCGAGGACGGCCGGGACAGGACGAGGGCCCCGGCACGGCCGACGGTCCCGCACCCCCCTGCCGTCCCTCGCGGGGGCGCCCAGGAGCTTCCCGCCTTCGGAGCCGAACTCCGCCGGCTGCGCAACCAGGCCGGAGTCTCGCTCGCGGCGCTGTCCGATCGGGTGCACTACAGCAAGGGGTACCTCAGCAAGATCGAGACCGGTGACAAGCCCCCGAACGCCGACCTGGCACGCCGCTGTGACAACGCCCTGGACGCGGGCGGAGCGCTGATGCGTCTCGTGCCCCGCTCGGCCCGGCGACACCGCGCGACGGCCGGACCTGAGACTCCGCAGACCCTGTCGCAGGACGTCTGCCCCTACCGCGGCCTGGCAGCGTTCGGTCCTGGTGACACCCGGTGGTTCTTCGGCCGGGACAAGGACACCGCGGCCCTGACACAACGTCTGGGCGAGCGCCTCACGGACGGCGGGCCACTGGCAGTCGTCGCGCCCTCCGGAGCGGGCAAGTCGTCCCTGCTGGGAGCCGGGCTCGTGCCGGCGCTCCGGGCCGGGGCCCTGCCGGGCTCGCGGCACTGGCCGGTAGCCGTGTGTACCCCCACCTCCCGGCCCCTGCACGAACTGGCCCGGCGGATCGGCGCGGCGCTGGGCGGCAGTGTGCCGGTCCCGAACCAGGGGGGCGACGAAACGCTGACGGCCCGTGCGGTCGCCTCAGCCCTCGACGCCCGCGCACCCGAACGAAGCCCGGACGAGAACCGGCTGGTCCTGGTCGTCGACCAGTTCGAGGAGATCTTCACCCTCTGCTCCGACGAGGCCGAACGAACCACGTGCGTACGGTTGCTGCGCGCCCTTGCGGACCCCCTCCCGGGTACGGACGGTGAGTCGTCCATGCCCCGCACCCTGGTGGTTCTCGGCGTCCGCGGCGACTTCTACGGACGCTGTCTCACGTACCCGCAGCTCGTGCCGGCCCTCTCCGACGGCCTGTTCGTCCTCCCGGCCATGGGCGCACAGCAGCTTCGCGAGGCCATCACCGGACCGGCCGACCTCGCAGGACTCACCCTGGAGCCAGGCCTCGCTGAACTCGCCCTGCGTGACCTGGGAGTCGGCTCCGACGACGTGGGAGACGGCCCGATCCGCGCCGCCTTGGGCGTACTGCCACTGCTCTCCCACGCCCTGATGGCGACCTGGCAGCAGCGCCGGGACGAAACCATGACGGTGGCCGGCTACGGACTCACCGGCGGTCTGCACGGTGCGGTGACCACGACGGCGGAGCGGGTCTGGTCCGGCCTGGACGAGGCGGGCCGGCACCTCGCGCGCCGACTGCTGCTGCGTCTGGTCCGCGTCGACGAGGACGCGGGGGAGACCCGGCGCCGGTGCGGCCGCGACCAGTTGACGGCAGGCTTCACCGATCCCGACCGGGCTTGTGCCGTGGTCGACGTCTTCGTTCGGGCCAGGCTGCTCACGGCCGACGCCGACGCCATCGAGATCAGCCACGAGGCGCTGCTGCGTGCCTGGCCCCGGCTGCGGGGCTGGATCGCCGCGGACCGGGCGGGCCTCCTGGTCCACCAGCAGCTCACCGAGGCCGCGCGGGCCTGGCAACGCGAGTGCCGCGACCCGGCAGCCCTCTACCGCGGCACCCGGCTGGCCGTGCTGCGGGAGTGGGCCGCCGACGAGGACCACCGTGCGGGACTCGACGAGTTGGGGGCGGAGTTCCTCGCCGCCGGCGAGCGGCAGCAGGAGCGCGAGGCCGCCGCCGACCAGCGGCAGGCACGGCGGCGCCGTCTGCTGCTCGTCGCCCTCACCGGAGCGCTCGCGGCCGCGCTCATCGTCGGGCTCCTGGCCGTGCAGCAGTGGCGCACCACCGCCGAGGAGCGGCGCGTCGCCCTGGCGCACGCACTGGCGGCCCAGTCGGCGCGGCTCGCCACCGGGCAGCCGGAGGAATCCCTGCTGCTCGCCCACAAGGCGTACAGGATCAGTCCCGATGCGGAGACCCGTGGCGCGTTGCTGAGTACCCAGACGCAGCGCTTCGCGGGGCGGATCACCGTGGGCAGGGCGCCGGTGAACACGGTCGCGTACAGCCCGGACGGCCGCACCCTGGCCACCGGCGGGAACGACGGCACCGTGCGGCTGTGGGACGCCCGCACGCGGCTCCCGCGGGCGACGATCAAGTCCTCCACGGAGCCTGTGTCCACCGTGATGTTCAGCCCCGACGGGCGCACCTTGGCGGCCGGCAGCCGGGACGGCACCGCCCGCGTGTGGGACGTCCGCGATCCGCGCGCCGTGCCCACGCGGCCGGCGGCTGTCCTGACCGGTCTGGGCCGCAACCGGGTATCCGTGGCGTTCGCCCCCGACGGACGGACCCTGGCAGCGGGCGGCGCCTCGGCCCGCGGCAGCCGGGGCGAGGTCCACCTGCGGGCACTGGCAGGCAACAGGTCCGGCCGCACCAGGACACTGGAAGCCGACGCCCCGGTCAAGGCCGTGGCGTTCGCCGCGGACGGCCGCACGCTGGCAGCGGGTGGCACCGACGGCTCCCTCCGCCTGTGGGACACACGGACCCGGCAGACCCTCCGCGACCTGCGGGCCGCCGGGCAGGTCATCGCAGTCGCCTTCAGCGCGGACGGCCGCACCCTGGCCACCGGCGGCGACGACCGGACCGTCACCCTGTGGGACCCGGCCGACGGCACCCGGACCGGCGCGCTGCCCGGCCACGGCGACGACGTCAACGGGCTCGCGTTCCACCCGCGGCGCGACACGCTCGCCGCCGCGAGCGGAGACGGCACGGTCAAGCTGTGGGACACCGGCACCCGCACCCTCCTCGCCATCCATCATGGGCACAGCGACTACGTCCTGGGCGTGGCCTTCCGCCCGGACGGCCGTGCGCTCGCCACCGCCGGCTTCGACCACACCGTGGCGCTGTGGAACCTGGCCGGCTCTTCCCTGGCGGCAGGAGCCGACATGCCCGTGTCCGCCGTGGCCTTCGCACCCGACCGCCGCACCCTTGCGACGGTCGGCCACGACGGGACGGTCGCACTGTGGCCCTACACCGAACCGGCCGCCGCCGGCACCTTCCTGAGAGGGCGCCACGGTCGCCTGCGCGATGTCGCCATCAGCCGCGACGGGCGGCTACTGGCCACGGCGGGCGACGACCGCACGGTGCGGCTGTGGGACATCCGCCGCAAGAAGCTGACCGCCACCCTCCGCGGTCACCGCGGCACCGTGTTCGCCGTCGCCTTCGCACCGGACAACCGGACGCTGGCGAGCGCCGGGGACGACCACACCGCCCGCCTGTGGTCGGTCACCACGGGCAAGGAGATCGCCAAATTCACCGGCCACACGGACTACGTGAACGGCGTCGCCTTCAGCCCCGACGGCCGGACGCTGGCCACCGCGTCCGACGACCGCACCACCCGGCTGTGGTCCGTGACCGACCGGCGGCAGACCGGCCGGCCCCTGCGCGGCCACACCGGTGCGGTGTGGGGTGTGGCGTTCAGCCCCGACGGCACCACCCTGGCCACCGCCGGCAACGACCGCACCGCCCGCCTGTGGGACGCGGCCGACCGCAGGCAGATCGGCGGGGCCATGACCGCCCACACGGGACCGGTGCGCAGCCTCGCCTTCAGCGCGGACGGCCGGACCCTGGCCACCGGCGGTTTCGACCGCACCGTCCGCCTCTGGTCCGCCCGTTCCCGCCGGCTGACCGCCACCCTCACCGGCCACGCCGACGCCGTGCAGTCCGTGGCATTCAGTCCCCACGGCACCACCATGGCCTCCGTGGGGGCCGACGGCACGGTCCAGCTCTGGGACCCCGATACCGGGCACGCCGTCGCCCGAATGTGCCGGATCCTGGACAACCTGGACCGCACCCGCCGCACCCCCGGCCTCGCCTCCGGTACGGCATGCGAGGGCCGTTGACCACGAACGTCGCTGCGCGATGGTCGTGGTCCAGATGGGTGGTGGCGAAGCCGGCGGTCTCCGCCCTCGGTCTGCGCGGCGCCAGGCCCGCCGTCGACCGGCGGAAGGGCGCGGCGCCCGCTCCGATCAAAGAGGAACTTGACCAGCACGAAGGCTGTGAGGGTGAGTCCGCTGCATGACTGTGTCCAGCGGGAGGCGTTCGCGGTGGCGTCACCGACACAGGGCGCGCTGGGACAGGCCGTGGTAGAGCGCAGCCGCGGCTCTCGGCCTCGCACCGCACGACGACGAGGCCGTACTGCGGCTGCCGCCCGACGACGGACTCGACGGCCGTCCCGACCCGGCAGCCGTGCTGCTGGCGTGGCTGGACGCCCCCGAAACCGACAGCCCGTGGTCGGACCACGAGGTGTACCGAGCCGTCGCCAACTCCCGCCACCACGCCCCGCAC
>NZ_VJZC01000574.1 GCF_009377185.1 Streptomyces spongiae
CCCCACCACCGCTCCCCGTACGGCCTCGTCACCGCCCTCGACGGCACCGACTCCGCCCTCGTACGCCCCCATCTCGCCGCCCACGAACAGGAATCCGCACTCCAGCAGCGCCGCCGCCTCGCTCTCGTCCTTGCCGCAGACTTCGGGATCGACCTCGATGGGCACCTGATCGGCGCGCAGGGGGTGGCCGCCTGATGTCCGCCCGCCTGCTGCCCTGGCCCTCTCTCGACGGCAAACCCTGCTACCTGGTGACGGACAATGGCGGCGGGTACCTGTCCCGCCGCGCCGACGACCTGGAAGCCACTCAATTGGCCATCGGCGCCGACGTGCTCGTCCTCGCCCGATCCGTGCTGGACGACCCCGCCTCGCCGTACACCGAGGTGCGTTACGCCGGCCTCCGCCTCGCCGAGTGCCTGACCGACGCCCTGCGCGTCGCAGAGTCGCGCGGCATGCGACTGCTCGCAGCGGACACCGAGGAGCCGCAGGACACCGAGGACACCGAGGACGCCTGAGAACCAGCGGGCACTCACGAACCGGCAGCCAAGGGAACCTCCACCCCCGCCCCCGGCGTCCGTCCGCACAGTGAGGTGCGGATTCCGTGCCTGGCGGACATCATGGACCAGACAGACATCCGGGGAGCGGCAAGCACTCCGGCGGGCGGGGGGCAGGGGGCGGCCCATGGCGCAGCCGTTGGAACGCGGTGACCCGCGGCAGGTGGGGCCGTACCGCATCGTGGGGCGCCTCGGTGCCGGGGGCATGGGGCGTGTCTATCTGGGACGGTCGCCCGGCGGCCGGGCCGTCGCCGTCAAGACCATCCGGCCCGAGATGGCCGACGAGCCCGAGTTCCGGCAGCGGTTCGCGCGGGAGGCGGCGGCCGCGCGGGCGGTCAGCGGGGCGTTCACGGCCGCGGTCGTCGACGCGGATCCGTACGGGGACCCGCCGTGGCTCGCCACCGTCCATGTCGCGGGCATCTCGCTCGACGACACCATCGCGCGGCACGGGCCGCTGCCCGAGTCCTCGGTGCTCGCCCTGGGCGCCGGACTGAGTGAGGCCCTCCAGGCCATCCATGCGGCGGGCCTCATCCACCGGGATCTGAAGCCCTCCAACGTGCTGCTGGCTCCCGACGGGCCCAAGGTGATCGACTTCGGGATCGCGATCAGTGCCGGATCGAGTTCGCTGACCCGCAGTGGAGTCGTCGTCGGCACGCCCGCGTTCATGTCGCCCGAGCAGCTGACGGGCGGCCGTGCCAGTGCGCCCGCCGATGTGTTCGCCCTCGGGGGCGTGCTCGTCTTCGCCGCCGGTGGCGAGGGGCCCTTCGGGACCGGTCCGTCGGTCGGCGTCGGCTATCGCGTGGTCCATGACGAGCCCGACCTGGCCGCCGTCCCCGAAGGGCTGCGCCCGCTTCTCGCCCGCTGTCTCGAGAAGGATCCGGTGCTCCGGCCCACAGTCGCGGAGCTGCTCGCCGAGTTCTCCGGCCGAGTCCATGCCGCCTCCGGAGCGGCTGCCGGCTCGGCGTACGGCGAGGACACCGTCACCCTCGCCCTCCACGGCGGCGACTGGCTGCCCGCGCCCGTGGCCGCCTCGGTGCGGCGGGCCGAGGTGGCCGGGGACGCGGTGGACCCGCGCCTGCCCACGGGAGGGGAACCCTTCGCGGAGACCGCGACGGCGCCCGCGGGGTTCGGACCGCCGACCCCCGCCGCGCTCGACGGTCCCAGACCTTCGGGCCCGAGCGCCCCCGGCTCCGTACCAATCCCCGTGCCAACCCCCGTACCGATCCCCGTACCAACGGCCGGTCCGCCGGGCGGTGAAGGAGACCGCACTCCCGACACCCCGACCCGTCGCCGCGCGCTGATCGCGCTCGCCGGACTCGGCACCGTCACCGCCGTCGGCGCGGCCACCTACATGCTGGGACGCGGCGACCAGGACCCCGGCGACGGCAAGGGCAAGGACGAGGGGAACAACACCCTGAAGGACCCGGGCGACGGGGCGGACCCGGGCAGCCGGAAATGGACCTACGGCACCGGAGGACCGGTCGCGCCCGCCCTGCTCGCCGCGAACGGGCTGGTGTACGCCGGCAGCAAGGACGGGAGCATGTACGCCCTGGACGCCGAAACGGGGAAGCCGCGCTGGCAGTTCAGTACCGGCAACGGCGTCTACACCTGCCCCGCCGTGGCCGGGGGCGTCGCCTACTTCGGCAGCGCGGACTACCACCTCTACGCCGTCGACGTGAAGACCGGCGAGCAGCGCTGGCAGTTCAGCGCCAAGGGCGAGGTCAACTCCTCCCCGGTGGTCGCCGGGGGAGTGGTCTACGCGGGCAGTGACGACGGGCGGCTGTACGCCGTGGACGCCCGTTCCGGCGACCGCGAGTGGACGTTCGCCGCCGAGGGCCGCATCCGCTCCTCCCCGGTGGTCGCGTGGAGCAAGGTCTACGTGGGCAGTGAGGACTCCCGGCTCTACGGCGTGGACGCGGCGACCGGGGAACGCCGCTGGTCCTTCAGGACGGACGGCGACGTCAAGTCCTCACCGGCGATCGCCGACCGTGTCGTCTACGTGGGCAGTTACGACGGCAACCTCTACGCCGTCAACTGCGACACCGGCGAACTCCGCTGGACCTTCGCCACCCGGGGCGGTGTCGGCTCCTCTCCGGCCGTGTCCGGCGGGGTCGTCTACGTGGGGAGCGACGACGGCAACCTGTACGCCGTCGACGCCCTCACCGGGAAGCGGAAGTGGAAGTTCACGATCGGCAGTGTCGTCTACTCCTCGCCGACCGTCCTCGGCGACGCCGTGTACGTCGGCAGCAAGAACGGCAACCTCTATGCCGTACGCACGGACACGGGCAAGCGGCTGTGGACGTACCGGACCGGCGCGGACGTCCGTTCCTCACCCGCGGGGACCGGCGGCACGGTCTTCGTGGGCAACGACAGCGGCACGGTCTTCGCGGTCAACCGCTGAGCAAAGGGGTGGGCGCCGGTGGGGGCGCGGCGTGGCGCCTCGGTCGGGGGCGCCGTCTGATCGAGGATTCGTGCGCGTGGCCCAGACTTTCGAGGAGCTCGTGGGGATGCAGCGCGCGGCGGACGAGGCCCACGCGCGAGTGGAGGCGTTGCGCGAACAGTACGGTCCCCCGACCGCCCAGAAGTGGACCGAGACGGAGACCGACACGTACGAGACCGCGTGGCGGGCCTGGCGCGACCTCGCCCGGGACGTGCAGGCCGCGGTGACCGAGTACGCGAGCGCGGAAGGGCAGTCGCGCGGCGAGATCGAGGCGGACGTGAGGAAGGCCGTGCGGCACCCCGGACCGGGTGCGCCCGAGGCGTAGCCGTGCGCGCGGGACACAGAAGTGATCCCGGACACAGCAGTGGGCCCTGATGTAGAAGCACGCTGACGCCACGACACGAAAACACCCGGGGCCGGAACCCTTTCGGATTCCGGCCCCGGGCCTTCAGTAGCGGGGACAGGATTTGAACCTGCGACCTCTGGGTTATGAGCCCAGCGAGCTACCGAGCTGCTCCACCCCGCGTCGGTGAAACCAGTGTACGTCATTTTCGGAGCGCCCCGCACACGGGTTACCGGCGGGCACCCTCCGGCAACGATCTCCCGCGTCAGCCCACAGAGGTGCCCAGGACCTCAGGGAGTGAGCAAGTGGCTGTTCGGCGCGGTCGCCCGGGGCTCGTACTCCGGGAGTACGACGACGTCGGCGCCTTCCGCGGCCAGGAGGGCGCTGCCGTCGGCACCCACGACGAACGTGTCCGGCTCCCGCCACGCGGTGACGACCCGTCGTACGCCCGCGTCGAGGATCAGCCGGGCGCACGGGGACGGGCGGGAGGAGCGGCGGGCGCAGGGCTCCAGGCTGCTGTAGACGGTGGCGTTGGCCAGGCGCGGGTCGGCGGGGTCCAGCTTGGCCAGGGCCGCCTCCTCGGCGTGGGCCGCCGGGTCGTCGCCCTCGCGGGAGTGGGCGCGGGCCAGTTCCGTACCGTCGGCGGCGACGATCACCGCGCCCACGCTGAAGGCCGTGCGCGAGGGCGGGCACTGTGCGGCCAGGTCGCAGGCCAGGTCGAGCCAGTGCCGGTCCGCCGCCGAGGGCTGCCCGCCCGTGCCGGGGACCGTGGGTGCGTACCGGACGAGGACGATGTCGCCGACGGGCCGGGTCTCCAGCAGGCGCAGGCGGCTGGTCGGGCCGCCGGGGTAGGCCCCCGTGCCGAACATCCGCGGGGCGTCCGACTGGCCCACGAACAGGGGCGCGACCGCGAGTTGGAGCTCGTCCGCGAGGCCCTGCCGGAGCAGCTGGGTGTGGACCTGGCCGCCGCCCTCCACCATGAGGCGCCGGACGCCGCGTACGGTCCCGAGGTGGTCGAGCACGGCCCGCCACCGGAGGTCGGGGCCGACGGACACCACGTCCACGTCGGCGGGCAGGCCGAGGGCGCGCAGGCGTTCGGCGCCCTTGTCCGTGGTGTACGCCACCTTCTCGCCGCCGGTGTGCCAGAAGCGGGCCGTGGCGTCGAGGTCTCCGGACGCGGTGACGGTGACCTTCAGCGGGTACTCCGGGAGCCCGGCCGCGACGCGCGCCGCGCGCCGCTCGGGGGAGTTCACCAGCAGCCGGGGGTTGTCGGTACGCAGGGTGCCGGCGCCGATCAGGATCGCGTCGCTGGCCGCCCGTACCTCGTCGACCCGGTCGAAGTCGGCCGGGCCCGACAGCAGCAGCCGTTCGGGTCCGGTGTCGTCCAGGTAGCCGTCGAGGGAGACGGCGGCGGACAACAGGACGTAGGGCTGGGGCATGGGGGTCGCTCCCGTGGTTGTGACCGTACGGCCGTGGTTCAAGTTTTAAACAATAACTACACTGTCCGTATGACGACCCGCTGGCTCACCCCCGAGGAACAGCGTGCCTGGCGCGCCTACATCGCCGCCTCGGTGCTCCTGGAGGACGCGCTCGACCGGCAGCTCCAGCAGGAGGCCGGTATGCCGCACCTGTACTACTCGGTGCTGGCCAACCTCTCCGAGGCACCGGACCGGCGACTGCGGATGACCGACCTCGCCGAGTCCCTGAAGATCACCCGCAGTCGGCTGACGTACGCCGTGGCGCGGCTGGAGAAGGACGGCGCGGTGCGGCGCGAGGACTGCAAGTGGGACAAGCGGGGCAGTGTGGCGGTGCTCACGGAGGAGGGGATGGCCCTTCTGGAGCGTACGGCACCGGGGCACGTCGAGACGGTCCGCCGAGCGGTCTTCGACCACCTCGACCCGGAGCAGGTGGAGCAGTTGGAGCGGATCTGCGCGGGCATCGCGGAGGCGCTCCAGGGTGAGGGCCCTCGGCTTCAGGGCGACGGCCCTCGGGTGGGGCCTCCGGACGACCTCCCGTGGCGCCGCCGCTCCTGTTCGTCCGGTTGATCCGTCCCTTGGGAATGCCCCGCTCGCCCACGTGGTTCCTCAATGGGGTTGATTGAAGTTTGAAGCAGGGCTAGAGTCGCCGTGGGTGATGTGCTTCAAAACTGAAGCAAGCTGAGCACATCGTCGATCCTGTACCCGCACCCGGACCGGAGGCCCACATGCCCGACCAGCCCACCGCCACCACCCGCTCCCGCGTCCGGGTCCCGCTGCGCTTCCACGACGGCTACGGCGTCGACGCCGAGCTGGTCACCTTCCACGGCCTGACCGACGGTCAGGAGCACGTGGCCGTCGTCCTCGGCGAGCCCGAGCCCGGCACGACCCCGCTGGTCCGCCTGCACTCCGAGTGCCTGACCGGCGATGTCTTCGGCTCGGCCCGCTGCGACTGCGGCCCGCAGCTGCGCGAGGCGGTGGAGCAGATCGCCGACCGCGGTGGCGTCCTCCTCTACCTGCGCCAGGAGGGCCGGGGCATCGGCCTGTACAACAAGCTCGACGCGTACGCCCTCCAGGACGAGGGCCTCGACACCTACGCCGCCAACGCCGCCCTCGGCCTCCCCGAGGACGCCCGCGACTACACCGCGGCCGCGCAGATGCTCGGGGCCCTCGGCATCGACACCCTGGACCTGCTGTCCAACAACCCCGACAAGGCGCAGCAGCTCCGCGACCTCGGGGTCAAGGTCCGCACCCGCGTCCCCACGGGCGTCTTCACCACCGCCCACAACGTCCGCTACCTGCGGGCGAAGGTCCTCCAGACCCAGCACACACTGCCGCTGGCGGATCTGGCAGACCTGACGGAGCTCTCCGCGGGCTGACGGGTCGGCCCGCGCCCCTTCAGGGGCGCGGGGCTGTGACATGGTGCGGCTTCGCCGCGTGGGCGCGATCAGCCACACACCACGCGCGGTTCCCCGACGGCAGCAAGCAGGCAGACGCCTGTCCCGTCCACTGGGATTCTCCCGGTCGGCCGCCTGACCC
>NZ_VJZC01000575.1 GCF_009377185.1 Streptomyces spongiae
CCCCCCACCGGCCCCCGTCAGACGGCTCGACTGACCGACTTGCTGTCCCGCCCGGAGGATCCATGACCCCGCCCACCGCCTCTCATGATCCGTACGCAGCGTCGTACGGGGACGAGGGCGACCAGCCGCTGGTACGGCCGTACGCGATGACCGGCGGCCGGACGCGGCCGCGCTACCAGCTCGCCATAGAGGCCCTGATCAGCACCACGGCCGACCCGGCGGCGCTCATGGGGCTGCTGCCCGAGCACCAGCGGATCTGCCACCTCTGCCGTGAGGTGAAGTCGGTGGCCGAGGTGTCGGCCCTGCTGTCCATGCCGCTCGGTGTGGCACGGATCCTCGTCGCGGACCTCGCCGAGGCCGGACTCGTCGCGATCCACCAGCCGGGTGGCGACGAGAACGCCGGCGGCGCACCGGACGTGACACTGCTCGAAAGGGTGCTCAGTGGACTTCGCAAGCTCTGACGCGGGCCGGGCGACCACCTCGGCGAAGATCGTGGTGGCCGGTGGCTTCGGCGTGGGCAAGACCACGTTCGTCGGCGCCGTGTCGGAGATCAACCCGCTGCGTACCGAGGCCGTGATGACGTCCGCGAGCGCGGGTATCGACGACCTGACCCACACCGGGGACAAGACCACCACCACGGTGGCCATGGACTTCGGCCGCATCACGCTCGACCAGGACCTGATCCTGTACCTGTTCGGCACCCCGGGCCAGGACCGCTTCTGGTTCATGTGGGACGACCTGGTCCGCGGCGCGATCGGCGCCGTCGTCCTCGTCGACACCCGCCGTCTCGCCGACTGCTTCCCCGCGGTCGACTACTTCGAGAACAGCGGACTGCCCTTCGTCATCGCGCTCAACGGATTCGACGGGCACCAGCCGTACTCACCCGAGGAGGTACGCGAGGCGCTGCAGATCGGGCCGGACGCGCCGATCATCACGACGGACGCCCGCCACCGCGCGGATGCCAAGAGCGCTCTGATCACGCTCGTGGAGCACGCGCTCATGGCCCGGCTGCGGTAGCCGCGCACCGACTGGTATCAGGACAGCACCCAAGTCGGCAGCGCCATACGGCAGTTGTCGTAGATACACCGGCGTCGGCTGTGTCGTTTGACACGGTCGGCTCCGGTGTTCATAACGTTTCGACAGAGAAATAGGGTGGTACGGCCACGCGTCGCGGTCGATCGGTGTCGCTGCGTCCACCATGGCCCCGCTTTTTGCCGGGGCTCGCTCTTTATGACCGTTTTATCTGGGACTTACATCACGTGGAATCGTTGCCTCCCAGTGTTTGGAACTGCGCAGGCTGACGTGCTGGAATGCCTGAACTGCCCAATAGTCAAAGACGTACTAGGGCGTTGGAGTCACCCGCGGCACGACCTAGGTGCCGGCGCCGAGAGGTTGTTGGTCGAGTGAGGCGAAGCAAGCGCAGTCCCGAGCCGTCGGCGCGGGGCAACTTCACCCCGCCGCCGCGCGGGGCGGCCCCCGCACAGAGGTCCGGACCGGAACCATCGGTCACGCCCGCGCCCAGCGGCAGTCGGCTCTCCCCGCGCAACTGGCGAGTGCCCACCCGACTGAACGCGATCCTGCTCATACCCGTGGTGGTCGGCCTGGTCATGGGCGGCTTCCAGGTGAAGGGCTCGATCGACACCTGGCAGGAGGCCAAGGACGCCGAGAAGGTCGCGAAGATCGTGGCCTCCGCCGGTGCGTACGCCGAGGCCCTCCTCAACGAACGTGACGTCTCCGCCCAGCCCCTCCTCGACGGCGACCGGGACAACGAAACCGTCCAGCAGGCCCGCGACCTCACCGACGAGAAGGCCGACGCCTTCCACAAGGAAGTCGTCGGAATGCCGGCCAAGCAGGGCCTGGAGCGCCGCCTGAGGCTGGTCGAGCAGGCCGAACCGAAGCTGGAGCAGATCCGGCAGGCGGCCTACACGCGGTCGATGGACCCGACGAAGACCGAAGAGGGCTACGTCACCGTCGAGCACCTGCTGATGGAGTTCTCGAACGAGCTCGGCCTCGGCACCGGCAACATCACGGCCTACGGCCGCACCGTGTACGCGGTCGCCCTCTCCAAGGGCGCCGCCTCCCTGCAGCGCTCCATCGGCATGCACCTGCTGGTCAAGCCCAGCACCGACGAGACGATCTTCAAGCAGCAGGTCACCGCCTTCACCTCGTACGCGTACCTGGAGAACATCGCGGTCCAGGAGTACGTCTCCGGCGGCACCGCGCAGGACTCCGCGCGCCTCAAGCAGGTCATGGCGCAGAAGACCGAAGAGGGCAAGAAGCAGCTGGCCGAGGCCGCACAGCAGGCCCAGGCCGAGGGCAAGACCGTCGTCACGCCGCCCTCGATGACCAAGATGATCCAGGCGATCGGCAGCGGGCAGTCGCCCACCCAGCTCGCGGCGAAGGGGATCACCCCCTCCACCTGGATGGCGGCCTCCACCCTCAAGTTCGAGGGCTACAGCGAGGTCGAGAACGAGCTGATCAACCGCGCCGTGGACGACGCGGGCCAGATCGCCTCGGACGCCCAGCGCGACGCCTACATCAACGGCGCCATCGTCATCCTCGCCCTGCTCGCCGCGTTCATCATCGCCTCGCTCATGGCCCGCCAGATGAGCCGCTCGATGCGCCAGCTGCGCAACGCCGCCTTCGGGGTCGCCGAGCAGCGCCTGCCGATGCTGGTCGACCAGCTCTCGCGCACCGACCCGGGCCGTGTTGACACGCGTGTGCAGCCCATCCCGATCAACACCAGGGACGAGATCGGCGAGGTCGCCCGCGCCTTCGACCAGGTGCACCGCGAGGCCGTCCGGCTCGCCGCCGAGCAGGCCCTCCTGCGGGGCAACATCAACGCGATCTTCACCAATCTCTCACGCCGCAACCAGTCGCTGATCGAGGGCCAGCTGACCCTGATCACCGACCTGGAGAACAACGAGGCCGACCCGGACCAGCTGGAGAACCTCTTCAAGCTGGACCACCTGGCGACCCGTATGCGCCGCAACGGCGAGAACCTCCTCGTCCTCGCCGGCGAGGAGCCCGGCCGTCGCTGGGACCAGCCGGTCCCGCTGGTCGACGTGCTGCGCGCCGCCTCCTCCGAGGTGGAGCAGTACGAGCGCATCGAGCTCTCCGGCGTCCCGGAGGCCGAGATCCACGGCCGCGCCGTGACCGACCTCGTGCACCTGCTCGCCGAGCTTCTGGAGAACGCCACGACGTTCTCCTCGCCGCAGACCAAGGTTCGCGTCACCGCCACCCGTCTCCCCGACGGTCGAATCATGATCGAGATCCACGACAAGGGCATCGGCCTCACCGCCGAGGACTTCGCGGACATCAACCACAAGCTGGCCAACCCGCCGACCGTGGACGCCGCGATCTCGCAGCGCATGGGCCTGTTCGTGGTCGGCCGGCTGTCCGACCGGCACGGCATCCGCGTCCAGCTGCGCCCCTCGGGCGAGCAGGCCGGTACGACCTCGCTGGTCATGCTCCCGGACGTCATCACCCACGGTGGCGGTGGCGAGCAGCACCAGCCGCAGGGCGACGAGTTCACCGTCTCGCAGATCATCCCGGAGCAGCAGGCCTTCCAGGCGCCCGGACAGCAGCAGCCGATGCGCACGGCCGCCGAACTCGGCTTCGACGACACCCGCTACGCCGAGGTCCCGGACGACATACGCGAGTTGGACCCCGTCGGCCGCTCCCTGATGCGTGAGGAGCGCCGCGCGGCCCTGGAGGCCCAGGCCCACGGCCAGGACCGTCCGGAGGCCATCGAACCGCCCCGGTACGGCGACGACTTCCAGGCCCCGCCGCAGCCGTCGTACGACAACGGCCGCACCGCCTTCCCGGACCAGCAGACCGGGTTCGACCAGCAGACCGCGTACGAGGAGCCGCAGCAGGCGTCGTACGAGGAGACGTACTTCCCGCCGTCCGCGGACTTCACGTCGGGCGGCGGCTACCCGGAGCCGAGCTATCCGGAGCCGGTCCGGGAGGAGCGGCCCACGGCGCACGCCTCTGCTCCGGAGTCGTTCTCGTCCTTCGAGGAGCCGTCCTATCAGGACGACTGGCCGCAGCAGGACACCTTCCAGAGCCCGTACCGGTCCGAGTACGCTCCGGAACCGGAATCCGTGCAGGCCGATGACGCGAAGGAGCCGGACCACGTAGGCTTCGACCGTCCGGGACCGGCCCCCTCCGCCGCCCACGAGCTGACCGACGCCGGGCTGCCGCGCCGCGGGTCCCCCGCGAACGGCACCGGCGCCCCCCAGCGCGTGGCACAGGAGCCGCCGGCGGCCACGGAGCCTGGCGACGACTGGCGCACCGCGAACGACACGCGGTGGCAGCAGGCCTCCCAGCTCCGCAAGCCCAGGGCGGGCGGGGTCACCTCCTCCGGCCTGCCGCGACGGGTTCCCAAGGCCAACCTGGTCGAGGGGGCCGCCGCAACGACCCCGCAGGGAGGCCCACAGGTCTCCCGCGCCCCCGAGGACGTACGGGGCAGGCTGAGCAACCTGCGCCGCGGCGTCCAGCGGGGACGCAACGCAGGCAGTGAAACGAACGGCCAGGGCTTCGGTCCTGACAGCACCTACAACCAGGAGCGTTAGTGTGAGCCCGATGAGCCAGGCGGCACAGAACCTGAACTGGTTGATCACCAACTTCGTGGACAACACCCCGGGGGTGTCCCACACGGTGGTGGTCTCCGCCGACGGACTCCTTCTGGCGATGTCCGAAGGTTTTCCGCGCGACCGGGCCGACCAGCTCGCGGCCGTCGCGTCCGGACTGACCTCGCTGACGGCGGGCGCCTCCCGCATCTTCGAGGGCGGAAGCGTCAATCAGACGGTTGTGGAGATGGAGCGAGGGTTCCTCTTCATCATGTCCATCTCGGACGGTTCCTCCCTCGCAGTCCTCGCACATCCGGAAGCGGACATCGGTCTCGTTGGGTACGAGATGGCGCTTCTGGTCGACCGTGCCGGTACGGTCCTCACACCCGATCTGCGTGCGGAGCTCCAAGGGAGCCTGCTCAACTAACTGACAGTCGGTGCGTTTTGGCGTCCCGTGGCCGTAAAGTTTCGGGACGCGGCTTCCACAAGGTTGGGTGCCCGGCACAGTCGGAGGAGGAGAAAAGTGGCAACACCCCCAGGCGGTTCGTCTTCGGGCAACTGGTCCTACGGCCCTGGCCAGGGTCAGGGCCAGGGTGAGCAGAACCGGTACAACTTCCCCTCCGCACCGAGCCAGCAGCGTCGCCAGCCGTACGGGCACCCGGGTCCCCAGGGCCCCGGTCCGTCGCCGTACGACCAGCCGCCGGCGCCGCGTATCCAGCCCGTACAGCCGCAGCGACGCTCCCCCGAGCCGTCGCCCGCGGGGGGCGCCAGCAACCCCCTGGTGCGCCCGTACGCCATGACGGGCGGCCGCACCAGGCCCCGCTACCAGCTCGCCATCGAGGCGCTGGTGCACACCACCGCGCAGCCGCACCAGATGCAGGGCCAGTTGCCCGAGCATCAGCGAATCTGCAACCTCTGCCGAGAGATCAAGTCGGTGGCGGAAATCTCCGCGCTGCTGACCATCCCCCTCGGCGTGGCCAGGATCCTCGTCGCCGACTTGGCGGAGGCGGGCCTGGTCGCCATCCATCAGCCCGGCGGCGACGAGAACGCCGGCGGCCAGCCAGACGTGACACTGCTCGAAAGGGTGCTCAGTGGACTTCGCAAGCTCTAGCGGAGGGCCTTCCCGCTCCACCACCTCCGCGAAGATCGTGGTGGCGGGCGGCTTCGGCGTGGGCAAGACCACGTTCGTCGGGGCCGTCTCGGAGATCAACCCGCTGCGCACCGAGGCCGTCATGACGTCTGCTTCAGCGGGCATCGACGACCTCACCCACACCGGGGACAAGACGACCACGACGGTCGCCATGGACTTCGGCCGCATCACCCTGGACCAGGACCTGATCCTGTACCTCTTCGGTACGCCCGGCCAGGACCGCTTCTGGTTCATGTGGGACGACCTGGTCCGCGGTGCCATCGGTGCCATCGTCCTCGTCGACACGCGGCGTCTGGCCGACTGCTTCCCGGCGGTGGACTACTTCGAGAACAGTGGCCTGCCGTTCGTGATCGCGCTCAACGGCTTCGACGGGCAGCAGCCGTACAACCCGGACGAGGTCCGGGAAGCCCTGCAGATCGGTCCGGACACGCCGATCATCACGACGGACGCGCGGCATCGGGCCGATGCGAAGTCGGCGCTGATCACGTTGGTCGAGCATGCGCTGATGGCTCGGTTGCGGTAGGTGCGGCTACTGGGCTGCCCCTGGCGGTTCGTTGCCGACTGCGGGTGGTTCGTGGCTTGTCGCGCAGTTCCCCGCGCCCCTAAAAGGGGCGCGGGGAAC
>NZ_VJZC01000576.1 GCF_009377185.1 Streptomyces spongiae
CCCGGTGCCGGCGGACGAACCGCCGGGCCGGGGCACCGGTTCACCGAGTCAGGCAAGCGCCCCTAGGGGCTCAGCTCTCCTCGGCGGAAGCCGTCACCGTGGACGGCGCCTGCTGCGCCGCCGCGGCCGTCTTCTTGGACGCCGACTTCTTCGTCGCCTTCTTCGCCGTCGTCTTCTTGGCGGCAGCCGTCTTCTTCGCCGCCGTCTTCTTCACGGCGGCCTTCTTCGCGGTCGCCTTCTTCGCGGACTTCCGAGCCGCCTTCTTGGCAGGCGCGGCCTCTTCCTCGGCGGAGGCCTCACCGTCTGTCTGTGCCTCCGACTCCGCCGAAGCCGCCGGCACGACCACGACAGCCGCGTCCTCGGACGCGGTGGGCGCGGTCGCCTTCCGCACGGCCCGCCGCCGCGGCCGCGCAGGCGCAGCCGACTCAGCGGACTCCTCGCCCACGGCCTCAGCCGCAGCCTCAGCGACCGGCTCCGAGACCACCGGCTCCGCAACCGGCTCAGCGGCCGACTCCGGCACCGTCACCACGGCTTCCTCGGCCGAAGGAGCCCCCGCCGGCGCCGACACCTTCCGGGTCGCCCGACGCCGCGTACGCCCCTTGGGCGCGGCGTCCGCCTCGACGGCGGGAGCCTCGGCCACGGGCGAATCCGAGACCGCCGGGGCCTCCTCCGCCACGGCGGGAGGCGTCTCCACCACCGGGTCCTCGACCGCGACCGGCTCGGCCTCCGCGTCCTTCCGCGCCTTCGGCGCCCTGGCCGGAGCCGAGACCTTCCGGGTCGCCCGACGCCGCGTACGCCCACGTGTCGCCGAAGCCTCGGCCTCGGCGACGCTGCTGTACAGCTCCTCGTCCGCCGCGAAGGCCGGAGAGGGCAGTGCCGCGGGCTCGGCGACCTCGGCCGCGACCTCGGCCACGCTCTCGACGGCCTCGGGCTCGGCCGCGGCCGACTCCGCCACCTCGGCCACGTGCACGTGCTCCTGCTCGGCACCGCCACGCCCGCGCTTGCGCCGCTTGCCGCCCCCGCCCGCGGCCGTCGCCTGATCCATGTGCACGATGACGCCACGCCCGTTGCAGTGGACACAGGTCTCGGAGAACGACTCCAGCAGCCCCTGCCCGACCCGCTTCCGGGTCATCTGCACGAGCCCCAGCGACGTCACCTCGGCCACCTGGTGCTTCGTACGGTCGCGTCCCAGGCACTCCAGCAGGCGCCGCAGCACCAGGTCCCGGTTGGACTCCAGCACCATGTCGATGAAGTCGATCACGACGATGCCGCCCAGGTCACGCAGCCGCAGCTGGCGCACGATCTCCTCGGCCGCCTCCAGGTTGTTCCTGGTGACCGTCTCCTCCAGGTTGCCGCCCTGGCCGGTGAACTTGCCGGTGTTGACGTCGACCACGACCATGGCCTCGGTCTTGTCGATCACCAGCGAGCCACCGCTCGGCAGCCAGACCTTCCGGTCCAGCGCCTTGGCGAGCTGCTCGTCGATCCGGTACGTCGCGAAGACGTCGACCTCGGAGGTCCACTTGGACAGCCGGTCGGCCAGGTCGGGCGCGACGTGCGCGACGTACCCGTGGACGGTCTCCCACGCCTCGTCACCGCTCACGATGACCTTGGAGAAGTCCTCGTTGAAGATGTCGCGGACGACACGGACGGTCATGTCCGGCTCGCCGTACAGCAGCGACGGTGCGTTCGAGCTGCCGCCGCTCTTCGACTTCTTCTTGATGTCCTCCCACTGCGCCTGCAGCCGCTCGACGTCCCGGCGCAGCTCCTCCTCGCTCGCGCCCTCGGCGGCGGTGCGCACGATGACGCCCGCGTCCTCGGGGACGATCTTCTTGAGGATGGTCTTCAGCCGGGCGCGCTCGGTGTCGGGCAGCTTGCGGCTGATGCCGGTCATCGACCCCTCGGGGACGTACACCAGATAGCGGCCGGGCAGCGAGACCTGGCTGGTCAGACGCGCGCCCTTGTGCCCGATCGGGTCCTTGGTCACCTGGACGAGGACGGACTGCCCCGACTTCAGCGCGGACTCGATGCGCCGCGGGCCGTTGGCCATGCCCAGCGCCTCGAAGTTGACCTCACCGGCGTACAGGACGGCGTTCCGTCCCTTGCCGATGTCGATGAACGCGGCCTCCATCGACGGCAGCACGTTCTGCACCTTGCCGAGGTACACGTTGCCGACGTACGAGGTCGACTGCTCCTTGTTGACGTAGTGCTCGACGAGCACTCCGTCCTCCAGGACGCCGATCTGCGTACGGTCGCCGTTCTGCCGGACGACCATCACGCGCTCGACGGCCTCGCGGCGGGCCAGGAACTCGGCCTCGGTGATGATGGGCACACGCCGACGGCCCTGCTCACGGCCTTCCCGGCGGCGCTGCTTCTTGGCCTCCAGCCGGGTCGAGCCCTTGATGGACTGCACCTCGTCGGAGGGCTCGGTGTCCTTGCCGCGCCGTTCCCTCGGCTCGCGGACCTTGACGACGGTCCGCTCCGGGTCGCCCTCGCCGGGCTCGGCGTCGGTGGCCGTGTCACCCGCGCGACGCCTGCGGCGCCGACGGCGACGGCTGCTGCTGGAGCCGCCCTGGTCGTCGTCGCTCCGGCCCTCGGCCGCGTCCTCGGCGTCCTCGTCGACCTGCTCGGCGGTGTCCTCGGCGTCCTGCGCGGCCTGGGCGGCGGCGAGCTCCTCGGACTCCGCGGACTCGCCCTCCGCCTCGGCGGACTCGCCCCGGCGACGGCGACGGCCACCACGGCGGCGACGACGACGCGCTCCGGTCTCCTCGACCTCGTCGCCCTCGGCTTCCTCCGCGTCGGCGGACTCCTCGGCCTCGTCGGCCTCCTGGGTCTCTTCCGTTTCCTCGGTGGTCACGGCCGCGGGCTCCTCGTCGAAGCCGCGCCGACGGCGGCGACGCCGCGGGCCGGTGCTGCTCTCCTCCGCCGTGAGCTCCTCGGCCTCGGTGGCCTCCTCCGCCGCCTCGGCGGCAGCGGCGGCCGCGGCCCGCTCCGGCGTCTGGAACATCGGCTCGGTGAACACGGGTGCCTGGAACACCGCGACCGCCGGCCGCGCGGGCCTCTGCGAGCGCTCGCCACCCTCCTCCTCGGCGGCGGGCTTCGCCGCGGGCTCGGAGAAGCCACCGGCGGCCTTACGGGCGGACCGCCTACGCGCACGACGCGGGGCGGCCTCCTCGGCGGCCTCCTGAGCCTTGGCCTCCTCGGGCTTGGCCTCCTCGGCCTTGGTCTCCTGCTTGGCGCCGGCCTCGGCCTGTGCCTCCACGACCACTTCGGCTTTTTCGGCCCTGGCCTCGGTCACAGCCTCGGTCTCGGTCTCGGCGGTGGTGGTGTCGTCGACGGTCACAGGCGCCTCCACGCGCTCCTGGGCGGCCTCCCCCGCGGGCACCCCGGTCGGCGCGGACACGCGCCGCGTGGCACGACGACGGGTACGGCGGGGAGCGGCGCCCTCGGCCGCCTCCGCGGCCACGACAGCGGTCTCGGCCTCGGCGGGCGCCTCGGCTTCTACGTGCGTCCCGGCCTCAACGGGCGCCTCCGCGACCGTCTCGGCGACGGCGGTCTCCGCGGTCTCCGCCGCCTTCGGCGCCCCGGCGGGCGCCGAAGCGCGGCGCGTGGCCCGGCGTCGCGTACGCCCGGCGGGAGCCGCGGCCTCGGCGGCAGCCGGAGCCGACTGGGCGGCGACGTCCTCGGAAGTCTCGGAAACCCTTGCGGACTCAGCGGACCCAGCGGTCTCGGTGGCCTCGGCGGCCGTGTCGGTCTCGCCGCCCACCGGGGCAGCGGACACCACGGTCTCGGCGGCCTCCGGGGCCCCGGCGGGTGCGGACGCACGCCGGGTGGCCCGACGCCGCGTACGCGGGGCAGGCACGACCTCCCCGGCAGCGGCCACCGTCTCCTCGGTGGCGGCCGTCTCAGCCACCGCCACCTCGGTCTCAGCGGTCTCCGCGACCTCGACGACCCGCGCCACCTCGGTGGTCGCGGCCGTCTCATCGGCGGCGAGGGCCGCGGAGTCCACGGGCGGTGTGGCCGGCGCGGTGGTCTCCACCTGCGTCCCGGCGGCGGCCGCGGGCGGGCCCGCGGGGCGCGAGGCGGCACGGCGTCGCCTGCGCGGCGGCAGCGTGTCGCTGGGGGTGTTGCGTTCGGAGTCCGTCAAGGACTCTGCGGGTTCGTTCGGCTCGAGCATGCGGGCGGTTCTCCCGTCAGGCTCCCGGGCGCCGCGCCTGGTCCGGCGATGCCGGTGACGTCCGCGGCTCGCGCTGTGCGCGGTGCCGCCGTCCGGGGCGCGGGCGCCACACGGGAGCTCTCTGTGTCTTGTCTCGCCGGTTCCGTACGCCGTGTTGCGTACGGCCTGGCGAAAGTCTTCTGGTCGGTGCGCTGCCCGACCCAGGTGGCTCCCGAGTACGAGGGCGGCGCTACGACGTCCGTCCCTTCGCGGGACCTTCCCTAAGCCGGCGCCGCCGCGGCGGCAGTCGCGCGGGCCGTGTGCGGCTCGGTCGCTGCTGCCTCGCGGTCGGGCGCGAGCGGGTCGGTCACCGTGCCGGTCTCTTCATCGAACAGCCCCTGCGCCAGCCTGGTCACCGCTGCGGGGACCGGCGGCGCCAGGTCGGCCACGGCGCGGAGACCGGACAGGACGTCGTCGGGTCGTACGGCAGGCGTCACGTGCCGAACAACCAGCCGCAGTATCGCACAGGGCTGGTCGGTCGGCCCAGCAAGGTGCGCGGCGTCAGCCGCTCCAGTGGAGCCGACGCTTGCGGCGGGCTGCGAACTGTGGCTCTCCTGGCTCACCTGAAGGTTCACGACGGCGGCGCGGGCGTCGAAGGCCCGCATGCCCTTCTTGGTCTGGCGCTCGACCTCGATGGTCTCGGCCGCCTCGAAGGCCACCACCGCGCGCTCCGCCTCCTCGGGGGCCACCCCGTCGAGACGCAGCTCCCAGACGGACGCGGTGAGCCGGTCGGCGAGGCCCGGGGCGCGGGCCTCGACCGCGTCGACGATGTCGAGCCCGGCGGGCAGCGACTCGTCGAGGAGATCGCGCAGCTTGTCGGGATCGCGCGCTTCGGTGAGCGCGATCTCCAGGTACTCCGCCTCACTGCCCGTACCGGTGGGTGCGGCATTGGCGTACGACACCTTCGGGTGCGGCGTGAACCCCGCCGAGTACGCCATCGGCACCTCGGCGCGGCGCAGCGCGCGCTCGAAAGCACGCTGGAAGTCACGGTGGCTGGTGAACCGGAGGCGGCCGCGCTTGGTGTAGCGCAGTCGGATGCGCTGCACCGCCGGTGCGGGCGGCGGGCCTTCGGGCTGTCGCTTGCCCAGTGTCGCTCAGTCCTTCGTGAGTGCGGTGGTACTGCTACCAAGAGTACGTGCCTCGCGGCCGACAGGTTCCCGAAGCCCGGCAGGTTCCCGAAGCCCGGCAGGTTCCCGAAGCCCGGCAGGTTCCCATAGCCCGGCAGGTTCCCGAACGCCGACAGGCTCGCGCCGCTCCCGCTCGCCCAGGAGCATGCGCCGGATGTCGGCCCGGGCCTGCCGCGCGGACTCGCGGGCGGAGGCCAGCGCCTGACGTACGGCGCGACCGGCACTGCGCACGGCCTCGGCGGCGGGCCGCCAGACCGCGTCCCGTACGACATGTCCGACGGGGGTGAGCACGGCGCGGTACACCCAGCGGACGGGCTCGACGAAGATCCACCGGAAGAGGGTGCCGAGGAACCGCCCGACGGCCTGCGACACGTACCCGGCGATCCGCCACGCGTGCCCCAGCGCCTCGCCGATCTCCCGCCCGACCACGGCGAGCACCCGCCCCACCGGTACCAGTACCCAGCGCCACACCGCGAGCGCGGGCAGCACGAGCAGCACACGTCCCGTCCAGTACAGCGCGAGCCCGACACCGGCGAGGAGCGTCCGTACGAGCCATGCGACCCCGCCCGCGACCCAGGCAATCCCGTGCCCGACGGGCGTGAGCACGTAGCGGTACAGCGCCACGGCGGGGACGACGAGGAGATACCGCACCAGCCAGGCCACGGCCGTGTACACGCCGGTCCCCAGCGCGGCGAGCACGAGCCCGACGCCCCTGGCCAGCCACATGATCCCGTGCCCGACCGGAGTCAGCAGGCGCGCGTACACCCAGCCGAGCCCGTCTCCGATCCCGCGGCAGACCAGGACGACTCCGCCCCACGCACCCCGGGCCACCCAGGCGATCCCGTGCCCGACGGGGGTGAGCAGATACCGGTACACCCACGCGGCGGGCACGACGAGCAGCACGTTCGCGAGCCAGGCGATCCCCCTCCCGGCCGGCGCGATGACGTACCGCCACAGCGCCACCCACGGCCACACGAACAAAGCC
>NZ_VJZC01000577.1 GCF_009377185.1 Streptomyces spongiae
CCGCCCCCGCCGTCCCCGTCGCCCGGTCCGGACTCCGACCCACTTCCGCTCGACACCACCAGATCGTGCGCGGACTTCGACAACAGTGAAACGTAGAACGGGAGGTCGGGCAGGGACGGGGTGGTAAGGCTCAGGACAAGCAGCCGTGCCATCCGAGGAAGTGGGAGGTAGACGTCGGCGCGGGCCAGCGGCAGGGACGGTGCCGTGTCGTCCTGTGGGTCCGACTGCCATTGCAACCCGCACAGTACGAGGACGCCGGGCCCCGCCGGAACACGGATCTCCTCGACCGTGTTGTTCTCGTTCGCGGAGAGCGCCTCGAAGAGGCCGCGCGCCGAGAGTTCCGCGTCGGGCTCGTCCAGCGGGTCCAGGCGGGCAAGCAACGATGCCGTGGTCATGCGGGCGTCGGGCGTCTCATCGAGGCAGAAGCCCGCATAGAAGGACTTCTCAGCGAGGGCGAGTTCGGCCATTTCACGGTAGGTGTGAAAGGTGACTTCTCGCTGGAAGTCGGTGCCGTGCGGCCAGACCTCCTCGGCGATGGACCAGAGTTGCTCCTGGCGTTCCTCATCGTCCAAGTCGAGTCCCAGTGAATGAAACCCACCGGGTATGTCCAAGTGCAGCTCGATACTCGGGGCGGACATCAGAGAATCTTCCTGTGGGTTGGCCGCAGACTCACACCGCGACGCAGATCCGTGGGTACGTCCAGGGCGAGGTGGTGCTTGTGTGCCAGCCGGGTCAGCACACTGACCGGAGTTCCCCGGAATTCACGAGGATGCAGTGCGACCCCCTTCAGGCGGCCGCCGTCAGGCATGGGAGCCAGTGTGACGAAGTGGTGGATCGTCGTACGCCAGCCGAATTGCTGGCGCTCGATCTCCCCGGCGAGCCGCGCGAACTCCCGGTCCAAGGAAGCCTCGTGCTTGCTTGGGCTGCGAGAGAGACGCAGCGCCAGCTTGCCAGGTGAGATGAACCGGGCGGGAGCGTTGAGGAGCCGCATCAGATCGTCCTCATGACCATCTCCGAAGATGACCAACAGCAGCCAGACGAGTTTGGCGACGAACTCCACCGGAATCAGAACCCACTGCAGCACGAACCACAGCAGAAGCCCCAGCCTCGAAGGGAACGGAAGGACCGGGTCGGCGACCGAATCGGCGGAGTGCGGCGTGACAGACATGACTATTCTCCCGTCACGCTGTCGTAAATGCCGCTGACAGTGCCCGGAACCTGCATCGCGAGCTGGGGTCCCTTCGACCACCAGGACGTCGGGTCCACGGTTCCGTCGGCACGTATCACTGCTTGCAGGGAATCAAGGTTTCTGAGCCCTGGAGTGTTGGCAACAACGGTGTTCAGCCCGGTCTCACCGATCGAGGCGCCCATGTTCTTGGCCACCGAATTCTCCCAGGCGAGCTTCACCTTGTTCGCCGCGCCTTGAGCCTCGAAGATCTGGCCCTCAGCGCCGCTGCGGATTCGGTTGCCCGCTCGGCTGAAGTCGCGCGCTGTCGCGGCTCCGTCGTCCACGAGCTTGCCCAGCCGAGCGGCTCTTGCCGCGCCGTCGACCGATGTCACCAGCTCTCCCGCCTTCTCCGCGCGCACCACGACCTTCGCTGAGCCGGAGACGGCTGTCTTGGCGAAACCCGCGCCCGGAATGACGCCGAGGGCGTCGCCGGCGAGGTCCATCAGTCCTATGTCCGCCCCACCGATCTTCGCCGCGCCGTGCGTGAGCAGTGCGCCCGCCGAGAACCCGGCGCTTGCCAGGGCGAGGGCGCCGGACAGAGGCGGGCACCACAGGGTCAGCAGCGCGAGAACTCCGAGGACGGCGGAGATGTTGCCCAGCCAGTCGCCGATCGACTTCAGGAGGTCCTTGTTCCGGGCACACCACTCCTGGATGGCGTGCCCGAGCTTCTGGAACTGGTCACCCAGGCGTTCCCAGAATCCCGGGTCCGGTGCGCCGTCAGTGGCCTTGCGCAGGTGGTCCGCGACACCGCGGGCCTGGGCCTGGTGCTCCTCCAACAGTCGCTCCGCCTGCTTGACGATCTCCTCAAGCTCGCGCTCGGCCTTGTCCAGCCGAGCTGAGGCCGCCGACAGGTCACCGTCCGCCTGCTGCAGTCGGGTGTTGGCCGCGTCGATCTTCGTCTGGGCGTCCTGGAGGGCTGTGCCGGTGAAGTACTGGCCGCTGAGGCGGAACGCGGGATCGGAGGCCGCCTGGTTGTAGCGGTCGGTCGCGGTGCCCTTGGCCTTCTCCGCGGAGGCGACCTGGCCCTTGGCTTCCTTGGCCCGGGTCTCGTACGTACGGGCCGTGCCCTGGTAGTCCGTCAGCGCCTCGCGCCACTTCGACAGCTCCGACGACGCCGTGCGCATCGCCTCCTGGCTGTCCTTCAGGTAGCGGGGGAGTTCCCCGACCTTCTTCGAGAAGGCGGAGGCGGCGTCCCCGGCCCAGGTCACGTTTCCCGTGAGGCGCTTGATGCTGTTCTGCGCGTTGTCGAGTGCCGTCGCCGCTTTCCTGGTGCGGGCGGTGAGCGAGTCCACGTTGCCGGGATCGCCCGGGGCCGGATCGAAGCCGAGCGCGGGGTACGAGTCGCTGCTCACCGGGCGCCGCCCTTCCCGGCGAAGCCGTCACGCAGGGCCGTCTCGACGTCCCGGTAGGTGTCGCGGGTCTTCTTCAGTCCGTCCTCGATGCCCTGCGTGCCCTCGGCGATCTTCGCGATCGCGTCGTCCCAGCTGTCGTGGAACTCGTCGCAGGCGTTGTCGAGTTCCTTGCTCCCCGTGCTCCTCGGACCGGTGTCGCGGAGAGCGTTCAGCGCCGAGCGCATCTCCTCCTGGCTCCTGTGGAGTTCCCTGACGAGACCGTCCAGTTCGGATATCTCTACCTTGAAGCCTGTTCCCATGGCGTGGCATCCCCCTGTCACGCAACGCGCCTTCATTTGCTGTCGCTACACGCTAACCAGCAGGTGTCGGGCGTCTCGTCGAGGGGCTTTCCGGTCGCAGAGTCTTCACCGACCTCTTGCTGGACCGCCCTGGCGCTCACACCCGGGCTGGCGGCGACAGGGGGCGCGCTCGCCTTCGCAGTTGGCAAGCCGATCGGTCGGCTGTTCTTCAGCTCACGCTGCGCAGTACCACCAGCACCGCGCCGCTCCCCAACGCACACGCCAGGGCGACGGCCAGCAACTTGCCGCTGCGGCTGCGATAGCTGCGTACAGCCGCCCAGATCCCGGTGGCGCCCACGACCGCCAGAACTCCGCTCACCACACGCATGGCGACATCGGAGCCTGGCAGGACAGTCGCCGCGGCGCCGCCCAGGGCCACCATCGCGCTGAGGATGCCGGCGAACATTGCCGCGTTCCACCAAGTGCGAGACGACAGTCGCTCCCGGCTGCCGTCACCCATGTCATTCATCAGCATGGGCGGCAGGCTACGCGATCGTCGGGATCGGCGTAGCGGTCGCGAAGCTCACCCGTTCGCCCGCTCTGCCACTGGCTTTGCGGTATGCGGCTGTCGTCCATGGTTCCGGCCATCCGGCGCCCTCTCAGAGTTTCCAGTCGTGACCACTGTGCCGAGCCCGCTGCTGTGCCGCCCGCGAGCGCTCCGCTGCTTCTCGGCGTTCCTGTTCGATCTCGGTGCGCTGAGCTTCGAGGTAGCGTTCGGCCTCGGCGCGCTGCCGTTCCCGGTCTTCTGGGGACTGCTCCTCGTACTCACGGCGAGCCTGCGCGATGCGCTCGCCGAGGGCGTCGGAGTACGCGCCCACGCGCAGGGCTTCGCGGAGGCCGACCCGCCCGGAGAGGACCTCCCGGGCCATCTCCTGGAGCGCGCTGTTGCCGGACGAATTGTCAGCGAGGCGCTGCAGAGACTTCCGCAGCGCACGGGCCCGGGCCTCGTCCCGCGCGATGTCCATCAGATCCGCGTCGCCGATCTGGCGCTCTTCACCCATGGCGTGGGTCTCTCCTTACTTCCGGATGCGACCGGACTTATCGGATCGCCGGACCTACCGGACCTACTGGATCGCCGGATCGCCGGATCGCAAGATCACGGCCGGACATTGCTGAGCGATGAGGCGACGGCGTCACGCGACCGCGGGGTTGTCGTAGTTTCCACCCACGGATGGGAAGTTCTGGAAGTGCCCGTAGATCTCGGCTCCCAGCGATTCCAGGACGCCGACTCCGCCGTTGACGATGGTCTGCGCCTGGGCGAACATCTTGGTCGCGTCTCCCCACATGTTGATCAGCCGCGTGATCTCGAGGGCGGCCAGGCCGTATCCGACAAGGGCGCCGGCGCCGGTCCAGGAGAGCAACGTACCCGCGGCCATTTCGACGCCGACGATGATCAGGCCGTCGATGATGCCGCCGAGTACTCCCTTGATGGCTTCCGCGGTCGAATAGGCGGCGTGGGCCAGCCTCTCGTAGGTGGAATGCAGGGAATCGAGGGTCTCGCGGCAGCCGGTGAGTTTCTTCGCCAGTTCGTCGAAGTAGATGTAGGCCGCGTCCGCGGCATTGCCGTCCCACGTCGAGTCGAGAGAGGAGTTCCCCGACTTCAGGTTCTGTGCCACGCCGTCGCATGCCTTGCCGATGTTCTGCCATACGGAAGCGCACTCGGCGAAGGACTCCCAGTCGCCGGCGAACCACTGGATGACTTCGTCCAACGGGTTGAACCCGAAGACCGCGTTGTACGCCTCCATGATCCAGTACGACGGGCTGACGAGGTCGCTGGCGTCGTTGAAAACGTCCAACAGGAGCCCCTGTGAGAACTCCTCCGGCTTCTTCGGGGCGGTCAGGTGGCTGGTCGGCTCGGTAACGTCGGTGAAGCCGGACATGCAGGGCCTCTCGGGGGCTGGCTGGCGTAGTCAGCGCTTGCTGGGCGGGTAGGTGGCGTCCATGGACCGAGCGGTGGAGGTGTCGGTATTCCTGTAGTAGGTGGCGCTCTTGCTCATCTCGGTCTCTGCTGCGCGCAGTACCGACTCTGCCCGTGTCATGGCGGAGTTGACTTCGCCGACCACCGACCGGTGGGCGCCAATGATCAATTCGATCAGTCCCTGGTTCGAGACGCCTACGTCGCTGTTTTCCTGTGAGTACTTCCCCGCCTGCTGAATGTCGTCAGCGGCTCTGCCCACTTGCGACGCATAGCTGTCGAGATCGTTCGCCTGAACCCTGAACCCCATCGGCCCCCCTTTGTCCCTCAGTCACAGCAGTTCGGACACGCTATCGCACGCCACAGGCGAAGTTGAACGGGTGTGGGTAGGCCGCAACAGCCACATCATGGGCTGCCTGCCCTTTGCTGTCGGTGCCTGTTTGACTACGCCCTGGATATCGTTTGTCGTCGAGGGCAGAATCTTGACTCTTTCTTGGGTGGTTGGATGGTGTTTCTTTGGTGATTCTCGGCGCGGACGAAACCGTCTGTTCATGTAGCTGGCTGGCCCGTTGGTGGAGACGAAATCGACTGCGGCGTGCGCCAATTGGTCGCCAGTCGCCAGTCGCCAGTCGCCGGTCGCCAGTCGCCGGTCGCCGGTCGCCGGTCGCCGGTCGCCGGTCGCCGGTCGCCGGTCGCCGGTCGCCAGCCGCCAGTCGCCAGCCGCCTGTTCGCAGCGAGGATGGAGGACCGTCTTGTGACGGGTCCAGGAGGCATCCGTGTGCGCGCAGGGCAACTCCGATGGCAGCGTGAGGAGTTGACGCCGGACAGCCCCGCTAGCGCGATGATCCGCGCGTGCGCTCCCGGTGGCCCTTGCGATCCGGAACGCCCATGTAGCCGGCCTCGCGTTCGGTCTCGCCGAGCCACAGTTGAGGGACCTGCTGCTGGATGGCCGTGACCAGCGCCTCCCGGGAACCCGTGGGGACAGGGAGGCGGTAGCGCAGCCGCGGGAGGTCGGGGCGCAGCGGTTCCTCGTCGCGGACCATGGGCCACAGGACCGGGTCGTCGCGGTCGATGTGGATGTTGGGGAAGAGTTCGATGGAGTGCGTCTTCACACCGCTCTTGCCTGACTTGCTCCAGTGCAGCCCGACTCCGGCGAGGCCCTGCCAGGGGATGACGTTCTGAACCTTGCCGTTGCTGACCCACAGTCCCATCTGGTCGACGCTCACACTGGAGTGTCGGCTCGACCAGGTGACGACCAGGCTCCCGACGCTGATGAAACCCATGAACAGCCCGATGACGATTCCCCCGATCCCCTTGGGGTTGGGTCCGCCCTCTCCGAGCCCAGCAGCTACCGCGATGCCGCCGAACAGGACGAGGGCACTGATCGCCGTGAGCACGATGCCGAGGGGAATCATCCGCCGCGAGGCTCGCCGGCCGGTGCGCACGACGGTGGCGGTGGGTGAGGGGGAGGGG
>NZ_VJZC01000578.1 GCF_009377185.1 Streptomyces spongiae
GCGTGGGGACGGGGGCCGCCCGAGGGGCCACCGCTGGGACCTGCGGCCTGGGCGCGGACTCCGTCGTCGAGGGAGATCTCTGCGAGGGGGACTCCTTTGAGGGAGTCTTCTTCGAGGGCGCCGACGGTTCCGGTTCGGGCGTGGCCTCGACGACATGCGAAGGGGACGGACCGGCCACCGGTCTGCCCCGCCCCTCGTCGCCGCCCGCCATCGCGATCACGACCGCCGTGACGACACCGACCGCGACGACACCCGTCGCGACACCGGCCTTCACCGGCGCGCCCAGCCCCTCCGAGAGCGCGGTTCCACCACCGGCGCCCGCCCCGCCCGAGCCGCCGCCCGCCACGACGGCCGCGCCCGCGGCACCGGCCGCACCCGCACCGGCGCCACCGGCGACGAGGGCGGCCACCTTTGCGTACCCGGCGGCGCCGAACCACCCGATGACCGCGACCGGTACGACGGCGGGGATACCGCTCGCGACCTCCTGGATCTGACCGGCGGCCAGCCGGCACTTGACGCACTCCTCCAGGTGCTTGCGCAGCCCTCTCTCGGCCCGGGTGCGCAGACTGCCGCGGGCGTACGCGCCGAGCCGGTCGGCGTAGCGGGCGCATTCCTCGGAGTTGGTGGCGAGCGCGGCGCTCACATGCGCTTGGAGGTACGCCTGCTTCAGGCCCTCACGCGCGCGGCTGGCGAGGACGCGCGTGCCGTTGGCGTCCAGCCCGAAGAGCGTGGCCACCTCGCTCGGCGACTCGTCCTCGACCTCGGTGTGCCACAGCACGGCCTGCCACCGCTCGGGAAGCGACCGGAACGCCCGCATGGCCATCGACTGTTCGGCGCCGTGCATCGCCCGCACGTCCGCACCCAGGTCGAAGCCCGCTCCGAAGGCGCCCAGGGACGCGGTGGCGTCGGACGCCTCGGCGCTACGGGCCGCTTCCGTGGCGAACACCGCGAAGTCGTCGACCAGCTGCTCCCGTTTGGCCGACTTGGTCCAGTTCGCGGCGACGCGGCGGACCGTGGTGAGCAGATAGGCGCGAACGGCGTGTTCGGGACCGCTGCCGCCGCGCACCGCCTGCAGTACTCGGGCGAAGACCTCGGCGGTGAGGTCGTCGGCGGTGTGCGCGTCCCGGCAGCAGGTGCGCGCGTACCGGCGCACGGCCGACGCATGGCGCCGGTACAGCTCCTCGTACGCCGCGTCGTCGCCCGCACGCATCCGCCCGATCAGTTCGGAGTCGGACGGCGGCAGATCGGGGTCGTGCTTCCGCGTCGGCCGCAGGACGCCGCCGGACCGCTCACGCTGCGCCGGAACGCTGTGGCCGCGCACGCCACCTGTGCGTCCGGACACCCCACCGGTGCGTCCGGACACGCCTCCGGGACGGGGGACGCCCGGAACGCCCTCGGGCCGGCCGCCCTGGCTGGGCACCTGCCGTGAGGTCGGTCCACTGAGCTCCGTGCCGTCGTCGCCACTCTCATCGAGTGGCTCGTCCCGCCCGTCAACGTTCATCGCGGAAAGCCCTCGCAGCCTGGAGACCCGGTCCACAACACCGAGTCAGAGTGCCACATTGACCTTTGTTCAGCACCAGGCTGTAGGGGCCCTGCCCCTCGCCCCGTACGGGGAAGCCCCAGTGGGCGTTCCCCGTACGGGAATTGACACGACGGACCGCTGCGCGACCCGGGCCGGCGAGATCAGCAGGTCACGAGGGCCGCGACCGCAACCCCTCCAGCAGGATGTCCAGCAACCGCGCCGACGCGGCCGCCTGCTGCGCGGCGTCCGGCAGCGACGGCGCCGACGTGGCGATCACCAGCAGGACGTCCGACACGGTCACGTCCGGACGCAGCTCACCTGCCTCCCGCGCCCGGTCCACGAGCTGCCCCACGACCTCGAGGAGTGCCGAGGCACCCGCGTCGTCGTCCACCGAGGCGTCCTGGGACCCGGACCCGGACACGAGCCGCAGCTCGGTCGTCGGCTGGGACCGCTGCTGCGGCACCCGCGCGGTGTCCACGACGACCCCGTCCGGCCCGTCCTCGGCGACCCCCACGCGCAGCACCTGCGGCGGCAGCAGCCGCCCGGCACCCGAGGCCACCGACGTCCGCAGGAAGCGCGACAGCGCCGACCACGGCTCGTCCTCCTGCCCCAGTGCCGCACGCGCCTGGTCGGTCAGCCGGGAGGTCTCCTCCTCGGCTATCCGCCGGACCAGTACGTCCTTGCTCGGGAAGCGCCGGTACACCGTGCCGACACCCACCCGCGCGCGCCGGGCCACGTCCTCCATCGGCGCGCCGTACCCCAGCTCGCCGAAGACCTCGCGCGCCGCCCGCAGTACGTGCTCCAGATTGCGCTGTGCGTCCACGCGCAGCGGGGCCGTACGCGCCTGGTCCGCGCGTCCATTGATCCCTGCCGCACTCATCGTGCCGTTCGGTGCGACGACCGAAGCGGAAGACCAATGAGAGTCCTGAATATGCATATGTGTTCCCCCGGTAATGACGTCTCCCCCCGGAGACTCTCCCCGCCATTGAAGCTGGAGCGTGAGGAACGAGCATGGTCCACGAGCCGACCCGCCTGTCGCGAACCGCCCCGTATCCGACGTGACCGCCCGTCGCGGACCCGTCGGGCGGCGCACCCCTACACCCCGTCAAGACACGAACATAGTTGAGACGGAGTCAATTCAGAAGGGGCAGGTTCCGCACGGAGCGCCCCCCGATCGGACTACGGGCCGGATATGCCCCGATTGAACCCCCTGCTGTCACCGGGATCACACTATCTGACCTGCGGTTACTTCCCGTACTCCGGCATTTCGGCCAACCCTGCGCGCGCACGGCTTCCGGTCACACAAATTGCCGGGCCTGTGGACAAACTCCAGAGTCGGGTGCGTCATGGGATGGTGAAGGAACGTGTGCGCATCCTCATCGTCGGCGGCGGCTACGTCGGGCTGTACACCGCTCTGCGTCTCCAGCGGAGGCTGAAACAGGAGCTCAAGAGTGGCGCGATCGAGATCGTCGTCGTCTCGCCCGACCCTTATATGACGTATCAGCCCTTCCTTCCCGAGGCCGCCGCGGGCTCCATCTCGCCGCGCCATGTCGTGGTGCCACTGCGCCGCGTGCTCGACCTCTGCAAGGTCGTCATCGGTGAGGCCACGGCGATCAACCACGCCAAACGGACCGCGACGCTCACCACCCTCGCCACCGAGGAGGAGGGCGCGGGCGCGGAGCAGATCACCTACGACGAGCTCGTCCTCGCCCCGGGCTCGGTCTCGCGCACCCTCCCGATCCCCGGACTCGCCGAACACGGCATCGGGTTCAAGACCGTCGAGGAAGCCATCGGCCTGCGCAACCACGTCATCGAACAGATGGACATCGCCTCCTCCACCCGCGACCCCGCGATCCGCGACGCGGCCCTGACGTTCGTCTTCGTGGGCGGCGGCTACGCCGGCGTGGAGGCGCTCGCCGAGCTGGAGGACATGGCCCGCTACGCCGCGCGCTACTACCACAACGTCACACGCGACGACATGAAGTGGATCCTCGTCGAGGCCACGGGCCGCATCCTGCCCGAGGTCGGTGAGGAGATGGGCAAGTACGCCGTCACCGAACTGCGCCGTCGCAACATCGACGTACGCCTGGACACCCGGATCGAGTCGTGCGCCGACCGGGTCGCCGTCCTCAGCGACGGGGCACGCTTCCCGACCCGTACGTTCGTGTGGACCGCCGGCGTGAAACCGCACCCCGTCCTCGCCGCGACCGACCTGCCGCTCAACGGGCGCGGCCGGCTGAAGTGCACCGCCCAGCTGACCGTCGAGGGCGCCGAGCACGCCTGGTCCGCCGGCGACGCGGCCGCCGTCCCCGACGCCACCGCCGAGGAGCCCGGCAAGGAGTGCGCCCCCAACGCGCAGCACGCCGTGCGCCAGGCCAAGGCGCTCGGCGACAACATCGTCCACTCACTGCGCGGCGAGCCCCTGGAGACGTACGCCCACAAGTACGCCGGTTCGGTCGCCTCCCTGGGACTGCACAAGGGCGTTGCTCACGTCTACGGGCGCAAGCTGAAGGGCTACCCCGCCTGGTTCATGCACCGCGTCTACCACCTGAGCAGGGTCCCCACGTTCAACCGCAAGGCACGGGTGCTCGCCGAATGGACCCTCTCAGGGCTCTTCAAACGGGAGATCGTCTCCCTGGGTTCACTCGAACATCCCCGTGCGGAGTTCGAACTCGCTGCCGGTGGAAAGCCTTCGAAGGACCCGAAGGGGTCGTCCTGACCGGATCCAGGAACTCCACCGACCGGACCGGCGTCTGACGGATGTCGGCCCGGTCGGCCGGGCTGCCAGACTGGTCCACGATCTGGTCCACCATCCCGGTGCACGACCTTGGGCGGGCCGACAGACCCTGCGCACCTCCACGAGGTGTTCCCCCAGTGCTGCGCCTACGGGGACACACTTCTGGATAGCGTCTGCGACGCGGGCCGGATCCGGAGCGGGCCCGCGTCCCCACAACACAAGACGAGGATTCGGTACTGCACCTCCCGGGGGACACCCGGACCCCCGGCCGATCCGGGGCCGGCCCCAGACGACAAGACGAGGCAAGGAATCGGTGAACTTCACCCGCTGGAGCCCCCGGCTCCCCGGAATGCAGCGCCGCCCCCCAGCGCGGACCGAACTCGCGGACACCCCCGACCGGAGGGGAGAAGGCTCCGTACCCGCGGCGCGCGCCGAGCAACCGACCGACGGCACGCCATGCGCACCCGCCGTCAACGAGCTGGCGACCCGCGAGGTCCTCGACCGCATCCCGGCCCTCGTCGCCCTCGTACAGGGCCCCGACCACCGCATCGCGTACGTCAACGACGCCTATGCCGCCGCCTTCGGCACCCGCCCGATCGGCGAGCCCGCGCGCGAGGCCCTGCCCGAACTGGAAGAACTCGGCCTGCTGCCGCTCCTCGACCAGGTACTGCGCAGCTCCCGGCCCCGTACGGTCAAGTCCCGCAAGGCACCCGGCGGACGCTCCTACACGATCACCTGCACGCCCGTCGACATCTCGGCCACTCCCGAAGGGAGCGGCCCCTCCGGCGGCGTCGACGGCAAGGCCGGCGGCGGGGTGCTCATCTTCGCCGCCGACGTCACCGACCACGCCGAGGCCGCCGAGCGGCTGCGCACCAGCGAACGCCGCCAGCGCGAAACGGCCGTCACCCTCCAGCGCTCCCTGCTCCCCCAGGAGCTGGAGCAGCCCGACGACCTGCGCATCGCCGCCGTCTACCACCCCGGCGGCACGGAGGCCGCGGTCGGCGGCGACTGGTACGACGTCATCACCCTCGGCGGCGGCCGCACCGCCCTGGTCATCGGCGACGTCATGGGCAGAGGAGTACGGGCGGCAGCGGTCATGGGCCAACTCCGTACGGCGGTCCGCGCGTACGCCCGCCTGGACCTGCCCCCGCACGAGGTCCTCCAGCTCCTCGACGGCCTCGCCACGGAGATCGACCCGAACCAGATCGCCACCTGCGTGTACGCCGTCCACGACCCGAACGAGGGCCGCCTGGTCTACGCGTCGGCGGGCCACCTGCCGATCCTCGTCCGCGACGAGACCGGAGCGGTCCTGCGCACCGACGAACCCACCGGCCCCCCGCTCGGCACGGGCGGCTGGATGCACACCTCAGGCTCCGTACCCCTGGGCCCCGGCTCCACCGCCGTGCTCTACACGGACGGACTGGTCGAGCGCCGCGACGCGGACCTGGACGAGGGCATCGAAGCCCTGGAGAGCGCCCTCGCCGGCGCCACCGGCACCCCCCAGGTGATCTGCGACCGCCTGGTCCGCTCGGCGGGCGTCACGGCCGACCACGACGACGACGTGGCCGTCCTTGTCCTCCAGCACCCGGCCCGCACCGGCGCCGACAGCGAACTCTTCCGCAACGCCGCCCTGGAACTGCTCGGCGGTGTGGAAGCGGCCCCGCGAGCCCGCGCCTTCGCCTCCGGCGTCCTCACGAGCTGGCGGTTCCCCCCGGACCTCCACGACCTCGGCGTCCTGGCAGCCAGCGAACTGGTCGCCAACTCCCTCCAGCACGGCACCCCACCCATGCGCCTGCGCCTGCGCCGCACCGACCGCCGCCTGATCGTCGAGGTCACCGACGGAGACGACCACCTCCCACGCCGCCGCCACGCCGAACCGGCCGACGAGTCCGGCCGAGGCATCGCCATCCTCGCCACGATCGCCTCCAACTGGGGCTCCCGCCGCGCCCCCGGCGGCGGCAAGGCGGTGTGGTGCGAATTCGCACTGCCGCGGGCCGGCACCTGAACCGACCCGAGCTGGGTGGGTTGTGTGCGGGTG
>NZ_VJZC01000579.1 GCF_009377185.1 Streptomyces spongiae
GGGTGGTGAGGTGGTGCAACAGCCAGTCGGGCAGGGGCGCGACCGGTGCCGGGTGGGTCACCTCGTAGGTGGCGCCGTCGACGGTGCTGCCCGGGGCGACGACGTGCCCGCCCCACGCGCGGGTGTCGACCAGCGGCGCGAGCGAGCCCGCACTGTTGGACAGGCGGGTGTCGTCGGGGGCGGTGAAGTACAGGTGCTGGCCGCCGCGCGTCCGCACCGTGTAGGTGGCGGGCCATGGCACTCCGGCGCGCTCGCAGAGCGCCTCGAAGTTTGTCGCGCCGCTAGGCGCGTCCGAACTGCCCTTCGTCTTGGGCGCGTCCAGGTCGACGACGACCAGGCCGGACGGGCCGGTGGCAATGCCGACGTTGAACGGGTGCGCGCCCCATGCGGCATGGATGCGGCCGGGGTCGGTGGTGGCGCGTTGTTCCGGCTTCCGGTGCCCCTCGGCGCACTCGCCCGTGTGCGGGCAGGCGTCTTCACCGTGCAGTGCGGGCATCTTGCCGCCGGGCCGGAGCGGGATCACGGACCATCCGCGCGCGGCGGCTTGAAGCGCTGCGGACAGCAGCGCGGATCGTGGGTCATGCGTCATGCTGGATGCCTCCAACAGGTCTGTTGTGGACTGGTTGGCCGGGGCGACCGCGTGTCTTTGGCGAGAGGTGCGGTCGCCCCGGGCGTTGCTAGAACGGCGGCTCGTTGCCCGACTCGGGCCGGTTGTCGCCGGTGTTCCAGGGGTCGCCGGACGCGTTCGGCTTCTCGGTGCGCTTGCCGTTGATCTGGATGGTGGTGAAGCGCAGGGACGCGCCGATCTCGTCGACCTCCACCGCGAGCATCGAGCGGTTCTCGCCCTCGGGGGTCTGCCAGTCGTGCTGACGGATCCGCCCCGAGAGCACCACCCGTGAGCCCTTGCCGAGCGATTCGGCGACGTGTTCGGCGAGGGTGCGCCAGGCGGCACAGCGGAAGAACGTCGACGTGCCGTCCTTCCACTGGTTCGACTCCCGGTTGAAGGTTCGTGGGGTGGAGGCGACGGTGAACTTCGCCAGGGCCTGGCCGGAGGCGGTGAACTTCAGCTCCGGGTCGGCGGTCAGGTTGCCGACGATGGTGATCGGGGTCTCTCCGAACGACATGGGTTACTCGCTTTCGGGTGTGGTGGGCTGGCGGTCGGCCGTGAAGTACAGGCGGGTGCGCTTGCCGTCGCGGGTGGGGTACTGGCGAGCCGGGCCGGTGTCGAACACGGCGGCCAGGGTCTGGCTGACGCGGTCGGCGTCGTCCGGGGCGCAGATCACGCGGATCTCGAACACGGGGCTCCTTTCAGGTGGCGGTCAACAGGGGCTGTTGCCATGCCGGTAGAGCGGTCTCGACGCGAGTGCGCCAGCGCAGGGCGTACTCCAGGCAGTTGGCGCAGTTCTTGTGCGGGTGGCCAGGCAGCGGAGGCCGCTTGCGGGCGTGGTAACTCCAGGCCGCACTGTCGGCGGAGGTGAGCAGGTGCCCGACCCGTTCCAGGCCGAGGATCTTGAAGCCGAAGCCGTGCAGTTTCAGGCCGTGCGCGGCCATGGCGGTGACGATCGCGGCGCCCTCGCGGGTGGATTGCAACCGGCATACGGAGCCGAGCCCCACGGTCGGCTCGCGCCGCAGGTCGATACCCGCCTTCTCGTACAGCTTCAGGCAGTGCTCGTAGTCCGGGACTGTCCGGCCCTGCAGGACGGGGGCTATGCGCAGATCGGGGGCGAGGGAGCGCAGTTCGAGGAAGTTGGCGACGGTGCGGCGCTGATGTTCGCGCACGCTGAGGTGGGTGCCGACGAAGGTGAGCGGTCCTGCCTTGCCGCCGTGGATGATGAGGTCTTCGCACATCCAGTCCTGTGGCGCGGCCCAGTCATAGGGGCCGACGCATTCCCAGATGCGGCGCAGGTCCTCGATGTACTGACGCGGGGTGCGCGTCCAGCGGCCGTAGCGCTGGAGCTCCGAGAACCCGCCGGAATCCACGGCGTAGGGACCGCGCGCGGGATCGAGCTTGACCGCGTTGGCGAAGTGCTCGGACTTCAGGAACAGCGGCACGTCGGTCAGCCGGACCCAGTGGCGTTTGTGGGTGGTCAGGTAGAAGCGCAATCCGACTCCCTACAGATCAGCGCTTGGCGCGGGCGAGCTTGAACGTGATGCCGCCGATGCCGATGGGTCCGGCGGCGCCCGCGATGACGGTGGCGGCGTGGGCGGCGGCGTCGAACAGCGCGCACAGGGCGGCGACCAGTCCCCAGCAGCCCGCGACGGTGGCGCCGGCGATGGCGAAGGGGATCAGTAAGCGGCGCCACGGGACGCCGGTACGGGCGGGGTCGTTGACGACGATGACGACCGGCTGTCCGGTGGCCTGTGCGCGGCGGTAGTCGTCGGCGGGGATGTGGTGGGCGAGGTGTCCGGGCGGTTCGCGGTGGTGCATGTGGTGCTCCCTTCCGGCCGTTCCGGTGGACATGGCAGGCGCCCGCTCCGGGGTGTCCGGGCGGGCGCCTGTCGGTGACGGTGTGTGGTTGTAGTGGCTACTGGCTAGTGGCTACTGGCAAGCCGAAAAAGCCTGCTCGCGGCCCCTGGTGGCCAGTAGAGGGCCGTTCTACTGGCTACTGGCAACTTTCCAGTAGCCAGTAGCCGGTAGCCGTCTGTGAGCGGTTCTAGGCGTGATCGGGGTGGACGTAGACCGAGTGAGGGCCGTTGTCCCGGTAGACCAACTCGCCGCGCGCGGCGGCGGCTTTGAGTGTCTCGCGCACCGCCTGCCGACTCCGGCCGACGTGATCGGCAACGGCGGACGGCTTCATGCCCGCCGCGCCCGCATCGTGAATCGCCGCGATCGCGTCCGCGAGCCACTCCGGCCCACCCTCGCCCCCCGGCTCCGGCTCGGGTGCCGAGGGCCGGTCCTCACGGAGGGCGGACAGGTTCAGCCCCGGACGCTCCGGCCGCTCCCGCTCTTGCTCGGGACGGGGCTCGGGGATGGTGCCGAACTGTTCGTCGATCTCGCCCATGAGCGCGTCGACGAGCCGGTC
This sequence comes from Streptomyces spongiae, assembly GCF_009377185.1. GTDB lineage: Bacteria > Actinomycetota > Actinomycetes > Streptomycetales > Streptomycetaceae > Streptomyces > Streptomyces spongiae. Next base: position 3,024 of record NZ_VJZC01000579.1, read on the forward strand.
AGCCTCCGACCGGTCCGCCTGCTCCGTGTGCGGTTCGCGCAGCGCGGCCAGGTTCAGCCCCTGCCGCGGCTCGCCCTCGGTGCCGTCGCCGGCCGCGGGGGTGAGGGGGGTGCGGTCGGTGTCGTGCATCCAGGCGATGCGGTCGCGCGACCAGCGGCGCGCGTAGTCCTCCCCGGCGGCCTCCGCAGACACGGAATCGAGGGTGGGATGCCGTTCGGACGTGGCGGCGACGATCTCTCGGATCTGACTCGGCAGGATGCGCCAGCACTTGAACAGCCCCGCAGGAGACTCCGGCGTGCCCATGAACCCCGCGCCCTTGTAGGGGGCCTGGTCCACTTTCAGACCGCGGCTGCCGGGGAACAGCTTGCCCAGGTCCATGCCTTCCTTCTCACCACCCGTGAGCGCCACGCGCACCTTGGCCTCACGGCGGATCATGAGGTTGCCCAGCACGGAGCCGGTGGAGCCGAGCGCGGTCAGCACGGTCCGGATGCCCATGGCACGGAGCATCCGGATCACTTCCAGGATCTTCGCGGCGAGCTTCTTCATCGGCTTGTCCGTGCTGGTGAGGATCTCCGCACCCTCGTCGATGACCAGCATGATCTGTGGGATCTTCGGCCCGATCGGCAACAGGTCGGTGTCCTCACGCGCCATCAGCCCCTGATAGGAGATCTTGCGCTGATGGCCGATCCGCAGCACCGCATCGAGCATCCGGTGTGCCTCGTCGACCGTGCCCGCGAGCCAGTCGACACCGGGCCGCATCGGCCGCTCGCCCTCGGCGGGCTGGTGCTGTAGGGCGGGCAGCACCCAGGACAGACCCGCGCTGCCGGCGTTCAGGTCGATCACGAACGTGAGCACGTCGACCGCGCGGGCGAACCCGGCGAGGATCACGTGGACCATGTTCGTCTTGCCCGATCCGGTGGGGCCGACGACCAGCGCGCACTGTTCCCTCAGGTACGTCTGGATCTGCTCGGCATTCGAGCGGTAGCCCCACGGGATGCCCGTGTGCAGGGAGAGCGGGGCGTAGTCGGCGGGGTAGGTGGTCTCGGTCTCCAGCACGTTGACCGTGGCCACCTCGATCAAGGTGCGCCCCTGATGGATACCAGGGTGCGCGGTGGCGGTGCAGCCATGGGGAAGGTGCGCATCCGCCGACAGGGCCGCGGAATGAGCCGCGATCCTCTCGTACGTGGTCGCGCCGGGCAGTTCGGCATCGATGGTGAACCCGGTACCGGCCTCCCACCGCTCCACCGCCAGCACGCGCACGGTGACGCCGCACACGCGCTGGATACGGTCGATCCACTCGGCGGCGATCTCCCGCCGCTCCGCCGACAGCGCCTCGTCGATCTGCCGCTGTTCGGCCGCGAGAGCCTCTTCCTCGCGGGCTTCCTCGTAGAGGTTCGTCGACCGGGTGGCGGCGCCGATGCCGACGCCGATGGTGGCGAGCGAGCCGAGCGCGGCCCACGTCAGCGGGCCGTTCGTCATGGCCCACGTCGTCCACCCCGCACCGACCAGCCAGGAAGCGGCGCGGGCCGCGATGGTGCGGCCGGCGTTGCGCAGCCGGATGCCCGCGGCGGTGTGGCCGATGGCCCCGGCCGTGCCGACGGCGAGCGCCCAGCCAGGGGGCATGCCGGAGGCGGCGCCGGTGGTGGCGACGGCGAACGCGCCGGTCGTGGCGGACAGGGCACCGGTCACGGGTCCGTGACCGGCCGCCCAGTCCCACACCGGACCACTCACGGCCTCCGCCTGCTTCTTGCTGCTGTTCTGCTTGGTCATGGTGGCCTCGGTGATCGTCATGGTCAGACGTTCCAGCCCTTCTCTGCCTCGCTGCCGTTGCGGGGGTCCTCGTGGCGGGCGATGTCCTGCTCGTGCACCTGCCGGAACAGCGGCACGAGGGTCTCGGCCGCGTCCACGCCGTTGAGCAGGGTGCGGTGGATGTCGTCGAACCCGGCGGCGACGTCCTTCTCGAAGGCGAACTCTTCGTCCGAGCGTTCGGCCAGGATGCGGAAGGTGTTGGCGACGCACTGAAGAGCCAGGGGAAGGTTCTCGATCATCGTGAGGACTTCCATGTTTCCGTCCGGCTCGTAGGAGCGGGCGGCGTTTTCCATGTCGGCGGCGGCCTCTTCGAACTTGAAACCAGACACGTGAATGGCCTCCTGACCAGCGTGTTGGGGGATGAGACGGGCGGGACGCTCCACCCGGTCCTTGATCTCGTTCAGATCCGCGTCGGCCGCGGCCTCGTCGGCGGCCCGCTCCAAGCGGATCTGCTCGTCACGCTCGGCGCGCTGCTCGCGGGCGGACTGCATCAGCCGCCGGTACAGGCGGCGTCCGGGGTGCATCAGCCACCGCCATCCGAGCTTGCGCCCGAGCGGGGTGGTCAGGCATCCCAGCACCCCCACCGCCCCACTGGTGAGCGCAGCGAGGAGACGGCGGCCCTGGAAGCGGGCCGCCGACTTCAGCAGACCCCGGCGGGCCTTACGGCGGGCGGGCGCTTTGCGTACCGCGGCGCGGTTGGCGTCGACCTGCCGGTCGGCCGCCCGGTCGCGGGCGGTCCGGGCCTTGTTGACCAGACCCCGCACGCCGGAAGCGGTCTTGCCTGCCGTCCAGCCCAGTGCGCGGCGGGCACGGCCCTTACCGGTGGTCTTGGCGGCGCGGTTGGCGGCGCGGGCGTCCCGACGGGCGTCGGCCACACCGCGGCGAGCGGCGAGGCTCTGCTGTCGGGCGGCGGAACGGGTCGGCGTCTGCGCTCGGTTGCCCGCACGCAGCGCCCGCACCTGCCCGAGGCGCCCCGTGCCCGAGCGCGGTCCGGTGGAGCGTCCGCCCGTCGACCGGGCGGCGCTGCCGGTGGGGCGGGAACGGTGCTTGCCCGCACCCCGCTTCCCCGATGAGGTGCTCAACACTCCGCTCGAACGACCGGCACCGGTACGGGACTTGCTGCCCTTGCCTCGTCCTCGGCCGCCGGCCGTGGTGCTGCCGGACGTGCCAGGCCGGGCGGATGCGCGGCCCGTACGGCGCGAACCGCGCGAGGCTGTGCCGGTGGCGCGTCGCTCGCGGGCGGAACGCCGGCGTTTGCTGACGGCGGCGGACACCCCGACCATGGCGGCGCCGCTCGCGGCCACCGCCAGGGCGGTCGGGCCACCGCCGATGAGGGCGACGGCACCGACGGCGCCGACGGCGCTGTTGGTGCCGGACAGGGCCAGCGGAAGCACGGGGATGCCGCCGGGGGTGTGCGCCACCGTCCGTGTCTCGCCGGGGGCGGTGGGC
>NZ_VJZC01000580.1 GCF_009377185.1 Streptomyces spongiae
CTCACCAGCCCCGCGAACAACCCCACCAGCGCCAGCACTTGGGCCACCGGCCCGAACGCCCCCTCACCGGCCGCCGCCGGCTCCCCGGCCCCCAGGGCGGCGGCGACGCCCGCCCCGGCCAGGGAGAGGAACGCGATCGGCACCAGCAGGGTGTGCCGCTTCCACGCCAGCAGCGCAAGCACGGGCACCAGCAGCGCGAAGGCGCCCGCGATCACGATGCCCACGAGCGTGAGCGCGACCGTGCCGAGCCAGAAACCGGCGTCCGGCGCCACGGGCTGCCACGCGCTGTTGGACCTGGCGTGCCTCCGGGGCGCTGAAGTCGGTGTCGGCTCGGGGTTGGGCGCGCGGCGCCGCCACAGCACCAGGCCGATCAGGACGACCAGCCCGACCCCGGCGCCGACCAGTCCGGCCTCGTAGGTCGTGGACGGTTCGTACGTCAGCTTCACCGTGCCGCCCGCGCCGCCGGGGATCTGCCACCCCTGCTGCCAGCCGTCGAGCCGGACGGGGGTGAGCTCGCTGCCGTTCAGCGTGGCCTTCCAGCCGTCGTTGAAGTTCTCGTACGTCGTCAGGTACGAGGCCGCGCCCGAGCCCACCGACACCTCGCGCAGGTCACCGAGCCAGTCCCGTATCCGCAGGTCGCGGGCGGTCGTGTCCGAGAGCCCCGAGGGCTCGGTCACCGTTCCGCGCGTGAGGGTCACATCCGTCACGGCGAGCGGACCACCGTCCCCGGCCTCGACGCGGTGCGAGCCGGACGCCAGGTCCACCTCGGGGTTGCCCTTGCGCTGCTGACACAGAGTCACGTCAATGACGCGCCGCTCGCGCAGGTCCCGTACCGTCCCCTTCGCGCTCGTCTCGTACAGTTCGCCGTCGATCGCCAGCGCCGGGCCCTTGCCGCACGGCAGCGAGAAGTCGCGGGTGTCCGACGGCTGTTCGGCCCGCTGGTTGTCGAGGGCCGGGACGTACGCCTCCGTCAGGCCGACCGGGAGTCGCAGGTCGTCGTCGGCGACGGGGTTGTGGACGGTCAGCGGGGCGGTCTCGGTGATCGTGATGTCGAGGCGGTTCGTGGTGATCGGCTCGAAGCGGGCCCAGCCGTTCTCGTCGACCGCCGTGATCGCCGCGCCGTCCGGCGAGCTGATCGACACCTGGGTCGGGCGGGTGGACAGGCCGCCCGCCGGGGCGAGCACGATCGAGCCGACCTTCTGCCGCTTCGGCCACGTCAGATGGATCACCGGCTTGTCGCCCGCGATCCACGCCGTCGTCAGATCGCCGTCGGTGAGGTTGCGCGGTGACAGCCCGACACCGAGGTGTGCCGTCGAGTCCGCCGTCGCGGTGACCCGGTCGCTCTCCTCGGGCGCGACCTCGTACAGCAGCTGGTCGAGCTCGGCGCTCGGCACCGGTACGGCGCTCGCCTTCACGTCGTACGTCCCGGACGTGGTCGTCGAGAAGCGGCGGTGGAGGCCCGTCTCCGTGCCCGTCGGGGAGAGCCCGGTGGGGTCGGCGGCACGGTGCAGGGAGACGATCTCGGCGGAGGCGGAGGCGGAGGCGGAGGCGGAGGCGGAGGAGACAGAGGAGTCGGAGGAGTGGGAGGCGCCGGAGCGTTCGGCATCCGTCGGCAGCCGCAGCATCCGCGTGACCTGTACACCCGGGAGGTCGATATCGGAGAAGCCGGCGCCCGTGAGCCCGGCGTGCCGCTCCACCGAGTCGAGGATCGTGATCCTCAGCCAGTCCGTCTCTCCGGGGCGGGCCCGGACCGTCTGCGGGGAGCCGTCGGGCTGCAGATAGCTGGTCACGGAGCCCTGCTCCGTCTCCACCCGCACCCGCGTCGGCGCCGACCGCACCTGGTCCTGCGGCAGCGGCGTCACCTTGAACGACGACGGGACGTCCTCCGCGCCGTCGAACGCGATCCGCAGCCACTGCCCGTCCGCCGAACCGGCCGCGCCCTCCGCCCACGCGGTGTTCGGATCGCCGTCGAAGGCGTTCACGGGGTCGTACTGGGGCAGGTAGAACAGCCAGTTGCCGGACGACGACGCCGTCACCGAGCGGGCGCCGCGCAGTTGGGCCACCGTCTGGTGGGAGGTGCCCTTCACCGGCAGGATCTGGTGCGGACCGTCACCGGGGTCCTGGAGGCTGCCGCTGTGATTGCGTTCGCGAGCGGTGTACGTGTACGAGGTGTTGGCGTTGACCAGCCCGAACCGGGTGTCCGCGCGCCGTAGCCCGTCGCCGACGACCTGCACCTCGGGGGTGCCGAGACCGGGATGGCTGTCGCCGGTCAGCACGGTGGGGCGGCCGCGCATCACCGGGTCGGCGGCCAGTGGCAGCAGCGCCTCGGGTCCGCCGGAGACGACGGCGGTGTCGGCGATCGGCTTCACCCCGGCCTGCCCGGGGCGTGGCGCGTCCGCCGGAGGCCGGTAGATCTCCACGGCCCGCTGGCGCGGATACAGCCCCTCCACCTGCAACGGAGTGTCGCCCGCGATCCGCCCACCCGTCATCAGCGGCCCGAAGCCCGTCTCCCGCTCGTACCCCGACTGTTCCAGGGTCCGCTTGACGGTCGTGGTCGGGACGTAGCCGACCTGGTCCGGGTCGAGGTCGTTGCGGACGACCACGTAGTACAGCCCGGCGCGGCTCAAGTAGTCGGCCAGGCCCGGGACTTCACCACCCGTCATCAGCGCCTGCTCGACGGCGTCCATCGCGCGCCGGTTGCCCGGGGTGCCGAAGGGCACGTAGTCCCTCTGCGCCCAGCGGGACTCGGCGAGCACGTCGAGGGGCTGGTCGATGGGAGAGCCCCAGGTGTAGATGCCGTGCGCGGTGGCGGGGACGACGAGGGCGCGCGAGTCGGGCGAGTTCTCCTTCAGCCAACTCGCCGTGCTCTTCCAGTACTTGGGAAGCTCCTGGAACGAACCCGGTTGCAGGATCGACCCGTTGAGGTACGGCCACGCGAGCCCGGGCAGCACCAGCAGCGCGGCGACCAGCGTCACGTACCGCCGTCCGCGGACCCGGCGCGCCCCGCGTTCCCGGGCCGCCACGCCCACCAGATGGGCCAGCCCGAGGACCAGCGCGAGCGCGAGTCCCGTCTGGAACTTGTAGATGTTCCGGAAGGGCACGATCGCACCGTTCAGCCAGTCCTGGACCAGCCCGTGGAAGGGCCCGCCGAACCTGCCGCCGTACCCGGCGAGCGTGACCAGCGCGACGGACAGCACCGTCAGCACCAGCCACCGTCGCTCCGGAAGGTCCCGCCGCGCGAGCCCGGCCAGCCCCAGTCCGGCCGCGAGCGCCGAGCACACGATCACGACCACCGAGGACGCGACCGTCCAGCCGGCGGGCAGCCAGGCCTCGCCGAAGTGCAGGTACGCCACCCAGTTCCCGGCGCCGCGCAGCGCCTCGGTGGCCGACATGGTGGCCGTGGTGGTCTGCGAGGTCTCCACGTACGGCAGGAAGTTCTCGCCGTACGCGCCGAGCAGCAGCAGCGGGACCACCCACCACGCCGTCGCCAGGAGTACGCCCGGCACCCACCAGGCGATCAGCTTGCGCTGCCGGGGACCGCGCGGACGCGACAGCAGATAGAGCCCGACCGGCAGCAGCGACGCCAGCGTGGCCGCCGCGTTGACACCACCCATGAACGGGATGGCCAGCGCCGAGCGCAGGGCGGCGACCCGCGCGCTGTACCGCTCGTTCGTCAGCGGCAGCAGCACCCACGGCAGGAACGCGCCCGGCAGCGCGGCGGCCGACGTCGAGCCGACGACGGTCGTGAACACCGGCCACAGCGCGTACGCGACGGCACCGAGCAACCGGCTGCCGTCACTCCCGACCCGCAGCCGCTCCATCAGCCGCAGCGCGCCCCAGAAAGCCACCGACACGACGATCGACAGCCACAGCCGCTCGGCGAGCCACACCGGCACCTGCAAGAGATCGCACAGCGCGTAGTACGGCAGCATCGGCCACGCGTAGCCGACGTACTGGTCCAGGATGCCGCCGAAGCCGCCTCGGTCGTGCCACAACTGCCCCAGGTCGGACAGGAACTGCCACGGATCGAGGGCGACACCCAGCTTGGTCTCGAAGGTCGTCCGCCCTGGGTCCACGGCCAGGAACAGCACGAACACCACGGCCCAGAACCCCAGCAGCCAGCGCCGCGAGCGCGGACCCTCGGGGGGCCGAAGCGCGGGCCCGTCGGGTCGTACCGGGGCGGGAGGAGGGGCCTGGACCGTGCTCGTCATGGTGGACACCGCCGGAGGATGAGGAGGAGGTTCCAGGTGGCGAACTCGCGTATGCCCGGCGCCTTCACGACGGTCTCCGCGAGGAACGGCCAGTAGCGGGACCGCGCCGAGACGACCGTGACGTCGTCGCGGGCGCGCACCTGCCGCAGGGTGGGGCCGATGTGCACGGCGAAGAGGTTCTCGCCGAGGGTGTGCTTGGCCGGTCTCCCGGTACGGCGCCGGTAGCGGGCCCGCGCCCGCTCGGCACCGAGGTAGTGCCAGGGCGCCCACTCGTGACCGCCCCACGGGGAGTACCAGTTGGTGAACGACACGTAGATCAGGCCGCCGGGCCGGGTGACCCGCACCAGCTCGCTGAGGAAGGTCTGCGGATCGGCCACGTGCTCCAGCACGTTGGAGGAGAAGGTGACGTCCGCGACCCCACCACCCAGGGGCAGCAGATACCCGTCGGCCACCACGGCATCTTCGGGCGGCTCGGCCCCCAACTCCCGTACATCGGGCTCGAAGAGGTACGCGTGCGCACCGCGCCGCCGGAACTCCTCCGTGAAGTACCCACCGCCTCCGCCGACATCCACGACGGTCCGGCCCTCGACTGCGCCACCGTAAGCCTCGACCTGATCGACGGCGTCCCGGGCGAGAAGGGAGTAACACCGCTCGGGTTCGTCCTGCTCCCGCAGAAAGGCCCGAAAGAGAGCGAGGGAACGGCGAAGAGAGGGGTCCTTCGTGCCCCGATAGGGGCGCGGGGAACTGCGCGACAAGCCACAAACAACCCGCAGCGTCCAACCGACAGCACCACCCCCGAACCGCCCGACCCTCACGGCACCCAGTCCCTCACCGCCTCACCGGCCACCGCTCTGAACCGCCGAACCGTGTGCCCCCAGCGATAGCGCGCCGCCCGCTCACGGGCGGCCTTGCCCATGAGAACCCGCCGATCCGTAGACAGCGCGAGAGCGCACCACGCCGCGGCGAACGACGACTCGCCCCGCGCCAGCACCCCCGTCTCGCCATCCACGACGGAGTCACGCAACCCCGGCACGTCAAAGGCGATCGCGGGAGTCTCACGTGCCGCGGCCTCGGTGACCACCAGCCCCCAGCCCTCGACCGCCGAGGGATGCAGCAGCAGCCACGCCTCGCAGAGCAGCCGGTGCTTCTCGGCATCGGAGACATAGCCAGTGAACTCCACGTCAGGGCCCGCGAGTTGCTCCAAGGCCGCGCGCTCGGGGCCGTCGCCCACGATCACCAGCCGCCCGCCCGTCACCGGCCGCACCCGCTCCCACAGCCGCAGCAGCAGATCGATCCGCTTGTACTCGACGAGCCGCCCCACCGCCACGAACAGCGGTTCGGGGGAGCGTTCCGCGCGGGGCCCCGGCTCCTCGACGCCGTTGTGCACCACTCTGATCCGCTCGCGCTCCACGCCGATGTCCCGCAGCGCGTGGGCCGTCGACGTCGAGACGGCGACGAGCAGGTTCTTCTGCTTCTTCTTCTCCTGTTTCTTCCGCTGCTTCTTCGGCTGCGCACCCGCCAGCGCCCAGTGCTCGAGTCTTCGGCCGAGGCGCGCCGCGGGCGCCAGCGGACCGCCGAACCGCATGCTCCACAACTCCGTGTGCACATGGTTGACCAGGCACAGCGTCGGACCGTCGTGCCACAGCGGTGCCAGGTACGGCATGCCGTTGCACACCTCGACCAGCAGGTCGCAGTCGCCGACCTGGCGGGCGAACGAGGACTTGGCGCGCAGATAGTGGCTCAGGTCGCCGCCGGCCGACACGACCCGGTAGTCCCGGAACGCGGCCGGCCCGCCGCACAGCAGGGTGACCTGGTGACCGAGCCGGGTCAGTCCGTCGGCGAGCCGGTCGACGAGGAGTTCGGAACCGCCCGCGGCGGGATTGCCGAGGTCACGGCGGGCGAGGAAAACGATGCGGCGCGGTTGTGGGGGGTGCGCCGGAGTGTGCTGCTGCGCGGAGCGCGGGAACGCCTCGAGCAGTGAGAACGGCACGTGCTGGGGCATGCGTGCTCCAACTCGTCTAGGTCGCGGAACTCACGTGGGGGAGAGAGCCGCGGTGGGGGGAATCCGTG
>NZ_VJZC01000058.1 GCF_009377185.1 Streptomyces spongiae
AGGCTGGGGGGACCGGGGAGCCGGAAGGGTGGCGGTGTCTCCGGCTGCGGTGGTGCCTCTGGGCGTGGTGCGTCCGGTGCGGGTGTGTCCGACCGCGGCGGTGGGTCCGACCGCGGCGGTGGCGGAGTCCCGGAACCGGGCGCCGGGGTGGCCGGCGCGGACGGTGCGCTCATTCCGCGGTCCACCCGACCTGGACGTTCTCCAGGATCCCCGCCGCGTCGGGCACGAGGACGGCCATCGAGTAGTACGCGGTGACCAGGTAGTTCATGATGGCCGTGGTGTCGACGTTCATGAACCGGACGTTCAAGGAGGGTTCGAACTCCTCGGGGATGCCGGTCTGGTGGAGGCCGACGACCCCTTGGTCCTTCTCGCCGGTGCGCAGCGCGATGATGCTGCTGGTGTGCTGCGGACTGACCGGGATCTTGCCGCACGGAAAGATCGGAACGCCCCGCCACGCGGGCACCTCGTGCCCCTCGACGTTCACCGTGCCGGGCACCAGACCACGCCGGTTGCACTGCCGGAAGAACGCCGCGATCGCCTTCGGATGGGCCAGGAACAGCCGGGTCTTGCGCCGCATCGACAGCAGCTCGTCCATGTCGTCCGGCGTCGGTGGACCGGAGAAGGTGCTGATGCGCTGCCCGTAGTCGATGTTGTGCAGCAGCCCGAACTCGCGGTTGTTGACCAGCTCCCACTCCTGGCGTTCGCGGATCTCCTCGATGGTCAGCCGGAGTTGCTGCTCGGTCTGGTTCATCGGGTTGTTGTAGAGGTCGGCGACCCGGGTGTGGACGCGCAACACCGTCTGTGTGAGAGACAGTTCGTACTCGCGCGGCACGAGGTCGTAGTCGACGAAGCCGCCCGAGAGAACAGGCTCGCCCACGTGCCCCGCCTGCACGGGCACGTCCGCCTCGCCCTTGCGGTTCATGGGCCGGCTCTGTCGCTCCGCGAAGGCGTCCAGGTGCGCGGCGAGGGACGGCGTACGCTCGACGAACGCTGTGAGCGCGTCCCAGTTGAGCGCGAGCACCACACCCGGCGTCTCGGCGCGCACCGAACTCAGCCACAGCGGGTCGTCCTGGCCGACGCCCTCGTCCCCCATGCCGTCACCGTCGGTGATGACCCCGATGACCTCCTCCTCGCCGTACTTGCCGGTGGTGTACCGGGTGAACCGGCCGTGCACGACGAGATACGCCTCCGTCACCGGCTGCCCGGCGTCGACGAGGACCTGTCCGGCCCGCACCTCCCGCACCCGGAACTTCCCGGAGAGCTCCCGCAGGGCCGCCATGTCGGAGTAGCCGCGCAGGGACGGCAGCTCGGTCAGCGTCTCGGGGATCACCTTGATGTCGTCGGCGCCGTTCTGGTCGAACTGCACCCGCCCCCGGCCGACGCGCAGCTGAAGACGGCGGTTGACCCGGTAGATGCCGCCCTTGACGTCCACCCACGGAAGCATCCTGAGCAGCCATCGTGACGTGATGGCCTGCATCTGGGGTTCGGACTTGGTGGTCGTGGCGAGCTGACGCGCCGCCTGGGTGCTGAGGCTGGTGAACTGCTGCTCGTCGGTGACGCTTGCCGGCAAGTTCTCCGGTACGGACACATTCCCTCCGAATACGCGAGCTGGGATAAGCGGATATGAGCGGGTTCGCAGAGGCGATGGAGGTCGAAGACGGGTTCCGGGGAACGGGACGCCATGACGGCACCCTCGTGACGGTGCGTGCGGTTGGGCCGGCCGCGCTGCGAGTCAAGCCAAACAGCCACGGCGGGCGGTCGGGAACAGCGTGAAAGGGGCGCCTTCGTGCCACGGAGGCGCGGATCCGAGGCGCGAGGCAGGCTTCCGGAGGGACACGTGCCTCCCACGCCGGTCGCTCATGGCCTCTGCACCCGGCGCAGCGGGCGCACGCACATGCGACGGCTGCCGCGGAGGCGCACACGCAGGCGCACGGGTGCGCCCCGGGCGGCCCTGACGGGCGTTTTCGCCAGGTGGGTGCATCCCGCCGACGCCTGGGCTTAAAGCCGCATGTGTGCGGACATGATGGCCCCGAACGGTTGTCTGGGCCGCTGTCGACGTGACGACGACAGCGGCTCTCCAGCGCCGGGAGCCGAAGCCGGCCGTGCACGGGGAGGAGCCTGTCGTGCGTGTGCCCTTGTACCTGCAGCCACGGCTCGAACCACCGCTCAGTTCCTTGTTGGAGGCCACGCCCTTCCTGCACTCGCTCGCCGACGCGCTGGGCTCGCCGCTCAACGTGCTGCTGCCCGACCGGATCGCCGAGAACGCGGAGCGGTTCCGGGCCGTGTACCGCAAGCACCACCTCACCGGCCGGGTGACCTTCGCGCACAAGGCGAACCGGTCCAGCGCCCTGTTACGCCGCCTGGCCGCGACCGACCCGGGCTCGACCGGCGTGGACGTCGCCTCACTCGGCGAGCTGCAACACGCTCTGAGCTGCGGATTCACCCCGGACCGCATCACGGCCACCGGCCCCAAGGACCCCCGGTTCCTGTGGCTGGCCGCCCGCACCGGAGTGACCGTGCACCCCGACTCGCTGACCGAACTGGAGCAACTGGCCGAGCTGGTAAGGAAGTTCGCACTGCCCAGAGTCGACGTCCTGCCCCGGCTGTCCGGGTTCGAGACGGCCACCGGCTCCGGCGTGTCCGGAGTGAAGGTGCTCTCCCGTCGCAGCCGCTTCGGCACTCCCGTGGGTGAGGTGGGCGCGCTGCTGGACGCGCTCGAGCGGCACCGGGACGCCGTCGAACCGGTCGGCGTCGCGTACCACCTGGACACCACCGGGCTCACGGAGAAGGCCGTCGCCCTGGAGCAGTGTGTCGTGGTCATGGACGAACTGCGCGCCCGGGGGCTCGACCCGCGGATCGTCGACATCGGCGGAGGGTTCGGCGTCGGCTACGTCGAGGACGCCGGACAGTGGGAGCGCTACACGACCGAGCTGGCGAACGCCGTGCTGGGCACCCGACCCGCCCTGACCTGGCGCGGGCACGGCTACGGCCTGCGGAACGAGGGCGGCACCCTCCGCGGAGCGCTGGGCCTGTACCCGGCGCACCGGCCCACCGCGGGCCCCGGATACCTCGACGACCTCCTCTCCGCGCCCGCCCCCGCCTCGGGCCGGCCACCGGCCACCCTCCTCCTGGAGCACCTCTACGACCTGGCCGTCCAGCCCGGCCGGGCGCTGGTCGACCAGTGCGGCGCCGTCCTGGCCCGGGTCCTCGACGTACGCCCCACCGACTCGGGCGACCACCTGGTACGCGTCGGCATGAACGCCGGGGACATGAGCCTGGAGGAGCACGGGGTCCTCGTCGACCCCTTGCTGCTCCCTCGTGAGGGTGGGCAAGGACAGGGAGACGAAGGGCCCGTCGGCATCCGACTCGTCGGCAACCTGTGCCTGGAGGCCGACCTGATCACGCGCCGGACGGTGTACCTGCCCCGGCTGCCACACGTCGGCGACCTCCTCGCCTTCGCCAACACGGCGGGCTACGCGATGGACTTCCACGCCCACGTCGCACAACGGCAGCCCCTCGCCCGGACGGTCGCCGTGGTCCGGGACGGCGGCTCCTGGCGGTGGTGTCCGGACGAGGAGTACTGGCCGATCACGCAGTCGGGGGGACCCGCGTCATGAGATACGAGAGCATCACCGAGGCCATCGGCAACACCCCGCTCGTGCGCATCGACCCGGCGGTGCACGGCCTGGTCCACATCGACCTGTACGCCAAGCTGGAGATGCTCAACCCCTTCGGTTCCGTCAAGGACCGGCCCGCGTGGAACATGGCCGGCCCGCATCTCGCCACCGCGGCCGAACGAGGCGAGACGGTCGTGGAGCTGTCGAGCGGGAACACCGCGAAGGCGCTCGCGCTGCTCGCCGGCATGCACGGCCTCAGGTTCAAGAGCGTCACCAACCGGATGCGGATCCCGGAGATCAAGGAGCTGCTCCTGCTCCTCGGCGCCGAGATCGAGGAGTTGCCGGGCAGGAGCGAGTGTCTCGACCCGACGGACACCGACGACCCGCTGACCCGCTTCCACCAGGCGCTCGCCGAGCCCGGCGGCACGTACCTGCACACCGACCAGTACTTCAACCCGCGCAACACCGAAGCCCACGCGTCGGGCACCGGCCCGGAGATCATCAAGGACCTCGACGGACGGGCGCCGGACTGGTTCATCGCCTGCGTGGGCACCGCCGGTTCCTCGACCGGGGTGGCCAGGGTGCTGCGCGAGCACGACCCGGACGTACGGGTCCTCGGCCTGGTCGCCCACAAGTCGGACTTCATCCCCGGCATCCGCACCATCGACGAGGTGCACCAGGTCGGCCTCTTCGACCCGGCGACGTACGACACCATCGAGTCCGTGACCGCCGACGAGGCGATCGACGGCATGGTGACCCTGATCCGCCGCTGCGGCCTGCTGTCCGGACCCACGGGAGGGGCCGCGTTCCACGGCGCGGTACGTCATCTCCGCGCGATCGACGATGAGCTGACGGAGCGTCGGACAGCCGTGTTCATCGTCTGTGACCGGGCCGAGAGCTACACCGGGTACGTACGGCAGCGCCGTCCCGAACTCGTCGGCAGGCCGCCCCTGAAGAACTCGGCGGCGGCGCTCACCGAGGCACAGGTGCGGGCGGAGGCCGCGGTCATCGACACGGAAGCCGCCCGGCGGTGGATCAGCGACGGCGACCCCGCACCCCTCGTCATCGACCTGCGCGGACCGCACGCGTACGCCGCGCTGCACATCGACGGGTCCGTCAACATCACCGACGAGCTCTTCGGTGAACTGCTGCGTGGCGGGCTCCCCTTCAGCAAGCGGCAGCCGGTGCTGCTGGCCTGTCCGGTCGGCGAGAAGTCCGCCCGCTACGCCGCCCTGCTCACCAGAATGGGCCACCCGGACGTACGCAGCCTGTCCGGAGGCATCATCGCCTGGCGCGACGCGGGCGCACCCCTGGTCCGGGACTGACCATGACCGAAGGCGAACCCACCATCACAAGCGACGAGTTGAAGAACCTGGCGGCCTGGCACCAGGGCGTACGCGACCAGTTCCCCATCGTCACCGGCCACCCCGAGCTGGCCTACCTCGACAGCGCGGCCACCGCACAGAAACCGCGGGCGGTCCTCGACGCCGTGCACACGTATCTGACGACGGCGAACGCCAACGCCGGGCGGGGCACCTACCCGTGGGCCAACCGGACGACCGCGCTGGTCGAGCGGACCCGGCGACGCGTCAAGGAGTTCCTCGGCGACCCGGACCTGGACCCAGACCCGGCCCCGGCCCCGGCCCCGGGACGGTCGGCCGTGCACTTCGTCGGCGGCACCACCGAGGGGCTGCGGACCGTCGCCCGCGACTGGCTCACCACCCACCTCACCGACGGCGACGAGATCCTCGTCCCGTACGCCGACCACCAGGCGAACCTGCTGCCCTGGCTGGAGGCCCAGCGGCTGCTGGCGGAACGAGGCGTCGGCGTGCGGGTGCGCGGGCTGCCGTACCAGGCGGAGTCCGGCGACTACGACCACCGCGCGCTGGCCGGGGCCGTCGGCCCGCGCACGCGCTTCGTCGCCGCCACACACGTCCACCACGTCTACGGCGGCGACATGAACGTGCACCGCATCCGCGCCGCCGTGGGCCCGGAGGTACCGATCTGCCTGGACGCCGCCCAGAGCGTCGGCCACCTGCCGGTGTCCGTGGCCGAACTCGACGTGGACTTCGTGGTCTTCTCCGGGCACAAGGCGCTCGCCCTGCCGGGCACGGGAGCCGTGTGGGCGCGCAACGACCCCGCCCGCGGACCGGAGTTCCGGCCCGGCGGCTGGCAGGGCACTCCGAACACCGCGGGCATCGCCTCCCTGGAGGCCGCGCTCGACTGGCTGGACACGGCGGGCACGGACCGGATCGCCCGCTGGGGCACCGCCCTCGCGGCCCGGCTGACCGACGGACTGCGCCACCTCGCCCCGTACGAGATCCTGGGCTGCCAGGCCAGTCTGGCCGCCGGCTCCCCGGTGCAGCGGCGCCACGGCATCGTCACCTTCCGGCACCGTGACATCCCTTCGGACGACCTCGGCTTCATCCTGTTCGGCCACGGCTTCATGGTCCGGGCCGACAGCCTCTGCCAGGCGGGCGCCGACGAGACGGACCCGAAGCGCGGCTCGGTGCGGGTCAGCGTGCACGCCTACACCACGGTGGAGGAGATCGACCGGCTGCTGTCCGTGCTCACGTCCTTGGCCTGAGCCCGCCTCAGCGCGCTCACCCCAACGATCCGACAACGTGAATGGGAACCGTTTTCACCTGTAGGGTCCTGATGATCTTAAGACCGGTGAGACGTCTGAGGTGGCACGGGCTGATGGGCGTGAGCATGGCGACGGCCAAGCTGTGGGTGGAGCGCTGGGAGCGCCAGCAGGAGCGGTACGCCCTCGACCGGGAGGAGCGCTTCACGGTGATCGCCGACGTTGTCGAGCACGTCACGGCGGGCCGTGCGAAACCCCTGCTCCTCGACCTCGGTTGCGGGCCCGGCTCCCTGGCCGTCCGGCTGGCCGCGCGCCTGCCGGGTGCCGAGATCGTCGCCGCGGACATGGACCCGCTGCTTCTGGAACTCGGCCGCACCCACCACCCGTACGCCGCCCGGTACGTGGAGGCCGTGATCGGCGACGACGGGTGGACCGGCGCCCTCGGGCTGCACCGCCCCCTGGACGCGGCCGTCTCGACCACGGCCCTGCACTACCTCTCCGAGCCGACCCTGCTGCGGACCTACCGCCGGCTCGCGGCGCTGTTGCGGCCGGGCGGTGTCGTCGTCAACGGTGACCACTTCGCTCAGGGCGGCCCGCCCTGCTCGGCCCTCACCGCACATGTCGCACGCCGCCGTGCCGAACGCTCCCGTGCGCACGGTCACGAGGACTGGGAGTCCTGGTGGGCGGCGGCGGCCCGGGACCCCGAACTGGCCGACCTGTTCGACCGGCGCGGCAGGCGTCAGGCGGCGCTCGGCAACCACGGCGCCCACAGCAACGAGCTGACCCTCGCCCGCCACACGCAACTGCTGCGGCAGGCGGGCTTCCCGCACGTCACCTCCGTCTGGCAGTTCGGCGACAGCCACGTCCTCGTCGCGGTCAAGGGCTCCGCAGGACTGGCCCACGGCGAAAAATGTGGTTAGCCTTACCTAAATTCTTCATGAGGATCACTTGTGACGGTTCCGGAGGATGCGTGAGGCGAGCGGACCCGCCGGGACGGGACGTGCTGTGGGGAGCGGTAGGGGGGCAACGCCGTGCCGTCGTGTGCGGCGCGGTCCTGGGGATGGGCCATCAGACCGGCGAGGCCCTCGTCCCGTTGCTCATCGGACTGGCCATCGACCGGGGCGTGGTGGACGGTGACGTCACCGGTCTGCTGCTGTGGCTCGGGATCCTGGCCGCCGTCTACGTGGGACTCTCCTTCAGCTTCCGCTTCGCCGCCCGGATCGGCGAGCGCGCCTCCGTCACCGTCGCGCACGACCTCCGCATCGCACTGATCGGCCGCGTCCTCGCCCAGGAGGGCGGCGCCGAGGACGGACGGCTGCCCGGAGAACTCGCCAACACCGCCACCGAGGACGCCAAACGGATCGGCGCCGTCGTCATCGCCGTCGTCTTCGGCACCGCGGCCGCCACCGGAGTGCTCGTCAGCGCGGTGGTGCTGCTGAGCGTGTCCCTCACCCTGGGTCTCCTCGTCCTGCTCGGCACCCCGGTGCTGCTGTGGCTGAGCCACCTGCTGAGCAAGCCCCTGGAGCGGCGCAGCGAGACCGAACAGGAGCGCGCGGCACGGGCCTCCGGCGTCGCGGCCGACCTCGTGGCCGGGCTCCGCGTACTCAAGGGCATCGGCGCCGAACCGGCGGCCGTCATCCGCTACCGCCGCATCAGCCAGGACTCATTGACCGCCACCCTGCGCGCCGCCCGTGCCGAGGCCTGGCAGAACGGCGTCGTCACCCTCCTCACCGGCGCCTTCCTCGCCCTGGTGACGCTCGTCGGCGGCAGACTCGCCGCCCGCGGGGACATCGGCCTCGGCGAACTCGTCTCGTCCGTCGCCCTCGCCCTCTTCCTCATAGGCCCCCTCTCCGAGTTCTCCTGGGTCAACGCGCAGCTCGCACAGGGCCGTGCCTCCGCCGCCAGGATCGCCGAGATACTCGACGCCGAGCCCGCCGTATCGGCCCCTCCCACGACCGACGGGCCCGTGCCGCCCCGGGTGGCAGGGCGACTCCGGCTGCGCGGGCTGTCGTACGGGACGCTGCGCGAGGTGGACCTCGACATCGCCCCCGGCGACACCGTCGGCATCGTCACGAGCGACCCCGCCGACGCCTCGGCACTGCTGCGCTGTCTGGGCCGCCGTGCCGACCCGGACGCCGGAGCCGTGGAACTCGACGGCACCGACCTGAGCGCGCTCGACCTCGCGGAGGCACGCGCCGCGGTCCTCGTCGCCGAACACGACGCGGACCTCTTCGAAGGGACCCTCCTGGACAACGTCACCGCCGCCGCGCCCGCCGCCGCCGACGTCCGGACCGCGATGGCCGCGTCGAGCGCCGACGAGGTCGCCCGCGCCCTGCCGGACGGCGCCGACACCGCCGTCACCGCGCGCGGGCGCTCACTCTCCGGAGGGCAGCGCCAACGCGTCGCCCTCGCCCGGGCGTTGGCCGCCGACGCCCCCGTTCTCGTCCTCCACGAGCCCGCCACCGCCGTCGACGCCGTCACGGAGACCCGGATCGCCGCCGGGATCAAGGACGTCCGCGAGGGCCGTACGACCGTCCTGGTCACCAACAGCCCCGCCCTGCTGGCCGTGACCGACCGGGTCATCCTCCTCGACGCCGGCCGTGTCGCCGCCACCGGTGACCACGCGCACCTGGTCCATGACCGCGTCGCCTACCGGACGGCGGTCCTGACGTGACCGACAACCGAGCGATGAACCAAGAGGCGTCGCCGCTGCTCCCCGTCGCCACGCCCGCACGCACGCGCGCCGCCGTCGCCGAACTCATCCGCCCGCACCGGTCGTTGGCGCTGACCGCGTTCGCCGTCATGGTCGGTGCCACCGCCGTCGGCCTGCTCGTGCAGCCGCTGCTGGGACGGATCGTCGACCTGGCCGCCGACCGGGGCTCCGCCGACGCGATCACGAAGACCGGGGCGCTCCTGGTGGCCGTCGCCGTCGCGCAGGGACTCAGCACCGGGCTGGGCCTGTCGCTGGTGTCCCGACTCGGCGAGACGACCCTGGCCCGGCTGCGCGAACGGTTCGTGGAACGGGCCCTGGACCTGCCGCTGGAACGGGTCGAGAAGGCGGGGTCCGGAGACCTGACGGCCAGGGTCACCGCCGACGTCTCGCTCATCGCCGAGGCGGTACGCAACGCCCTGCCGGAACTGGCCCGTTCACTCCTCACCATCGTGCTCACCCTGGGCGCCCTCGCCCTCCTCGACTGGCGGTTCCTGCTGGCCGCGCTGCTCGCCGTGCCGGTCCAGGTGGCCACCGCGCGCTGGTACGTCGCCCGTGCGATCCCCCTGTACGCCGAGCAGCGCGCGGCCGGCAGTGTCCAGCAGCAGCAACTCCTCGACACCATCGGGGGCAGCTCCACCGTGCGGGCGTTCCGGCTGGAGCGGGAGCACATCGAGCGGGTCACCGATCGGTCCTGGTCGCTGGTGGGGCTGACGATGCGCGGGGTGCGGCTCGTGCTGGGCTTCTACAGCCGGCTGCACATCGCCGAGTACATCGGGCTCGCCGCCGTCCTCGTCGCCGGCTACTGGCTGGTCCACGACGGCTCGGCGAGCATCGGCACCGCGACCGCCGCCGCACTGTACTTCCACAGCCTGTTCGGTCCCGTCAACGCGGCCCTCGTCCTGCTGGACGACGCCCAGTCGGCCACGGCGGGCCTGGCACGGCTCGTCGGCGTCACCGACGAGCCCGCGCCACCGCGGCCCGTCCGTCCCGTCGTGCCGTCGACCGCGGAGGTCACCGTCCGCGGGGTCGGCCACGCGTACCGCACCGGACATCCGATCCTGCACGACATCGACCTGACGATCCGTCACGGTGAGCGGGTGGCGCTCGTCGGCGCCAGCGGGGCGGGCAAGACGACCCTGGCCCGACTCGTCGCCGGCATCCAGCCGCCCACCACCGGAACCGTCCTGGTCGGCGGCGTCCCACCGACCGAGCTCGGCCAGTCCGCCGCCGGTCGCACGGTCGCCCTGATCACCCAGGAGACCCACGTCTTCGCGGGCCCCCTCGCCGACGACCTCCGCCTCGCCAGGCCCGACGCCACGGACGACGAACTGCGGTCCGCCCTCGACCGCGTGGAGGCCCTCGCCTGGGCCGAGGCGCTCCCCGACGGCCTCGACACGGTGGTCGGCGACGGCGGACACCGCCTCAGCGGCGCACAGACGCAGGCACTCGCACTGGCCCGGCTGATCCTCGCCGATCCGCCGCTCGTGATCCTCGACGAGGCCACCGCCGAGGCGGGCAGCGCCGGAGCGCGCGCCCTGGAGAAGGCGGTCGGCCGCGCCGTGGACGGCCGCACCGCGCTGATCGTCGCCCACCGCCTCAGCCAGGCGGCGACCGCCGACCGCGTCGTCGTCATGGACGCGGGCCGCGTAGTCGAGACCGGCACCCACGACGAACTGCGCGCCGCCCAAGGCCCGTACGCGGCCCTCTGGAAGGCGTGGTCCGACACAAGGGACACCACCGGCACCGACACCTCTGACGTCGCCCGCGACCCCGGCTGAGCCCCGTTCGACGCCGGCTCGCAGAGCCGCCCCCCCGCACCGCCCGGCACCACAGGAAACCGAACGAAGGATCACACCACCGATGTTCCGCTCCCGCAGAGCACCGCGGTTCGCCGCCGCGCTCGCCTCCGCCGCCCTGCTCCTCGTCACCGCCACGGCCTGCGGCGGCGACGACTCAGGATCCGACAACACGGGCGCCGGCTCGGAGGCGAGTTCCTCCGGCGAGTCCGCGTTCCCGGTCACCGTCGCCCACAAGTACGGCAGCACGACCATCAAGTCCGAGCCGAAGCGGATCGTCACCGTCGGCCTCACCGACCAGGACTCGGTGCTCGCGCTCGGCGAGGTACCGGTGGGCACGACCGAGTGGCTGGGCGGCTACAAGGGCGCCATCGGTCCCTGGGCCGAGGACAAGCTCGGCGGGGCGAAGGCACCGACCGTGCTCAAGGACACCGGCACCGGCCCGCAGGTGGAGAAGATCGCCGCCCTCAAGCCGGACCTGATCCTCGCGGTGTACGGCGGACTCACCAAGGAGCAGTACGAGTCGCTGTCCAAGTTCGCCCCCGTGGTCGCCCAGCCCAAGAAGTACAACGACTACGGCGTCCCGTGGCAGGAGCAGACGGAGACGATCGGCAAGGCGCTCGGCAAGCCCGAGGAGGCCGCCAAGGCGGTCGCGGACACCGAGGACAAGATCAAGGCCGCCGCCGCGGAGCACCCCGACTTCAAGGGCGCCACCGCGGTGATGGCCACACCGTACGAGGGCATGTTCGTGTTCGGCAGCCAGGACCCGCGCTCGCACCTTCTCACCGACCTGGGCTTCTCCCTGCCCAAGGACCTCGACAAGGTGATCGGCGACCAGTTCGGCGCGAACATCAGCAAGGAGCGCACCGACCTGCTCGACCAGAACACCATCGTGTGGCAGGTCGGCGACGTCACCAAGGACGCGGCGAAGCTGCACAAGGACGCCTCCTACAAGGACCTGAAGGTCGTCAAGGAGGGCCGCGAGGTCTACGTCAACGAGACCAGTGACTACGGAAACGCCCTGTCCATGGGCACCGTCCTCAGCCTGCCCTACGTGATCGAGCGCCTGGTTCCCCAGCTGGCGGCCGCCGTTGACGGCAAGACGGACACCAAGGTGGAGCAGCCCGCGTCCTGACGCTGTTTCAGGGGTGTCCAAACGGTTACCCGGGTGACGGGGAGGGGCCGTCCGCGAGCACTGCTCGTGGCCGGCCCCTCCCTCGTTCTGCCCGCTTCCCCCTTGTCAGCCGCCCATGGACTCCGCCAGGCTCCGCGGCCGCATGTCGGTCCAATGGGCCTCGACGTACTCCAGGCAGGACTGCCGTGACGCGGGTCCGTGGACCACCCGCCAGCCGGCCGGCACGTCCACGAAGTCCGGCCACAGGCTGTGCTGGTCCTCGTCGTTGACCAGCACCGAGTAGACGCCCTCGGGGTCCTCGAACGGATTGCTCATCGAACTCCTCTTCCTCACTTCGGGTTCCGCTCCGCCCACGCGACGAGCCCCTCCAGGGCCCGGAACCAGGTCTCGGCGAGATCCTGGACCGTCTCGCGCGGCAGCAGTCCTTCCAGATACGACCAGTGCGCGGCCAGCACCGGCCCGTCCGCCCGGTCCTCGGTCACCACATTGATCTCCAGCGCGTGACCCTCCCGCATCGAGTCCTCGGACCCGATGTCCGCCGCCTCCTCCTCCGGCGCGTACGACCAGTCCGTCTCCTCGGGGATGCCGAACCGGCCGAGGTAGTTGAACTCGACCCGCGCCGGTTCGCGGGCCGCCAGCACCTCACGCGTACGCGGGTTGAGGTGCCGCAGCAGGCCGTATCCGACACCGTTCGCGGGCAGCCCCGCCAGATGTTCGCGCACCCGGCGTACGGCTTCCTCCGCCGCCCGGCCCCCGGCGAAGGCATCGGCCGTGTCGACCGGTCCCGGATCGAGCCGGACGGGGTAGACACTCGTGAACCAGCCGACCGTACGGGACAGGTCGATGGTGTCGCCGCCCAGCTCCTCCTCGCGGCCGTGGCCTTCCAGGTCGACCAGCACCGAGGTGTCGCACCCCCCGCCGCGCCGCCGCCAGTCGGCGAAGGCCAGCGCGAGCCCCGCCAGCAGCACGTCGTTGACGCCGGCGCCGAAGCCGGCGGGCACGGCCGACAGCAGCGGCCCGGTGTGCTCGGCGGGCAGCCGGAGCACGACCTCACGCCGGGTGGCAGCCGTGTCGCGGTCCGGATCGCGTTCCCGGATGACCGGCAGGGGTTCCGTACCGCCGTCGAGGATCGCCTCCCACACGGGGAGCTCAGCCTCCCTCTCCGGTGCCTGGGCCAGCTCGGTGAGCAGCCGGGACCAGCGGGCGAACGACGTCTCGACGGGAACGAGGCCGACTGGGCGGCCGACGGCGACGTCCCGCCAGGCAGCCGCCAGATCCGGCAGCAGCACGCGCCACGACACACCGTCCACCACCAGGTGGTGGGCCATGAGCAGCAGCCGTCCCGGCGCGTCGCCCGCGTCGAACCACACGGCCCTGACCATGGCGCCCGCGTCCGGGTCCAGCAACGCGCGGGCCGCGTACGCGTGTTGCCGTACGGTCTCGGACAGCGCCTCGGCGTTCAGTCCCGTCACGTCCACGCGGTCGATCCACCCGGCGGCGTCGACCGCACCGGCCGCCGGGACGTGCAGTGACCACTCCTCGGTGTCGTCCCGGGACGGCCGCACCAGCGTCGCCCGCAGCAGGTCGTGCCGGTCGGCCAGCGCCTGGAGCACGGCGGTCAGACCGGGAAGGTCCAGAGCCGCAGGGGTGCGGACGAGGGCCGACTGGTGGTACGTCGCGAACGGGCCGCCCAGTTCGCGCAGCCAGTGCATCACAGGGGTGAGCGGCACGGTTCCGGTGCCGTCGTCCTCCGGGCGCGCGGGCGCGGTGCCGACGGACTCGGCGACCGCACTCAGCGCGGCCACCGTACGGTGCCGGAAGACCAGCCGTGGACTGATCCGCACGCCCGCCGCGCGGGCCCGGCCGACGAACTGCATGGCGACGATGCTGTCGCCGCCGAGGGCGAAGAAGTCGTCGTCCACACCCACCCGTTCCAGTCCCAGCACCTCGGCGAAGACCGCGCAGAGCGCCTCCTCGGCCGGTGTGCCGGGCGCCCGTCCGGAGGACAGGGCAAAGAAGTCGGGTGCCGGCAGGGCGGCCCGGTCCAGCTTGCCGTTCGCCAGCTCGGGGAACCGGTCCAGCGCGACCACGGCGGCGGGGACCATGTGGTCCGGCAGCCGGGCGGCGACATGGCCGCGCAGCCCGCCAGGGTCCGGCAGGGCGCCGGGGACCGGGACCACGTAGGCCACGAGCACCTTGCGCGGGCCCTCCTGACGTACCGTCACCAGGGCTTGCCCGACGTCCGGATGCCCGGCGAGTACGGACTCGATCTCCGCCGGTTCGATACGGAAGCCCCGGATCTTGACCTGGTCGTCGGCCCGGCCGAGGTAGTCGATGGACCCGTCCGAAGTCCAGCGGGCCAGGTCGCCGGTGCGGTACAGCCGCGAGCCCGGCTCACCGAACGGGTCGGCCACGAACCGCTCCGCCGTCAGCCCGGGGCTGCCCAGGTAACCTCGGGCGAGACCGCCGCCCGCCAGGTACAGCTCGCCCGTGACCCCGGGCGGCACCGGCTGCAGCAGCCCGTCCAGCACGTACGCCCGCGTCCCGGCCACCGGCCGCCCCACCAGGGGGCGTTCACTGTCACGGACCCGCGCCACGAGGGCGTCCACGGTCGACTCCGTCGGCCCGTACAGGTTGAACGCCTCAGTGGAGCGCAGCGAGGCCAGCCGCCGCCACAGCGCGACCGGTACGGCCTCGCCCCCCACGCCGACGACCGCGAGAGGACAGTCGTCGCCGCGCAGCAGACCACTCTCCGCCATCTGGGCGAAGAACGACGGGGTGACCTCCAGGAAGTCGAAGCGGTGGTCCACCACGGCCGCGGCGAGGAGCTCGGGATCGCGCCGCACCTCCTCCGACACGATGTGCACACAGTGCCCGTCCAGCAGCCACAACTGGGGCTGCCAGGACGCGTCGAAGAAGAACGACCAGGCGTGGCCCGCCCTCAGATGCCGCCGTCCCGTGGCCTCGATCGCCGGCGCGTAGAGCGTCTCGCGGTGGCTGTGGAAGAGGTTGCCGAGGGTCTCGTGGGTGACCACGACGCCCTTGGGGCGACCGGTCGAGCCGGAGGTGTAGATGACGTAGGCCGGATGACGGGGCGTCAGGGAACTCGTGCGCTCGGCATCGGTGAGATCGGCCGGGTCCTGGGCGGCGACGCGCTCGGCTGTGGTGGGCTCGTCCAGCACGAGCGGCTCGATGTCCGTGGGCAGGGCGCGCACGAACTCGCGTGCGGTGAGCGTCAGCACCGGCCGGGCGTCGTCGAGGACGTCCGCCGTACGGTCCACCGGCGCGTCCGGGTCGAGCGGCAGATACGCCGCCCCCGCCTTGTGCACCGCGAGCACGGCCACCAGGAACCGTGCCGTGCGTGGCAGGGACAGGGCCACGAACTGCTCGGGGCCCGCGCCGAGTTCGACCAGAAGGCGCGCCAGCCGGTTGGCCTCCGCATTGAGCTCGGCGAAGCTCAGCTCGACGCCGTCGGACGCCACGGCGGGCAACTCCCGGCACTGACGGACCTGTTCCTCGAAGAGGGCGGGCACGGTGGTCCGCGCGGCGATGGCCGGACGGCTCCGCCACCCGCCGACCAGCCGGCTCCGCTCGTCCTCGTCGAGGATGCCGACGCGCCCGAGCGACACGTCCGGATCCGCGGTCACGGCCCGCAGGACGCGCCGCAGCCGGTCCGCGAAGGACTGCGCGGTCGCGTGGTCGAACAGGTCGGCGCTGTACTCCAGCACACCGTCGACACCGCTGCCGTCGCCGCGCTCCACGAAGTCGAAGGACAGGTCGAACTTGGCGGTGGTGTTCACCACCTCGTCCCGGCTGCCGCTCAGTCCGGGAAGCAGCCCCGCCTCGTCCGCGTCCGGCGCCAGGTACACCACCATCACCTGGAACAGCGGGTGCCGGGCGAGCGACCGTGCCGGGTTGAGCACCTCCACCAGCCGCTCGAAGGGCACGTCCTGGTGGTCGAAGGCGGCCAGGTCGGCCTCCCGCACCCGGGCCAGCAGCTCCCGGAACGTCGGATCGCCGGAGGTGTCGGTGCGCAGCACCAGCGTGTTGAGGAAGAACCCGACCAGGTCCTCCAGCGCCGCGTCGGTCCGCCCCGAGATGGGGCTGCCGATCGGGATGTCATGGCCCGCGCCCAGCCTGCTGAGCAGCGTCGCCACGGCGGCCTGGAGCACCATGAACACGCTGACGCCGTTGTCGCGGGCCAACCGGTGTAGTTCCGCGGCCAGTTCGGCGTCGAGCGACAGGTCGGCGGAGCCGCCGCGATAGCTCGACTCCAGCGGACGGGCCCGGTCGACAGGCAGCGTCAGCTCCTCGGGCAGCCCGGCCAACGCCCGCTTCCAGTAGCCCAGTTGCTCCTCGCCGACCTCGGCAAGCAGTCGCTCCTGCCAGAGGGTGTAGTCGGCGTACTGGACCGGCAACGGCTCCCACTCGGGCGCCCTGCCCTCCAGTCGCGCCGCGTAGGCGCGCCCCAGATCCCGGTGCAGCGGCGCCTCCGACCACTCGTCACCCGCGATGTGGTGCAGCAGGAGCAACAGCGTCCACTCCTGCTCGCCGGTGCGGAACACATGGACGCGCAACGGCGGTTCGCGGTCCAGCTCGAAGCCGTACGTCCCGGCCTGCGCGAGCCGCTCGGGCAGCAGGGCCGCGTCGACGTCCTCCACCTCGAAGAAGACGTCCTGCGGTTCGAGAACTCGCTGGTAGGCGCGCCCCTCGTCGTCGGGGAACACCGTCCTGAGCGTCTCGTGCCGGGTCACCAGATCGCCAACCGCCGCCCGCAGCGCCCCGGCGTCCAGATCGCCGGTCAGCCGCCAGGCGGAGGGAATGTTGTACGTCGGGTTCGGTCCCTCCACCTGGTACAGCACCCACAGCCGCTGCTGGGCGGACGACAGCGGGAGCCGCTCGGGACGCGTGCCGGGGGTGAGCGCCGGGCGGGCGCCGGCCGTGGAGCCCTCGGTCAGACGCTGGGCGAGCCGGGCCACCGTCGGCGCGTCGAACACCGTACGCAGGGACACCTCGGCCCCGAACGCCCCCCGGATCCCGGCAACCAGCCGCATGGCCAGCAGCGAGTGGCCGCCCAGCGCGAAGAAGTCGTCGTCGACACCGACCCGCTCCACACCCAGGACGCCGGCGAACAGACCGCAGAGGATCTCCTCGCGTGGATCGCGTGCCCCGCCGCCGAGGCCGCTGCCCGCCGTGAAGTCCGGAGTGGGCAGGGCCCGGCGGTCGAGCTTGCCGTTCGGCGTGAGCGGCAGCGCGTCCAGCGTGACGAAGGCCGCGGGGACCATGTGCTCGGGCAGCGCGACGGCGGCGTGACCGCGCAGCACGGCCGCGTCGGTGACCTCTCCGGCAGCCGGGACGACGTACGCCACGAGGAGCTCGTCGTGCGGGACGACCACCGCGTGGGCCACGGAGCCGTGCCGGGTGAGGACGGTCTCGATCTCGCCGGGCTCGATGCGCACTCCGCGGATCTTGACCTGGTGGTCGGTGCGGCCGAGGAAGTCGAGCGTGCCGTCGGACCGCCAGCGGGCCAGGTCGCCCGTGCGGTACATACGGGCGCCGGGCCGGCCGTACGGGTCGGCGACGAACCGCTCGGCGGTGAGACCCGGCCGGTCGAGGTAACCGCGGGCCAGCTGAACGCCCGCCAGATAGAGCTCCCCCGCCACACCGGGCGGCACCGGCCGCAGCCCGGCGTCCAGGACGTACGCCCGCGTGTTCCACACGGGACGCCCGATCACCACGCGCTCGTCGCCCGGCAGCACTTCGACGGCCGTGACGTCGACCGACGCCTCGGTCGGCCCGTACAGGTTGTGCAATTCGGCGGACAGCACCTGGTGGAAACGCCCCGCCACCGCGAGCGGCAGCGCCTCACCACTGCACATCACCCGCCGCAGACCCGTGCACCGCGCGGCGGCGGGCTCCTCCAGGAACACCTGGAGCATCGACGGCACGAAGTGCACCGTCGTGACGTCCTGCTCCTGGATCAGCTCCGCCAGGTATGCCGGGTCCTTGTGCCCCTCGGGCCGCGCGACCACCAGCGCGGCCCCGGTGATCAGCGGCCAGAAGAACTCCCACACCGACACGTCGAAGCCGGACGGCGTCTTCTGCAGCACCCGGTCCTCGCCGGTCAGCCCGTACGCGTCCTGCATCCACAGCAGCCGGTTCACGATGCCCTCGTGCGGGACGACCACGCCCTTGGGGCGGCCCGTCGACCCGGAGGTGTAGATCACGTAGGCCGGACTCGACGGGTCGTGGCCCGCGGGCAGTTCACCTTCCGGACCGTCCCCCGGCAGCGCGTCCTCGATGACGCACACCGGCCGGGCCTCCTCCAGCACGATCGCGAGCCGCTCCCTCGGCTGGTCGGCGTCCAGTGGCAGATAGGCCCCGCCCGCGCGGTGCACGGCCAGCAGGGCGACGACGAGGTCCACCGAGCGGGGGAGCGCCACGGCCACCGTGCGCTCCGGGCCCACGCCCATCCCTGCCAGTACCCGTGCGGTCCGCTCGACTCGCGCGTCCAACTCCGCGTAGGTCAGCCGCTGTTCACCGAAGACCAGCGCCAGTGCGTCCGGTGTCCGTGCCACCTGCGCGCGGAACAGCTCCGGCAGGGTCGTCGCCGGTACGTCGTGCGTGGTGTCGTTCCACCGGACGAGGACCGAATCCCGCTCGGCCTCCTCCAGCACCTCCAACTCGCGTACGGGCCGGTCCGGTTCGGCCGCCACCTGCTCCAGCAGCCGCACCAGGCGTCCGGCCGTCCGCTGGGCCGTCGTCTCGTCGCACAGGTCGAGCGCGTACTCCAGGAGCAGCACCAGACGGTTCCGGCCCACCTCGTCCACGAAGGTGAAGTGCAGGTCGAACTTGGCCATGCCGGTGTCCATGTCGAACCACTCGGTCGGCATGCCGAACACGTCCGGGTCGCCGTCGGGCCGGTGGTGGTAGCCGAGCATGACCTGGAAGAGCGGGTTGCGGCCCGCCACCCGGGGTGGGTTGACGGCCTCGACGACCCGGTCGAAGGGCAGGTCCTGGTGCTCGAACGCCTCCAGGGACGATTCCCGGACCCGGCCGAGGAGTTCACGGAAGGCGACACGGTCGTCCGACAGATCGGTCCGCAGGACGAGCGTGTTGACGAAGAAGCCGACCAGGTCGTTCAGCGCGTCGTCGGTGCGGCCCGCGATGGGCGAGCCGAGCGGGATGTCGTCCCCCGCGCCGAGCCGGTGCAGCAGGGCTGCGGTGGCGGCCTGGAACAGCATGAACATGCTGGTGCCGGTGGCCCCGGACAGTTCGCGCAGGGCCCGGCCGGTGTCGGCGGAGAGCTCCACGCGCACCTTGCCGCCGCGCCCCGTGGGTATTTCCGGCCGGGGCCGGTCGAGGGGGAGGGGCAGCTCCTCGGGAAGATCCCGGAGCGCCTCGGTCCAGTGCGCGAGCTGCTCCTCGCCGACCTGCCCGAGCAGTTCCTCCTGCCAGAGGGTGTAGTCGGCGTACTGGACCGGCAACGGCTCCCACTCGGGCGCCCGGCCCTCGCGCCGGGCTTCGTACGCACGGGTCAGGTCGGTGAGGAACGGCCGGTCCGACCACTCGTCGGTGGCGATGTGGTGAAGGACGAGCGCCACCACCTGGTCGTCCCTGCCCAGCCTCAACACCAGGGCGCGCACCGGCAGTTCGGTGCCCAGGTCGAAGGGACGCCGCTGGACTGCCTCGACGCGCCCGGCGAGTTGGCCCTCGCCGATGTCCTCCACGCGGAACTCCGGCTCGGCCGCACCCGGCGGCACGATCCACTGGTACGGCTCGCCGTCCTCCTCCAGGAACCGTGTCCGCAGGGCCTCATGACGATCCGTCACATCGGTCAGGGCGGCCCGCAGGGCGTCGAGGTCCAGGGCGCCGCGCAGACGGAAGACCAGCGGGAAGTTGTACGCCACTCCGCCGCCCGTGATCCGCTCCACCAGCCACAGCCGCCGCTGGGCCGCCGACAGCGGGATACGGGCCGGCCGCTCGGCCACGGCCGCCGGTACCGGCCGGGCGGGCCGTCCGGCGTCCGCCCGCAACGCCAGCGCCTCCGGTGTCGGGGCCTCGAAAAGGTCCCGGATGGCCAGCTCCGCGCCCAGCTCGGTACGGGCGCGGCTGATCAGCCGGGTCGCGAGCAGCGAATGGCCGCCCAGGTCGAAGAAGTTGTCCTCCGCGCCGGTGCGGGGCAGCCCCAGCACCTCGGCGAAGAGCCGGCACAGCACCTCCTCGACGGGCGTGCGCGGCCCTCGCCCCTCCGACAGCGCCACCGCGGGCTCGGCGTCCGGGAGCGCCCGCACGTCGAGCTTGCC
Source organism: Streptomyces spongiae (assembly GCF_009377185.1). Taxonomy (GTDB): domain Bacteria; phylum Actinomycetota; class Actinomycetes; order Streptomycetales; family Streptomycetaceae; genus Streptomyces; species Streptomyces spongiae. The sequence continues at coordinate 20,152 of NZ_VJZC01000058.1, forward strand.
GTTGTCGTTCATCGGCAGCCGCGGCAGGACCACGAAGGCCGCCGGAACCATGTAACCGGGCAACCGCTGCCCGAGCTCCTCGCGCAGTCGCCGCACGAGGGCGCCGTTGCCGCGTGTGGCGGTGGGGGTGTTGGCGTAGGGGGCGGTGCCGCGGGCGGCGCGGGGGCAGTGCAGACCGGTCGTTCGCCGGGCCTCGGCGGACCGCACGAACACGGCGTCGAAGAAGCCCGGTTCGTCCGACCAGGTGGTCAGGACCCGGTATCCGCGGGCCTCGCCGAGGGCACGCAGTTCCTCCGGCTCCACGCCCGCCGGGACGGGACCCGAGGGCCGCCCGGCGTCCACCGCCCGCATCGCGGCCAGATCGCCCGCCGGACGGGCGTCCGGAATCCGGCGCACCCGGAACAGCCCCGCGCCTTCGAAACCCGCCTGGAGCGCACGCGTCCCGGACCAGTCGGCCGCCGGCGCGTCCTCCAGCCGCAGCGCGTCGGCCGTCGACCCGTCGTACAGCACCACGTCGTACCGGTACCGCGTCAGCTCGTTGTGGTGCCGCCCCGCCTTGGTGCGCAGGTCCACGCCGACGCCGAGCGTCGCGAACCAGTCGGGGTCGACGAGCAGTTCCTTCTCCAGGGCGAGCCCCCGGTCCACGGCCCGGCGCAGGGACTCCGGCTCGGTGTCCTCACCCGCGCGGGCGACCTGGATGCCGGTCTGGAACACCCGGGCCTGCCGCAGGTCCCGTACGTCACCGAGGAACAGGGAACCGCCGGGTGCCAGCAGCGCCATCGCACCCCGGATCACCTTGCGCAGGTGGTCCAGGCTCGGGAAGTACTGCACGACCGAGTTGATGACGACGGTGTCGAAGAACCCGACGGGCAGACCGTCCGTCACCTCGGCGGCCTGGCACCGCAGTTCGACCTTCCGTGCCAGCTCGGGGTCGGCCTTCAGGTCCTCGCCGAGCTTGCGGATGACGGGCGCCGCGAAGTCCGTCGCCCAGTACGACTCGGCGTCCGGGGCGAGCCGCGACAGCAGCAGACCGGAGCCGACGCCGATCTCCAGCATCCGCTGCGGCCGCAGCTCACGGATCCGCTCGACCGTCGCCTCGCGCCACTCCCGCATGTGCTCCAGCGGGATCGGGTCACCGTCGTAGGAGCTGTCCCAGCCCGCGAAGTCCTCGGTGAAGACGGCCGTGTCGATCTCGGTGTACTCGGCGGAGTAGATCTCCTGCCACTCGCCGATCTGTTCCCGTTCGGCCGACTCCCGTGCCGAAGTGTCGGGTTCGGCCGGGACGACGTACCCGACCAGCCTCTTCGTGCCCGGCGCGGAGGTGTCGTCCCGGGCGATCACGGCGGCCTGGGTCACCTCGGGGTGCTGGGAGAGCGCCGTCTCGATCTCGCCGAGCTCCACGCGGTAGCCCCGGATCTTGACCTGGTCGTCGGTGCGGCCGAGGAAGTCGAGGTTGCCGTCCGGGCGGCGCCGCACCAGGTCTCCGGTGCGGTACATGCGCTCGCCCGGCTGCCCGTACGGGTCGGCCACGAACCGCTCGGAGGTCAGGCCCGGCCGGTCGAGGTAGCCACGGGCCAGCCCCACGCCCGCGATGTACAGCTCACCCGCGACCCCGTCCGGCACCGGCCGCAGCCAGGTGTCGAGGACGCGGGCGCGCGTGGCGCGGATCGGGCGGCCCACGGTCGGCGTCGCGCTGTCCTCCGTACCACCGCCCAGGGTGTTGATCGTGTACTCGGTCGGGCCGTACAGGTTGTAGCCGTACGTCCCCTCGGTGTCCCGCAGCGTGTTCCACACCGTCTCGGTGACCGCCTCACCGCCGAGCAGCACCAGCGGCGGCCGGTGCCCCTCCAACAGCCCCTCCTCGATGAGGAGATGGGCGTACGTGGGCGTCACGTTGACGACATCGACGCGGTGCTCCTCGCAGTACGCCACCAGCGCGGTCGCGTCCCGCCGCAACTCCTCGTCGCAGACGTGCACTTCGTGTCCCTCGACGAGCCACAGCAGCTCCTCCCAGGACATGTCGAACGCGAACGACACGGTGTGCGCGATCCGCAGCCGCCGCCCGCCCGCCGAGGCGATCGCGGGCGCGAAGATCTCCTTCTGGTGGTTGAGCTGCATGTTCGTCAGCCCGATGTACGGCGTGACGACGCCCTTGGGGCGACCGGTCGACCCGGACGTGTAGATCACGTATGCCGGGTGGTCCAGGCTGAAGGACCGCGAGACGGCCGAGGCGGGCAGGTCCGCCAGCTCGGCCGCCACCCCCGGGCCGTCGAGCAGGACGCGCGGGGTGTCGCCCGTCAGGGTCCGGGAGACCGCCTCCGTCGACAGCAGGAGCAGCGGGCGGGCGTCGGCCAGCATCAGCGAGAGCCGCTCGGCCGGGTGGTCCAGCTCCAGCGGCAGGTAGGCGGCACCCGTGCGCAGCACCGCGAACAGCGCCACCACCATGTCGATCGAGCGCGGCAGACCGAGCGCCACGACCTCCTCGGGCCCGGCACCGCGCCCGATCAGCAGCCGGGCCATCCGGTTGCAGCGGGCGTCGAGTTCGGCGTACGTGACGGTCTGAGCGCCGAAGACGAGAGCCGTCGCGTCCGGGGTACGGGCGCCCTGCGCGGCGAGCATGTCCGCCACTGTCTCGTGCGGCACGGGCTGCCGGTTGTCCGCCTCCTCGCGGGCCAGCGCGGCGGCCTCGCCGGGCAGCAGGGCGGTCAGCGAGCCCACAGCGGCCGACGGGTCGGACACCAGCCCGTCCACCAGCAGCACGAACCGCTCCAGCAACGCCCGGGCGTACGCGCCGTCCAGCAGGTCCGGACGGTACGCGAGCGTGACCTGGACCCGCTCGCCGGGCGTGACGACCAGGTTGGCCGGGTAGTGGGTCGCGTCCACGTTGGCGACCGCCGTGGCCCCGTGCCGTTCACGCAGCTCGGCGAGGCGTTCGTCGGTGTCGGCGTTGCGCAGCACGAACAGCGTGTCGAACAGCCGCCGATGCCCTGTCTCGGCCTGGAGCACACCGAGACCCAGGTACTCGTACGGCATCAGCTCCATCCGCTCGCCCTGGACGCGGCGAAGCAGGTCCACCACCGGCTCGCGCGGGTCGAAGGCGACGCGGGCGGGCACGGTGTTGAGGAACATGCCGATGACGTTCTCGACGTCGGGCACCTCGCTCGGGCGCCCGGCGACCGTCGTGCCGAAGACGATGTCGGTACGGCCCGTGGCGCTCGCGAGGACGAGCCCCCACGCGGCGTTGAGCACCGTGTTGAGCGTCAGTCCGTGACGGCGGGCCGTGCTGCGCAGCCGCTCGGCGGCATCCGCGTCGAGGACGGCGTCCAGGTGCTCCGGGACCACCGGCTCCAGGCCCCGGTCGGAGACGGCGGGCATCAGGAGCGTGGGCTCCTCGAATCCGGACAGCGCGGTGCGCCAGGCGCGGGTCGCCTCGCTGTCGTCCTGCCGCTCCAGCCAGGTCAGGTAGTCGCGGTACGAGCCGGGGTGGGCGAGCCCCGCCGGGTCGCCCCCGCTCTCGTACAGCGCGAACAGCTGGTCCAGGAACAGCCAGGCCGACCAGCCGTCCCACAGGATCAGATGACGGCCGACGACGAGCCGGTCACCGCGTCCGTCGCCGAGCCGCACCAGCAGCATCCGGAAGAGCAGCGGGCGGGTGAGGTCGAAGCGGCGGGACCGCTCCTCGTCCATCAACTCCCGCATCCGCCGGTCCTGTTCGGCCGACGGCAGCGCGGACAGGTCCACCTCGGTCAGCGGGATCCCGTCCTCGCCCACGTCCCGCACGATGAACTGCACCGGCTGGCGCAGCCCTTCACTGGTGAACCCGGCGCGCAGACTGGGGTTGCGGGCCAGCAGGGTGCGCGTCGCGGCTCGCAGCCGCCCGGCGTCCACGCGCTCGGCGAAGTCGAACGACTCGTGGACCGTGTAGACGTCCAGGGCGCTGTCGTCGTACGTGGAGTGGAAGAACAGGCCCTCCTGGAGCGGAGCGAGCGGCCACACGTCCTCGACACGGCCCGGAGCGAGCGCCTCGACGCGTGCGCGTTCCTCCTCGGTGAGCGCGAACGAGGACGCGGTCGCTGCCGTGGCCGCCGTCTCCACCACGGTCGCGGCCGCCGCGAGCGCCGCCGGAGTGCGGTGCTCGAAGATGTCACGCGGGCCGAGCACCAGGCCGGCGCGGCGGGCCCGGCTGGAGACCGCGATGGAGCTGATGCTGTCGCCGCCGAGCAGGAAGAAGTCGTCGTCGACGCCGACGCCCTCCAACTTCAGTACGGAGGCGAAGATCTCCGTGAGCAGCTGCTCACGAGGGTTGCCCGGCGCGCGGGTCGCGGCGGCTCGTACGGCCTGCGGGGCGGGCAGCGCGGCCCGGTCCAGCTTGCCGCTCGGGGTGAGCGGCAGGGCGTCGAGGGCGACCCAGGCGTCCGGGACCATGGGGGCGGGCAGGGAGCCGGCCAGGGCCGTGCGCAGCGCGGTGACGTCCAGGACCAGGGATGCCGACGGCACGACGTACGCGACGAGCGCGTTGTCCCGTACCGTCACGGCCGCCTGGCCCACCTCGGGCAGGCCCACCAACGCGGCCTCGATCTCGCCGAGCTCGATACGGTTGCCGCGCAGCTTGACCTGACGGTCGGTGCGGCCCAGGTACTCGATCACGCCGTCGGCGCGACGCCGGACCAGGTCGCCGGTGCGGTACATACGGCTGCCGGGCGGACCGTACGGATCGGCCGTGAACCGCTCGGCGGTGAGCCCCGGGCGGGCGTGGTAGCCGCGGGCGAGCTGGACGCCGGTGAGGTAGAGCTCGCCGGGGACGCTGTCGGGAACGGGCCGGAGGCAGGCGTCCAGCACCCTGAGGCCCGTGTTCCACACCGGCCGCCCGATGGGCACGGCGGGACTCGTGCCCTGGTCCTCGTCCGGCTCGTACGGGTGATACGTGACGTCGACGGCGGCCTCGGTCGGGCCGTACAGGTTGTGCAGCGGCACCCCGGTCAGCGCGTGCCAGCGGTTCGCGGCGGCCACCGGGAGCGCCTCGCCGCTGCTCAGCACGCGGCGCAGGGACGCCGACCAGGTGGCGTCACCGGTGACGTCCTCCGACTGGAGGAACGCCTCCAGCATGGACGGCACGAAGTGCATCGTGGTGATGCGCTGCTCGTGGACGAGGGCCGCCAGATAGGCGGGGTCGCGGTGGCCGTCCGGCCGGGCGAGGACGACGGCCGCGCCTTCGAGCAGCGGCCAGAAGAACTCCCACACGGACACGTCGAAACTGGAGGGGGTCTTCTGCAGCACGCGGTCGTCCGCGCCCAGCCCGTACGCGCCCTGCATCCACGCGATTCGGTTGACGATGGCGCGGTGGGTGACGACCACGCCCTTCGGCAGGCCGGTGGAGCCGGAGGTGTAGATGAGGTAGACGGGGTCGTCGGGGGTGGCCTCGCGCCCTGAGCCCGCCGGAGGCTCGCCCTCTTCGGTCTCTGCGACCTCTTCTGCCTCTTCGGCGTCGAGGAGGAGCGGCGAGGGAGCACTCCGAGGCAGCCGGTCGGCCGTGCCCGACAGGGTGACCACCGTCGTGGCCCCCGAGTCGGCCAGCATGTGCGCCACCCGGTCGGCCGGATAGTCCAGGTCCACCGGCAGATAGGCGGCGCCTGACTTGAGCACGCCGAGCAGCGCGACCATCAGCTCCGCCGAGCGCGGGACGGCGACCGCGACGAACGCCCCGGGCCCGGCTCCACGGCTCCGCAGCCGGGTCGCCAACGCCTCGGCGCGCGCGTCCAGTTCGGCGTAGGTGAGGTGCTCGCCCTCGAAGACGACGGCCGTGGCCTCCGGGGTCCGCGCGACCTGTGCGGTGAACGCCTCGGCCAGGGTGGTCGCCGGGACGGACGTCTCCTCGCCGGCCGGGTGGGCGCGGAGAGCCTCGTCGGGCGAGAGGAGTTCGATGGAGGCGGCGGGGCGGGCCTGGTCGTCGGCGATCGCTTCGAGGACGCGCGTCAGCCGGTCGCCGATCGTGCGGACCGCGTCACCGTCCAGCCGTTCGGTGTGGTGCTTGAGCCGCAGGTCCAGCTGTCGGCCGGGCTTGACGACGAGGGCGAGGGGATAGTGGACGGCGTCGTGGAACGCGTCACCGGTGATCCGCACCGTGCCCGACGCGTCCCGCAGGCCGGTCTCGGAGGGGTAGTTCTCGAACACCACGAGGGTGTCGAAGAGTTCGCCCTCGCCCGCGTGCCCGGTCAGCCGCTGGATCTCCGCGAGACCGAGGTGCTGGTGGTCGAGCAGCCGCGACTGCTCCTCCTGCAGGCGGACCAGCAGCTCCCCGAGCGCCTCGCCCGGCGCCCAACGGAAGCGGGTGGGAAGGGTGTTGATGAACAGGCCCACCATCGAGGCGATGCCGTCGACCTCGCTGTCACGGCCCGAGACGGTGGTGCCGAACAGCACGTCGTCCCGGCCGGTCAGCCTGCCGAGCAGCAGACCCCACGCCGCTTGGACGACCGTCCCCAGGGTGACGCCGTGTGCGCGGGCCCGTTCCGTGAGTCGCGCGGTGGTCCGCTCGGACAGTTCCACGCGGACGTGCGCGGGCCGTACGGGCGCGTCGCCGACCGGTGTCCCGACCAGCCGGGTGGGTTCGTCGAGTCCGGCGAGCGCGGTGCGCCATGCCTCACCGGCCGCGTCGCGGTCCTGCGCGCCGAGGCGGCGCAGGAAGGCGCGGTACGGGGTGACATCGGGCAGCGCGGGAGCGTCCGCGCCGTAGAAGGCCATGAGTTCGCGGTGCAGGACCGGCAACGACCAGCCGTCCGCGACGATGTGATGGAAGGTCAGGATCAGGCGACTGCGCTGCCCCCCGAGGCGGACCAGGGCACAGCGCATCAGCGGCGGCGCGCCCAGGTCGAACCCGGCGGCCCGCTCGTCCTCGGCCACCGCCTCGCCCAGGGACTCCCGGACCGTGCCGTCCTGGCTGGAGAGATCGACCTCCCGCCACGGCAGCTCGGCGCCCCGCGTGATGATCTGCACCGGGGTGCCGTCCGGGCGCTGCCGGAAGGCGGCCCGCAGCGGCGCGTGACGGTCCAGGAGCCGTCCCGCGGCCCGGCGCAGGGTGTCCCCGTCGACCGGGCCGGACAGGTCGAGGACCTGCTGCACGACGTAGGTGTCGCCGTCCGTGCCCCCGGCCAACGAGTGGAAGAAGAAGCCCTGCTGGAGCGGAGTGAGCGGAAGCAGTTCCTCGATGCCGAGCGGCCGCGCGCCCTGGATCCCGGCCAGTTCTTCCTCGTCGACCTCCACCAGTGGACGGTCGGCGGCGCGCTCGTCCACACGCTCACCGGCGCGCTCGTCCACACGCTCGACGGCGGCCTTCGCGAGCGCCTCGACCGTACGGTGCCGGAACACGTCGCGTGTGGTGAGCCGGAGCCCCGCCTCACGTGCCCTGATGAGCAGCTGGATCGCGGTGATGCTGTCGCCGCCGAGGGCCAGGAAGTCGTCCTCCGCCGTCACGGCGTCCAGCCCGAGCACGTCGGCGTACAGTCGGCTGAGCAGCTTCTCGCGGGCGGTGCGCGGTGCGCGGCCGGAGCTCATCGCCGCGTAGTCCGGGGCGGGCAGCGCCTTCCCGTCGATCTTGCCGCTCGGGGTGACCGGCAGCGCGTGCAGGGGCACGAACGCCGAGGGGACCATGTAGTCGGGCAGCCACTCGGCGGCGTGGCCACGCAGGGTCCGCATCAGCGCCGCCACGTCGCGGAAGGGCGCGGGGCGGTTGGCGTGGGGGTAGGCGCCCGTGGTGCGGTACGGCGCGGTGGCCGGGCCGTCGAGTGCACCGTCCATGAGGAGCGCACCGTCCACGAGCACGGCGTCGAACGCGCCGTCGTCGGCGGCCCCGTTCCAGGTGAGGGCCGTCCGGTAGCCGTGCTCGGCCGCCAGTGCGTGGACGGCCTCCGGATCGGCCGGGTCCGTCCCGGGAGCCGCCTCCCGGCTGCTGCCCTCCAGCCGCCGCAGGTCCGCGAGGTCGTCGGCCAGCCGGGCGTTGGGTACGCCGGTGATCCGCAGCCGCCCCGGACGCTCGGCGAGCAGTCCGGTCAGCCCGGCGAGACCGCCGACGACGGACCACGGCACCTCCCGCTCGTCCGGAGCCGCGGTTGCCGTACGCGCCGCCCCTGGCCTCAGGACGACGTCGTACCGGTACCGGCTCAGCTCGTTGTGGTGTGCGGCCCGCTTGATGCCGATCTCGGCCTGGAAGCCGTCCAGCGAGGCGAAGAAGTCGGGGTCGAGGAGGAGTTCGCCCTCCCAGCGCACGGACCGCTCGACGGCCGTGCGCAGCGCGCTCTTGTCCTCGCCGTCGTCGGCGTCGTCGAGGTCGGCCCGCCGGGTCTCCACGGCCGCGCGCAGCGTACGCAGCAGGCGCAGGTTGCGCACGTCGCCGACGAAGATCCGCCCGCCGGGCGCGAGCAGGCCCGAGACCTGACGCAGCACGTCGACGAGGTACTCGCCGCTCGGAAAGTACTGGGCGACGGAGTTGATGACGACCGCGTCGAAGGAGCCGGTGGGCAGCCCGCCGGTGTCGTGCGCGGGCTGGGCACGCAGCTCGACCTTCGGGGCGAGGTCCGGGTCGGCCTCCACCTGGGAGCGCAGCGCCGCGACGGCCTCGGGGGAGAGGTCGGTGCCCCAGTACGCCTCGCAGTCCGGCGCGATCCGGGACAGGATCAGGCCGCTGCCGACACCGATCTCCAACACGCGGCGGAGCGGGCCGAGTTCACGGAGGCGTTCGACGGTCGCGTCCCGCCACTCGCGCATCTCCTCGACCGGGATCGGCCGGCCGTCGTACATGCTGTTCCAGCCGGCGAAGTTCTCGCGGAAGCCGCCGGAGCTGTCGTCGGCACCCTCCGAACCGGCCGCGCTGTAGAGGAGTTCGTGCAGCTCCCGCCATTCCTCGACCTGCGCGTCCGGGTCGTCGTCGCGCGGTCCGTCGAGTGCGGGGACGACGTAGGCGGCGAGGCGCCGGTCGCCGGGCCGGTCCTCCCGGGCGACCACCGTGACCTGGTCCACGGCCGGGTGGCCGCGCAGCACCGACTCGATCTCGCCCGGCTCGATACGGAACCCACGGATCTTGATCTGCGCGTCGGCGCGGCCCAGGAACTCGATCCGCCCGTCGCCCCGCCGACGCACCAAGTCACCCGTGCGGTACAGCCGCTCGCCCGGCGCCCCGAACGGGTCGGCGACGAACCGCTCGGCGGTCAGGTCCGGTCGGCCGAGGTACCCCCGCGCCAGACCCGCGCCCCCCAGATACAGCTCACCCGTGACACCCGCCGGAACCGGCCGCAGGTACGCGTCGAGCACATACGCCCGCGTGCCCGGGTCGGGAACGCCGATCGGCACGATCGCGCCCGCCGGAGTGTCCGGATCGCACAGCCCGAGCGTGGAGTTGGTGGTCGCCTCCGTCGGACCGTACGCGTTGAACATCATCCGCCCGCGCGCGTAACGCCCCACCAGCTCCGGCGAGACGCGTTCGGTGCCTGCCAACAGCGTCGCGGTGGGCGGGAGTCGGACATCGTCCGGCATGGCGGCGAGCAGCGCGGGCGGCAGGATCATGAACGTGATGCCGTGCGCGTTCGCGTAGTCCGCGAGCGGTGCGCCCGGCACCCGCAGCTCGGCCGGTACGACGACGAGACGGCCGCCGGACAGCAGCCCGAGGCACAGGTCCCAGAAGGCGACGTCGAAGCTCGGCGAGGCGAACTGCAGCACCCGGCTGTGCGGACCGATGCCGAACCGCTCGCTCTGCGTGGCCACGAGCTTCGCCACACCACTGTGCGCGAGCACCACACCCTTGGGGCGGCCGGTCGAGCCCGAGGTGTAGATCACGTATGCGGCGCTCAGGACACCGAGTGGCGCGCCACGGTCCGCTTCGGTGGGGTCGTGCGCGGGCCGGTCCGCCAACTCGGCGGCCACAATCGGCGAGTCGAGCTCCACCAGCGCCATACCGTCCTGCTCGGGCAGGTCCCGCGTGGTCTCCTGCGTCGTCACCATGCACACGGGTGCGGCGTCGCCGAGCATGTACGCGATCCGGTCCGGCGGGTAGTCGTGGTCGATCGGGAGGTAGGCCGCCCCGGACTTGAGGACGGCGACCTCGGCGACGATCAGTTCCGTGGAGCGGGGCAGTGCCAGCGCGACGATGCGTTCGGGACCGGCGCCGCGCGCGATCAGGGCGTGCGCCAGGCGGTTGGCCCGCTCGTCGAGTTCGGCGTAGGTGAGTTCCTCGTCCTCGAAGACCAGGGCCACGGAGTCGGGGCGCTGCCTGACCTGCTCGGCGAACATCGCGGGCCAGGTGCCCGCGGGGACGGTGTGCTCGGTGGCGTTCCAGTCGAGTACGACCTGGCGGTACTCGTCCGGGCCCATCAGGGCGAGCCGGGCCACCGGGGTGTCGGGACGGGCCAGCGCGTCGGTGAGCAGGGTCCGGTAGTGGACGAGCAGCCGCTCGACGGTGGCCGCATCGAAGAGACCCGGGTGGTAGGTCACCCGTGCCGTGCCCTCGCTCACCTCCAGCAACACGTCGACGGGTCCGGGCAGTTCACCGGCGGGCCGGTCGGCGGTGCCGAACGCCGTGTTGACGAAGAGCCCGCCGCCACGCGTCGGCCGGGGGTGCAGCTCGTCGATGAGGACGCCGACGGGGACCCGGTGGGTCGCGGCTTCCTCCCACGCCTGGGTGACCCGCCGCACCAGCTCCTCGAACGTCGGCTCATGGTCGGCCGACACCCGTACGGGCAGGCCGTCATGACCGACCGTCAGGTCCACCGCGCCGCTGTAACGGTGCAACAGGGCGACGAAGGCCGCGAGGAGCACGGGGGAGGGGGCGTCGGGGAGACCGGGCAGCGTGCGGATCTCCCGTGCCGATACCGGCTCGGGCGGATGGGGGC
>NZ_VJZC01000581.1 GCF_009377185.1 Streptomyces spongiae
GCCCGCCGGAGTCCACCTCCGGGGGGCGGCCCGCTGTCGTGCGATCGAGCCATGAGATTGGCTGGAACTGCGCGACCAGCCACAACGCCCCCGCAGCCGACCACCGACAGGATCCCGGCCGAGGAGACACGTTTCCGGGCGTGCAGGAGGGGTGACCGCCATTTGGGTGGTCACCCCTCGGATACGTCTGTGGTTGTGGGACCGCGGCGGAGCCTAATGGCCCTGTTCGTCGCGGCGGCGCTGCCAGCGCTGTTCGATGCGGTCCATCATGGAGCGGCGCTGTCGCTGCTGCCGACGGGCACCGGGAGCGCCGGACGGCTGCTCACCGGGCTTGGGGGCCTTGCGCCAACCGGTGACGGCGAGCACTGCGCAGCCCAGCATGACGAGGAATCCCACCACGCTGACCCAGATCTGCTGTGCGACCATTCCGGCCATGAGGAGCGCGATACCCACCAGGAAGCCCGCGACCGCCTGGTAAACCCGTCGTCGGGTGTACGTACGCAGCCCGCTTCCCTCAAGCGCTGTCGCGAACTTGGGATCTTCGGCGTACAGCGCTCGCTCCATCTGCTCGAGCATTCGCTGCTCGTGCTCCGAGAGCGGCACGGAGTCCTCCTCATCGTGCGGTCGCCGGGGCGACCCGGGGGGTCCTCTTCAGGATAGGCAGGGAATCGCCCCCGTGAAACCCGCCCCTCTACGCCAATTCGCCAACCGGAATCCGCCATGGCCTTCCGTTTCACTGAGGCGTACATGCCCCAGTGAACGGGCCGTCATGCCGGACGGTCTCCCTCGATCATACGGCTCCGAGCGCCGGATCGGGCGGCCTGTGGCGTACTCCATCCGCCGTTGAGCCCCTGATCAGGAACACGGCCCGTGAGTCAACTCAGGCCTCGGCGGCCCCCTGCGTCTCGCCGAGCACATGAAGTTGCGTGGCCACGGAGTGGAACGCGGGCAGCTCGGCCGCCGCGGCCTCCAGCTTGAGCAGCGCGTCCAGAGCGCCCGGCTCTGTGTCCACCAGCACACCCGGCACCAGGTCGGCGAAGACCCGCACCCCGTGCACCGCCGCGACCCGGAGTCCCGCGCCCTCGACGAGCCCGGTCAGCTGCTCGGCGGTGAAGCGGTGCGGGACGGGGTCGCTCTCGCCCCAGCGCCCGTTCGGGTCGTCGAGCGCCTGCCTCGCCTCCTTGAAGTGGCCGGCGAGGGCGCGCGAGAGCACCGCTCCGCCCAGACCCGAGGCGAGCAGGCTGAGGACGCCGTCGGGGCGCAGCGCGGCGACCGCGTTGCCGATGCCCTCGGCGGGGTCGTCCACGTACTCCAGGACGCCGTGACACAGCACCGCGTCGTAGCCGCCGCGCTCGACGACGTCGAACAGGCCGTGCGCGTCTCCCTGGACGCCCCGTACGCGGTCGGCGACGCCGGCCTCGGCGGCGCGGCGCTCCAGCGCGAACAGCGCGTTGGGGCTGGGGTCGACGACGGTGACGCGGTGACCGAGACGGGCCACGGGCACCGCGAAGTTGCCGCTGCCGCCTCCGGTGTCCAGTACGTCGAGACCGACGTGCGCGTCGCGCCCGGTGGCCTTGACCCGGCGGTCGAGGGCCTCCTTCAGGACGTCCCAGACCACGGCGGTTCGGAGAGAGGAGCGGGGGCGCATAGGGTCCGACACGGCAGTTGACTCCTCGGCGCGGCACCGCCTGCTGTACGGCGGAGCGATGGGCTTGCCTCCGCCCGGGCGCGGTGGCCAGTGCGGAGAGGTGCAGGTACTCCCCACCCTATTGCCTCCGGCACCGGACCCGGCCGCGCGTCCCTCGCGGCGGCCGTGAGCCCTCCGGCCGGGCCGCCGCGCCGACCGCGATCGGGACGCCGGGCCCGCGACCGCCCCTGGGACTCAGCCCGCGTCCGGCACTTCCGGGGCGTCGTCCCGCCTGCCCTGCCGGTCCTGCCGGGGCTGCGGCAGGACGGGTTGGAGGACCAGCATGCGCTCGACGAGGCGCAGGAACATCGCCACGTCCCGTATCAGATCGTCCGCCTCGCGCGCGCTCGCCGCGCCCTGGATGCCGGCCTCGGCGCGGGCGCGGCGGGCGGCTCCGGAGGCGAACAGCGCGCTCCACTCGGTGAGTTCGGGCGCGATTTCGGGGAGCACTTCCCAGGCGCTCCGGATCTTGGCGCGGCGCCGCACGCTGGGCTCCGGGCGCCCCCGGGCGGCGAGCACGGCGGCGGCGGTGCGCAGGGCGGCCAGATGGGCCGTGGCGTACCGCTCGTTGGGGGTCTGAAGCACCGTCGCCTCGTCGAGGCCCGCGCGGGCCTGGGCGAGCAGGTCGAGGGCTGCGGGCGGGGCCGTCGCCCGGCGGAGCACGGGGTGCACGTCGCTCGCCGGGCCGGTCAGTGAGGGGGCAGGGCCGGTGGTGGCGCGGCGCCGGCGGGCGGCTGCTGCGTGGTAGCTGGCCATGACGAACCTCCTGTCGTCTGTGTGACGGCACTGTGGCCGTATGTGCCCATCGTGAGGTATGCCACTGACAATCCGTTCTGACCTGGGGTTTTGCCTCGATCACAGGTTCGGTGTAGTTTTTGCACTGACCAGTCAGTTCAAAAAGCACGCAGCGAGGGGACCATGGACGAGCCTGGAGTGCCTCGGGAGGCCGCGGGGGTCGCCGTCGGGGCAGTGGATCTCGGACTCAGGGGGCCGCGCGGCTGGGCGTTCCGGGGTGTCGGATTCGACGCGGAGCCCGGTTCGATCGTCGCGATCGAGGGACCGTCCGGGTCCGGACGCACCTGTCTGCTGCTGGCCCTCACCGGCCGGATGAAGGCCGGCGAGGGGCACGCCACGGTCGGCCCGCACCGGCTGCCCGGGCGCCTGTCAGCGGTACGCCGGATCAGCGCGCTCGCCCACGTCCCGGGGGTCACCGACCTGGACCCCGCCCTGACCGTCGGCGAGCACCTGCGCGAACGGGCGCTGCTGCAGTGGAGGTTCGGGGGTTCCGTGAGGGGTTCCGTGAGTGGTTCGCTACGGGAACTCATGCGGCCGCGCGCCGAGCGTGCCGCCGACGCGAAGCGCCACATCGACGACGCGGCGGCCGCCGCCGGACTCGACCTGGAGGCACTGCCCAAGGGCGCCCGGACCGCCGTACGCGATCTGGAACGGCTGGAGGCGCTGCGGCTGTCCGTCGCACTGGCACTGATCGGCCGACCCCGGCTCCTCGGCGTGGACGACACCGACCTGAAGCTCCCGGACGCCGAACGGGCCGAGGCGTGGGCGCTGTTGAGGTCGATCGCCGGGTCCGGGACCACGGTGGTGGCGGTGTGCAGCGAGGCGCCCGAAGGCGCCGTGGTGGTGTCCACCCGCCAGGACACCGGCAAGGAACGGCACGCCAACGACGGCAACGACAACGACAACGACAACAAGGACGACAAGGAGACGGCCGATGCGCTCGCCGAAGCTGGCCGCGCTTGAGCTCAGGCGGTTCGGCAGGGGGAAGCTCCCGCGCGCGGCGCTGGTATCGCTCCTGTTGCTGCCGCTGCTGTACGGCGCCCTGTACCTGTGGTCCTTCTGGGACCCCTACGGCCGCCTCGACCGCGTCCCCGTGGCGCTGGTGAACGACGACAAGGGGGCGACCGCCGACGGGAAGGACGGGAAGGACGGGAAGAGGCTCACGGCGGGCGACGACATCGCCAGGAGGCTGCTCGACAGCGACGTCTTCGACTGGCACGAGGTGAGCGCCGAGGAGGCCCGTGAGGGCGTCGAGGACGGCACGTACTACCTGTCGCTGACCATGCCGTCGGACTTCAGCGAGCGGATCGCGTCCAGCTCCGGCGACTCCCCCGCGACGGGCGCCCTTCAGGTGCGTACGAACGACGCCAACAACTACATCGTCGGGCAGATCTCCCGGACGGTGTTCTCGGAGGTGCGCACGGCCGCGTCCACGAAGGCGTCGCGGTCCTTCCTGGACCGGATCTTCATCTCGTTCTCCGGCATCCACGCGGAGACGGAGAAGGCCGCGAAGGGCGCCGACGACCTCAACGGCGGTATAGGGAAGGCCGAGAAGGGCTCCGAGGACCTCGCGGAGGGTCTGAAGAGCGCCAAGGAGGGCAGCGGGGCGCTGTCGAGCGGCCTGAGCAAGCTGGGCAGCGGTGCCGGTGCCCTGGAAGAGGGTTCCCAGCAGGTCGCGGACGGCACCCGGGCGCTCGCCGAGAAGGTCGGCGGGGCCGCGGACCAGGTACGGCCCTTCCTGAAGAACGACGGCGGGACGATCGCCGACACCGCCACGCTGGTGGCCGATTCGACGGGTGTCATCCGTGACCACCTGGACGCCTTCGTGAAGACGGCCCCGGCCGCGGAGAGCGGCACGCGTACGGCGTCCGAGACGCTGAACGGCGTGTACGACAGGCGCTGTGAGAAGCAGCTCGTGCCCGACCCGGCCTGCGGCGACCTGAAGAAGGCCAGGGACGCGGCCGCCGACGCGGCACGGCTCGCCGCGGACGTCAACACGGTGGTGCGGGACTACGACGGCGACTTGAAGGCCCTCGACCAGGATCTCGCGACCCTGCAGCGGCAGGCCAGGGCCCTCGCCAAGGCGGCACCGCACCTCTCCGAGAACCTCGACGACGCCGTCTCCAAGGTGAACGCCCTCAGCGAGGGCGCCGCGAAGGTCGCCAGAGGCGCGCGGACGCTGCACACCGGCCTCGGTACGGCGCGGACGGGCGCGGCGGACCTGGACACGGGGGTCGGCGAACTGTCGTCGGGCGCGATCGACCTCAAGGGGGGCATGTACAAGCTGGCCGACGGCTCCGGGAAGCTCGCCGGCGGGCTGCACGACGGGGCCGAGCAGATCCCCGACTACGACGAGCAGGACCGCGACCGGCGCACCCAGGTGATGGCGGACCCGGTGCAACTGGCCTCCAAGGACCTGCACAAGGCCCCCAACTACGGCACCGGCTTCGCCCCCTACTTCATCCCTCTCGCCCTCTGGGTGGGCGCGATGGTGGCGTACATGCTGATCCCGCCGCTCAACCGGCGGGCGCTGGCGGCGGGTGCCCCGGCGTGGCGGATCGCGCTCGCGGGATGGCTGCCGGTCGCCGCGCTGGGGGTGCTGCAGACGCTCGCCCTCATGACGGTCCTCCACTGGGCCGTCGGCCTGGAGGTGGCGCGGGCGGCCGGGACGGTGGGCTTCCTGTTCCTGGTGACGGCGTGCTTCGCGGCGATCGTGCAGTGGCTGAACGCGCGCTTCGGCGCGGCGGGCCGGATCCTCGTCCTGGCCGTGCTGATGCTGCAGTTGACGTCGGCGGGCGGCACGTACCCCGTGCAGACGAGCCCGGACTTCTTCAACGCGATCCATCCGTTCCTGCCGATGAGCTACGTGGTGGAGGCCCTCAGGAGGCTCATCACCGGCGGCGGCCTGTCCCCGGTCTGGCAGGCCTGCGCCGTCCTCCTGGCCTTCACCGCGGGCGCCCTCGCCCTGACCGCCGTGTCCGCCCGCCGCAGGCAGGTGTGGACCCTCGACCGGTTGCACCCGGAGCTGAGCCTGTGACCGCGCGGGCACCGGCTGCTGTGAGAATCAGGGGCATGGAAAGCAGCACCGTCACGGGAGGCGGCAGCAGCCGTCGTGAGGCGACCCGGCAGAAGCTCTACGAGGCGGCCGTCACGCTCATCGCGGAACAGGGGTTCTCCGCCACCACGGTGGACGAGATCGCCGAGCGGGCCGGGGTCGCGAAGGGCACGGTCTACTACAACTTCGCCAGCAAATCGGTCCTCTTCGAGGAGTTGTTGCGGCACGGAGTGGGGCTCCTGACCGCTTCCCTGCGGGAGGCGGCGGAGCAGACGGCGAAGGAGGGCGGGGGTACGGTCGACGCCCTCGACGCGATGGTCCGGGCCGGGCTCGTCTTCATCGAACGCTACCCGGCGTTCACGCAGTTGTACGTGGCCGAGCTTTGGCGCACCAACCGGGCCTGGCAGTCCACGCTGATGGTCGTCCGGCAGGAGGCGGTCGCGGTCGTCGAGGGCGTGCTGCGCGAGGGGGTGGAGCGTGGTGAGCTGAGCGACGAGATCGACGTTCCGCTGACCGCGGCCGCGTTGGTGGGCATGGTGCTGGTGGCTGCGCTGGACTGGCAGTCGTTCCAGCCGGAGCGGTCGCTGGACGACGTCCACTCGGCGTTGTCCCGGTTGCTTCAGGGGCGGGTGAGCGGGGCGCGCTGACGGCGAAGCGCCGGTTCGTTGTGGCCGCGTCCCCCGCGGGCCACCTCGAACCGGCGCCTCATCGTGCTCCCCCGTCTCCCCCGTAC
>NZ_VJZC01000582.1 GCF_009377185.1 Streptomyces spongiae
CCCCTCGCCCCGCCCTCGGGAAGCATGGACGGGTGGGGCAGCGAGGCGGCGCGGAGAGACACGGTGGGCCGGCGCGGCCGGTACCCCCTCCCGCGGAGGCCGCCCGGGTCTCGTACGCGCGCGCCTTCGTCCGCGCGCTGCCCGCGCTGCTCATCGTCGGCGGAGTGCTCTACGACTACCTCACGCCCCCGGCCTTCACCGCGGTGCCCTTCTTCACCGCCGCCCCGCTCGTCGCCGCGCCCCTGGCCTCGCTGGGCGGCACGGTCGCCACGGGGGCCGTCGCGTTCGTTGCGGTGCTCGTGGTCCGGTCACGGTACGGCTTGGACGTCGACACCGTCACCGAGATCGTCACCGTGGCCACGGTCTCCGTCCTGGCCGTCGGCATCAACCGGCTCGCCCGGCGCACCGGCGCCCGCCTCGCCTCCGCGCGCGAGATCGCCGAGGCGGCGCAGCGGGCCGTACTGCCGCAGCCCCCGGAGCGGATCGGGGGGTTCGACATCGCCGCCCGGTACGAGGCGGCCCAGGCCGACGCCTTCATCGGGGGCGACCTGTACGCCGTGCAGGACTCGCCGCACGGCGTACGGCTCGTCGTGGGGGATGTGCGCGGCAAGGGCATGGGGGCGGTGGGCACCGTGGCCGTCGTCATCGGGGCCTTCCGGGAGGCCGCCGAGCAGGAGCCGACCCTGGAGGGCGTGGCGCGGCGGCTGGAGCGGGCGCTCGACCGGGAGGCGGCGCGGCGGCAGGGGATCGAGCGGGAGGAGGGCTTCGCTACGGCCGTCCTCGCGGAACTTCCGTACGGCGCCGGTCACGGCGACGGCGACGGCGTCGTACGGATCGTCAACCGCGGCCACCCCTCGCCGTTGCTCCTGCACGCGGACGGCTCCCTGCGCGTGCTCGACGCCCGGAGGCCCGCGCTGCCGCTCGGCATGGACGATCTGGGCGACTGGCCGGACCGCGCCGAGGAGATCGCGTTCCCGGGCGGGGCCACACTGCTCCTCCACACCGACGGGCTGTCCGAGGCCCGGGACGAGCGCGGCGCCTTCTACGACCCGGCCGAGCGGCTGTCCGGGCGGGTCTTCTCCGGCCCGCGCGCCCTGCTGGGCGTGCTCACGGACGAGGTGCGGCGGCACACTGGCGCGGGCTTGACGGACGACATGGCGCTCCTGGCGGTACGACGTCCGTGAGCGCGACGTCCGTGAGGGGCTGATCGTTCACGACTTCCTCATAACCTTCGTCACCGAACGTGTCCGATCGGCGTCCCTCCGCATAACAACTGACGCTCCGTCAGAACATCTGTGACCATTGAGACGGGGGTAACTCGCCCGACTTCCACCCCGCTTGACCCGAAAGAGCAGGGCACATGGGCTGAACGATCATCCAGAACCGCTTGGAATACGGCCCGTGCGTCTATTAACGTTCGATAACGCAGCGCGGTCGTCCCAGCCGTCACAAGAGTCGGCTCCGTGCGCACGCGCCGAATCCCGCAAGGGAACCGGGGAACCACCACCCTGGGGTGAATCGCGCGGAAGCCGTCGTGGCAGCACGGCAGGTTTACGCGCGTAGGAGACCTTCCTGCTCCGAACCCGTCAGCTAACCCGGTAGGCGAGAAGGAAGGAAAGGAGTACGCCCACGTGGCGTCAAACCGGTCTGCGACCGAAGCCCCGTCCGTGCCGGACCAACGCGGCGACAGCGGCACCTTCGGATACGGCGGCTACGACAGCAAGGACGAGGGCCCCTGGCAGGAGTGGAATCCCACCGAGGAGTCCATTCGCCCCGTTCGCGGCCGGCACCGGGTCGCCAAGAAGAGCGGACTCGCTCGCGGCGGACTCGCCCGTAGCTCCACCGTCCTCGGCGTCGGTGTCATAGCCGCCGTCGGCGCGGGTGGCATGGCCACCGCGCAGACCGGCAAGCCGCCGGTGTCCATCTCGATGCCCGACATGCCGAACGTCGGCGCGGTCTTCGACTCCGAGGACGAGCCCGAGGGCTCCTCCACCCCGCTCAGCAACGCGGGACTGACCGCCGACGACACCCAGCAGGGCGCCGGCGACGCCGGTGAGGCACTGCGCGCCCGCATCATGGAGCAGGCCGAGTCGCAGCAGGACGCGGTCGACAGGGCCGCGGCGGCCGCCGCCGAGGCCGCCGCCGCGAAGAAGGCGTCCGACGCCGCCGCCAAGGAGCGCGAGGAGGCCGAGGCCAAGGCCGCCGCCGAGAAGAAGAAGGCGGAGGAGGAGGCCGAGAGGAAGGCCGAGGCCGAGCGCCTCGCCAAGCTCGCCAAGCAGTTCGCGCTGCCGACGTCCTCGTACACGATCACCTCCACCTTCGGTCAGTCCGGCGCGTACTGGTCCTCCGGCCAGCACACCGGCCTCGACTTCGCGGCCCCCACGGGCACGCTGATCAAGGCGGTGGGCAGCGGCACGATCACCCAGGCCGGCTGGGACGGGTCGTACGGCTACAAGACGGTGCTCACCCTCAACGACGGCACGGAGGTCTGGTTCGCCCATCAGTCCTCCATCGGCGTCAGCGTCGGTCAGAAGGTCGCGACCGGTGACGTCATCGGCCGTGTCGGCGCCACCGGCAATGTCACGGGTGCCCACCTTCACCTGGAGGTACACCCCGGTGGCAGCAGCTCGGGCATCGACCCGATGGCGTGGCTGCAGGGCAAGGGGCTCACCCCCTGATCCCTTCCAGGACCTTCCTGAGGTCCTCCCAGGGGCCTTTCTGAGGTCCTACCAGAACCTTTCTGAGGTTCTCCCAGGTCTTCCGGGAGCGGTGAGGTGACCTCTCCCGGATTTACCAACCCTTGGCCGGACGTGCGGAATTCGCGCGTCCGGCCAAGGTGTTGAAGGGGAGCATGACTTCTCTTCGCAAGCTCGGCTCCTCCGATCTCGAGGTCTTCCCCCTCTCCCTCGGCGGCAACGTCTTCGGCTGGACCGCCGACGAGTCACAGTCCTTCGCCGTACTCGACGCGTACACGGCCGCCGGCGGCAACTTCATCGACACCGCCGACTCCTACTCGGCCTGGATCGAGGGCAACCAGGGCGGTGAGTCCGAGACCGTCATCGGCAAGTGGCTCAAGGCGCGCGGCAACCGCTCCGACGTCGTGATCGCCACGAAGGTCAGTCAGCACCCCGACTACCAGGGCCTGTCGGCCGCCAACATCAAGGCCGCCGCCGACGCCTCCCTGCGCCGCCTGGGCACCGATCACATCGACCTCTACTACACGCACTTCGACAGGCCCGAAGTCCCGGTCGAGGAGATCGTCTCCGCGCTCGACGAACTGGTGAAGGCGGGCAAGGTCCGCGCGATCGCCGCCTCGAACATCTCCCCCGAGCGCCTCCAGGCATCCCTCGACTTCTCCGACCGCGAGGGCTTCGCCCGGTACGTCGCGCTCCAGCCGCACTACAACCTGGTCTCCCGCTCCACCTACGAGGGCGCCCTGCAGACCATCGCCTCCCGCGAGGGCCTGGCCGCCGTCCCGTACTTCGCCCTCGCCAAGGGCTTCCTCACCGGCAAGTACCGTCCGGGCACGACCGTGGAGAGCGCCCGCGCCGAGGGCGCCGGCGCCTACCTGGAGAAGGAGGAGGGCATACGGGTCCTCGCGGCCCTGGACGAGATCGCCGAGGCCCATGGCGCCGAACTCGCCACGGTGGCCCTCGCCTGGCTCGCCGCCCAGCCGACGGTCGCCGCGCCGATCGCCTCCGCACGGACGGTGGAGCAGCTGCCGGCCCTGCTGGCGGTGGACAAGCTGACCCTCACGGAGGGGGAGCTGGCGAAGCTGACGGAGGCGTCGCAGGGGAGCTGACGGTCTCCTCCCCGGCCAACACCCCCTAGGACCGGTACGGGTTGTACGCGGGGTACGGTGCCGACGAGCCGTGCCCCGCACCGTACGCGGGCCCTGCTCCGTACGCGGGCCCCGCACCGTACCCATACGCCTGCGGGTAGCCGTACGTCTGCGGGTAGGCGTGCGTCTGCGGGGAGCCGTACGTCTGCGCGTACCCGTACGTCTGCCCGTAGCCGTACACGGGAGCGGGCGCCGTCGCCTGTGCCGCGTACGCCAGTGAGGGGCGGGCGATCTCCCGTCGGTGCCACAGCTCGAAGAGCAACTCCCGCTCCCGCACGACGAAATCGGCGTTCGCCCGGCCCCGCCGCCCGCGGTGGCGCAGGAAGGCGAGCGAGGTCGCGTACGCCTCGTACTCGGCCACCGCGCGCGCTGCCCCGCGCCCGAACTGGAGCCCGGCGTACTCGCGGGCCAGCCGCCGCGCCTTCATGTTCCCGAGGACGTACGGCTCGGCCGGCGTCAGCCACCCGGCGGCGGTGTACGCGGGCAACTCGTCCCGCACGGTGCGCAGTTCCCGCTGGCGTGTCCAGATGACCAGCCAGGTCAGCAGCCCGAACGCCGGCACCATGAACATCGCGTAGACCCCGAAGAAACCGAACTCCCCGAACGTGGACGAGCCGTTCCACAGGGCGTGCATGCCCATCGCGAGGAGCAGCCCGGAGAGGGGGAGCAGCACGCGGCGTACGTGATGCCGGTCCGCGGAGAGCGCCGCGATCCCGAAGCCGATCCCCGTGAGCACGGTGAACAGCGGATGCGCGAACGGCGACATGATCACGCGGACGAAGAAGGTCGCGGCCGTCACGGACGCGAGTCCGCTGTCGCCGCTGAGCTGGTCGGTTCCGAAGGCCGTGCCGAGGTAGAGGATGTTCTCGGTGAACGCGAACCCGGTGGCGGTGACCCCGGCGATCACCACCCCGTCCACGATCCCGGTGAAGTCCCGTCTGCGGAACAGGAAGATCAGTAAGACCGCGGCCGCCTTGGCGGTCTCCTCGACGACGGGCGCTATGACGGTGGCGCCGAGGGTGTCCGCGCTGGTCGGATCGGCGGTGGCGGTCGCTATCCACTTGGTCGCGAAACTGTTCGCGACGATGGCTATCAGCGCCGCGGCACACGCGCCCCAGGCGAACGAGAAGACCAGGTTGCGCCAGGGCCCGGGTTCGACCCGGTCCAGCCAACGGAACGCGGCGATGAGCAACGGCACGGGCAGCACCGCCAGTGCCAGCCCGACCAGGAACCCCTCCGTACCGGTCTGTTCGCGGACCAGGGCGAGGATGACCAATCCGGAGAGGGCCAGCAGGGTGCTGAGCGCCCCGTACCGCACCCACTTCCTCCGCCACCAGTGCGCGGGGCGCCGCTTCCCGCCGACGGGTTCGCCGGGGCCGGCGGGTCCGCTGGGGTGCGTCGGATACGGGGGGAAGGTGGCCACGGCATCGACCCTAACGAGGGAGAGGCGCTCCCCGCGATGGTGCCGCGTGAGGTGCAGGTGCTGCTCGGTGGGGCCTCGCGGGCGTTCGGCGGGACTTGGTCAGGCGCCGGTGGGGGGTTCTGGCTGGTCGGGACGGACTGGGTGGTCTGGCTGCCCTCCGCGCTGCTCCTTGGCCTCTTCGGACGATACGTCCCTGTGCTGTACGCACCGGAAGAGCAGGTCGTTCACCACATGACCCTTGTCCAGTCCCTGGCCCTCGAAACGGGTCAGCGGCCGAAAGCCGGGACGCGGCGCGTAACCGCCGTCGGGCTGGGTGTTCTCGAACCCGGGATGCGCGCCGAGCACGTCGAGCATCCACTCGGCGTACGGCTCCCAGTCGGTCGCGCAGTGCAGGACGGCACCCGGCCTGAGGCGGGACGCGGCCAGGGTGAGGAACTCCGGCTGGATCAGGCGCCGTTTGTGGTGCCGCTTCTTGGGCCACGGGTCGGGGAAGTAGACGCGCAGCCCGTCGAGGGAGTCGGGGCTGAGCATCTCGCGCAAGAGGATGATGGCGTCCCCGTTCGCCACCCGGACGTTGGACAGCCCGTTCTGGTCGGCGAGATTGAGCAGGTTGCCCTGGCCGGGAGTGTGCACGTCGACGGCGAGCACATTGGTCCCCGGATCCGCCGCGGCCATCTGCGCGGTGGCTTCGCCCATCCCGAAGCCGATCTCCATCACCACGGGGTTGTCGTTCCCGAACAGCTCGGCGAGGTCGATCACCTGCCGTCCGTCGATGTCCAGCCCCCACTTGGGCCACAGCCGCTGCAGCGCGTCCGCCTGCCCCGCCGTCACCCGGCTCCGCCGCGGCTGGAAACTCCGGATGCGCCGCTCGAAGTGCGACCCGGCGGGATCGGCCTTCGGCCCGTCGGGGAACCGGGGCTCCCCCTTGGCCCGGGTATGCCGGAGGGACGCGCCGGGGGTGATGGGCTGCGGGGCTTCGGGGGTGTGGGTGGAGTCAGAC
>NZ_VJZC01000583.1 GCF_009377185.1 Streptomyces spongiae
GCCCCCACTCACCCGCACACAATCCACCCACCCCAGACACCCTCGCTGAACCGCCGCGCGCCTACGCCGAGCGGCGGAACCCGATCGTCGGTACCGCCCGCCGCAGGGGCCACGGCCGCACCGCCTCCTCGGGCACCTGGTCCTCCAGGAAGGCATAGCGCCGCAGGGCGGCAGGGTCCTGGCCCTCCAGCGACTGCACACGCCGCCACCACGCGGCGATCTCGGCCCACCCCGGAGCAGACAGAGAGCCCCCGAACTCCTGCACCGACAGCGCCGCGGTCAGCCCGGCGAAGGCCAGCCGGTCCGCCAGCGGCCACTCCGCCAGCGTCCCGGCCACGAACCCCGCCACGAACACGTCCCCCGCCCCCGTGGGATCCATCGCCTCGACGGCGATGGCCGGCACCTCGGCGGTCTCACCGGTCCGCGCGTCCACGGCGTACGCCCCCTGCGCACCGAGGGTGACCACGGCGAGCGGCACATGCTCGGTGAGGGCGCGCGCGGCCGCGCGCGGGCAGTCGGCGCCGGTGTAGCGCATCGCCTCCGCCGCGTTGGGCAGGAACGCCTCGCAGTGCTCCAGGTCGGCGAGCCCCGCCAGGTCCCAGCGCCCGGTGTCGTCCCAGCCGACGTCGGCGAAGATCCGGGCGTCCTTGGCGGCGGCCTGCGCGATCCAGGGAGCGCGCACTCCGGGCGTCAGGGAGGCGACGGCGGCGCGCGCCGGGGGCGGGCAGTCCGGCGCGGTCTCCTCCGGCGGCGGCTCATGACCGTGCGAGACCATCGTGCGCTCGCCCTCGTACGCCATCGAGACGGTGACCGGGGAGTGCCAGCCGGGCACCGTACGGGACGGGGTCAGGTCGATGCCCTCGCCCTGCTCCAGGGCGTCCCAGCAGTACTCCCCGTAGTGGTCGTCCCCGAAGGCCGCCGCCAGGGACGTCCGCAGGCCGAGCCGGGCCAGCGCGGTCGCCATGTTCGCCACGCCGCCGGGGCTCGACCCCATTCCGCGCGCCCAGGACTCGGTACCGCGCACGGGGGCGGAGTCGAGCCCGGTGAAGACGATGTCGAGGAAGACGGTGCCGGTCAGGTACACGTCCCACGGCGGGTCGTCCGGTGTGCGCAGGGCGGCGAGGGGGTCGACCTGGGGCCGGCGGTACGTTCGCTCTCCTCTGGACGCGGTCACGGTGTGCTCCCTGGCATGGTGCGGATCAGGCCAGTGTGCACCAACCGCCCCGCACGGCGCCGTCGCTCACGCCGGAGCCGCCCCACGCGTCGTACGACCGCGCACGCGCCCCGCGTCAGGCGCCCACCGCGGCCCCGGAGCGGTACCGCCCCCTACCAGCGGGGCACGGCCGGAGGGACCCACCCGGGGTCGGCGACCCGCATGGCGGCCGCGTCGTCCCGGTCCCGCAGCGAGCCGTCGTCTTCGAGCCACCGTCGATGGAGGAACTCCACCTTCTCGCGGTCGACCTCGACACCGAGGCCCGGCGCGTCGGAGACGGCGACCCTGCCGCCCTCGAACGTGAGGCGTTCGGTGAGCACGTCCTCGGACTGCCAGGGGTAGTGGGAGTCGCAGGCGTGGTGGAGGCCGGGCACGGTCGCGGCGACATGGGTCATCGCGGCGAGGGAGATCCCGAGGTGGGTGTTGGAGTGCATGGACACCCCCACCCCGAAGGTCCGGCAGATGGCGGCGAGCTGCTGGGTGTTGCGCAGGCCGCCCCAGTAGTGATGGTCGGACAGGACGACCTGGACGGCGTTCCGCGTGAACGCCTCCTTGATCTCGGCGAAGGTCGTCACGCACATGTTCGTGGCGAGCGGCACGCCGGTGCGTACGTACACGTCGGCCATCGCGCGCGTGCCGAGCGTCGGGTCCTCCAGGTACTCCAGTACCTCGCCCAGCGCGTCCGCGACCTTGATCGACGTCTCCACGGACCAGGCCCCGTTGGGGTCGAGCCGCAGCGGATGCCCGGGAAAGGCCTCCGCGAGCGCGCGCACGGCGGCGATCTCCTCGTCGGGCGGGAAGACCCCGCCCTTGAGCTTGAACGACGTGAACCCGTACCGCTCCTTGAACTTCCGCGCCTGCTCGACGATCCCGGCCGGATCGACGGCGGCCCCCCAGTCGTCCTTCTCGCAGGTGACGCCCTCGGGGTGGTCGGCCCACTTGTAGAAGAGATACGCGCTGTACTCGACCGCGTCCCGTACCTTGCCGCCGAGCAGCGCGTGGACGGGCAGCCCGAGCGCCTTGCCCAACGCGTCGAGACAGGCGACCTCGAACCCGGACGCGACGGACAGCCGCAACTTGTCAGCGCTCTGCACGCCCCGCTGCCCACCCACATCGAGCTGGTTCTCGACCCGGGCCCGGTCCACGGCGACCTCATCGGCCAAGGCGAACAGACCACCCAGATCGGAGACCTGACGCCCCACCAGCATCTCGCCGAGCGGCCGGGCGAGCTCCAGATACTTGCCGTCGCCGTAGGTCTCACCGAACCCGGAGGTCCCGTCGGCGGTCACCACCTCCACGATCAGCCGCGGGGTGTACGGCTGGTGCACCCCCGAGGTGTTCAGCAGGGGCGGATCGGCGACGAGGATCGGGGTCAGACGCACCTCGGTGATGGTCAGATCGCGGGTCACAGGGCGACTCCTCCGTCTCCATACGTAGACACTATCCACGTATGAAGATGGAGGCTAGAGAGACGAACACCAACCGTCAATGGTCGCGCGCGATCCCCTTACGATCTGCTCATGTCGGAACCCACGGACGAGCGCGGTGTGCGCGAGGTGAAGTCCGCCGCCCGCACGGTCGACCTCCTGGAACTCCTGGCCGCCCGCGGCGACCGTCCCGCACGCCTCCAGGAACTGGCGGACGAGCTCCAGGTCCCCCGCAGCTCGATGTACGCCCTGCTCCAGACCCTGATCAACCGCGGCTGGGTCCGTACGGACACCACGGGATCCCTCTACGGCATCGGCATCCGCGCCCTCCTCACCGGCACGAGCTACCTGGACTCCGACCCGCGCGTCCGTGTCGTACGCCCCTACCTCGACGAGGCCTCCGACGCGCTGGGCGAGACGATCCACATGGGCCGGCTGGACGGTCCGGACGTCGCCTACCTCGCGACCCGCGAGTCCCACGAGTACCTGCGCACGATCAGCCGCGTGGGCCGCCGACTCCCCGCCCACGCGGGCGCCCTGGGCAAGGCCCTCCTGGCGGAACGCCCCGACGCGTCCCTCCCCGAGCCTCCGTACGTCCGGCTCACCCCCAACACCCACACCACCCGCGAGTCCCTCCTGGCCGACCTCACGGCCACGCGTGCGCGCGGCTACTCCGTGGACCGCGAGGAGGGCGTCCCCGGCATCGTCGGCTTCGGCTTCGCCCTGCGCTACGACGCTCCCGCTCAGGACGCCATCAGCTGCTCGGTGCCGGTGGCGCGGCTCTCGGCGAGCCACGAGGAGCAGATCATCGCGGTGATGCGGGAGATCCGGGCCAAGGTGGAGTCGGCGACGCCCGGGGCGTCGGGTGCGGTCAACTGGCGTTGAGCCTGAGCGGGTCTCGTCTGCCGGGTTGTTGTCGGTGGTCGACTGCGGGTGCGTCGTGGCTGGTCGCGCAGTTCCCCGCGCCCCTTGAGAGCCGTGCCCGCGCCCGGCACCACGACGCACCGTTAATCTCGCGCACCCGCACCACGACGCACCCGCAGCCGCGTACGCACGCAAGGCCCACGAACGAACCGCAGACGCTCCGGTCCGCGGCAGAAGCAGCACATGATGATGCCGGGCGCGCCCCAGGCTCTTAGGGGCGCGGGAAACTGCGTGACCAGCCACGACGGCGGGAAAGCCGAACGACCGCTGCTACCCGAACTCGTACGCCTCCACCTCAGCCAGATACCGCCGACGCCGCTCCTCGTCATGCTCCAGGAACGACGCCACGAACGAATTGCGCGCCAGCTCACGCAACCGCTCCTCGCTCAGCCCCAGCGTCAACCGCACCGCGTCGAAGTTGTCCCCGGCGTAGCCACCAAAGTACGCGGGATCATCGGAATTGACCGTGCACACCAGCCCCGCATCCAACATCGCGGGCAACGGATGGTCGGCGAGAACATCCACCGCACGCAGCCGCACATTCGACAGCGGGCACAACGTCAACGGCACCCGCTCCCGCACAAGCCGCTCCACCAACGCCGAGTCCTCCATGCACCGCAACCCATGGTCGACCCGCTCGACCCCGAGCACGTCCAGCGCCTCGACGATGTACGACGGCGGCCCCTCCTCCCCCGCGTGCGCCACCCGCCGCAGCCCGAGACCGGCCGCCGCCTCGTACACCTCCCGGAACTTCACCGGCGGATGCCCGACCTCCGCGGAGTCGAGCCCGACGCCCACGATCCGGTCGAGATAGGGCTTGGCGGCGTCCAGCGTCTCCATCGCCGACTCGGCGGACTCGTCCCGCAGGAAGCACATGATCAGCTGGGTGGAGACCCCGTGCGTGGACTCACTGCGCCCAAGGGCACGCCACAGCCCCTCCACCACGGTCCCCATCCCCACACCCCGCGCGATGTGGGCCTGCGGATCGAAGAAGATCTCGGCGTGCCGCACACCCTGCGCGGCGGCCCGGGCGAGATACGCGTCGGCCAGGTCCTCGAAGTCCCGCTCGGTCCGCAGGACGGCCATGAGCTCGTAGTACAGGTTCAGGAAGGACTGCAGATCCTCGAACCGGTACGCCTCGCGGAGCTCGTCCGTGTCGGCGTACGGCAACGCGACCCCGTTCCGCGCAGCCAGCGCGAACGCCAGCTCGGGCTCCAGGGTGCCTTCGATGTGCAGGTGCAGTTCAGCTTTGGGGAGGGGCATCAAGGCATCGTACGGCCGTTTTATCTACGCTTCGGAACCGGCACCCGTTAACCTACGCTTCGGAACCGGCACCCGTTTACCTGCGCTTCGGAACCGGCACCCGCAACAAATCCCGCGCCACGGTCAACTCCCCCTCGAACCCGGCCGCCCGCGCCTGCCGCTCGAACTCACCGGGCTCGGTGTACCGCTGACTGAAATGCGTCAGCACGAGATGCCGCACCCCCACCTCCCGCGCCACACGAGCCGCCTGACCTGCCGTCAGATGCCCATGTTCTTCGGCGAGTTCCGAGTCCTCATCAAGAAAGGTCGACTCGATGACGAGCATGTCGCACCCGTCCGCCAGCGCGTACACGCCCTCGCACAACCGGGTGTCCATCACGAACGCGAACCGCTGCCCGCGCCGCACCTCGCTCACGTCCTCGAGCGAGACGCCCCCAAAGGTCCCCTCACGCTGTATCCGCCCGACGTCCGGCCCCTTGATCCCGTGCGCGGCCAGCCGTTCCGGCAGTATGCGCCGCCCGTCGGGCTCGACGAGCCGGTACCCGAACGACTCGACGGGATGGGAGAGTCTGCGGGCTTCCAGACTGTACGAGGGTGTGGCGGCGAGGACACCGTCCTCCGCGACCGGCGCCTCGATCAGCTGCACGGTCTCGCGGTAGGCGGTCGCGTACCGCAGCCGGTCGAAGAAGCGTTGGCCGGAGCGCGGGTAGTGCGCGGTGACGTCGTGCGGCACGCGGTCGAGGTTGATGCGCTGGATGACACCGGCGAGGCCCAGCGAGTGATCCCCGTGGAAGTGCGTGACACAGATCCGGTGCAGGTCGTGCGCGGAGACCCCGGCACGCAGCATCTGCCGCTGCGTGCCCTCACCGGGGTCGAACAGGATCCCCTCGCCGTCCCACAGCAGTACGTACCCGTTGTGGTTGCGGTGCCGGGTCGGGACCTGGCTGGCGGTACCCAGGACCACCAGTTCGCGTACGGACACGGCGAGTTACCCGGGAGGCCATTCGAGGCCGCGCCCGCCGAGGACGTGCGCGTGCGCGTGCCAGACGGTCTGGCCGGCGCCGCTGCCGGTGTTGAACACGACGCGGTAGCTCTCCAGTTTCTCCTCCGCGGCCACCTCGCCGCTCTCGCGCAGCACGTCCGCGGCGACGGCCGGCTCGGCGGTGCCGAGGGAGGCGATGTCGGGGTAGTGCACCCTCGGGATGACGAGCACGTGCGTCGGTGCCTGCGGGTTGATGTCCCGGAACGCGAGGGTCGTCTCCGTCTCCCGAACCACGGTCGCCGGGATCTGTCCCGCCACGATCTTGCAGAACAAGCAGTCGTCCTGCGGCTCCCCTGCCATGCGTGCCTCCTCGCCGATTGATCGCGTACGGGCATCGTAGCGAGGGGTTGCTCGCCCCCGCCGCCCCTACCC
>NZ_VJZC01000584.1 GCF_009377185.1 Streptomyces spongiae
GGCCCCACGCGGGGTCACCGCGTGGGGCCCGGCAAGGGTCGGCTCAGCTGTGGGGGCAGGTGTCCCGGTACTGGCTGATGTTCGTGTTCGGCGCGGGCGCCGGGCACAGGAACTGGTCGTAGCGGGTGTCCAGGTCGACGAACCGCTTGAGCCAGGAGATCGCGTACTTGGCGACGACCGGGCCCTCGGCTGCGGGCACGAAGTGGTCACCGTTGCGCAGTTCCAGGTACGCCTTCTCCGACGCCGCGATGCCGGTGAAGAAGGGGATGGACATCGAGTCGACGGGCGCGATCGCGTCCGACTGACCACCGATGATCAGCGTGGGGACCTTGTCCGCCTTCTCCCAGGTGGTGTCGACCTCCCACGGCGCCAGCGGTACGGCGGCCTTGAGCGAGGGCCGGTTCGCGGATGCCCACAGGCTCGCCCCGCCGCCCATCGAATGACCCATCACGGCAAGGCGGTTCGGGTCGATCCGGTTCTTCACCGAGCTGCTGGTCGTGAGGTAGTCGAGCGCGGCCAGGAGCTGTTTGGCGCGGTCCTGGGGGAAGTCCTGTCCGCTGAAGGTGTCCAGCGTGAACACCACGAACCCCTGCGAAGCCAGGCGCGGGCCGAGCCACTGGATCACGGCCTGTGGCGAGACGAAGCCCGGGATCACGGCGACCGCGCCGAACGTGCCCTCGGCCGTGGACGTCGGGTAGTAGATCGTGCCGTTCTTGAACCCGGTCCCGCTGCCCTCCGGCACGGTCACCTGGCTGATCGCGAAGGGGCCGCGCGAGGCGGTCACGCCGGCCTCGGTGGGTGCGGGCCCGCGTTCGTAGGGGCTCGCCTGCACGGCGGCGACCGCGCGCGCACCGCCGTACCGGCTCTCGCCCGACGTCGGGCTCGCCTGGGCCACGGAGTTGACGCCCAGCAGGGCGGCCAGCGAGACACCGGTGGCCACCAGTGCCAGTCGCTTCCTCAGCGCTGTTCTCATGGTGAGTCGTCCTCTCGTACGGGTGCGGGGGAGCCCCGTGGTTCCCGTGGATCCCGTGGGGCCGTGGATCCCGTGGGTCCTGTGGGGGGAATCCGGTCTGATCCGAGAGGAATCGTGGGAGCGGGGGCGCACGTCGCGCTGTACGGGAGAACGGTGAGTTGCGGGCCTGACTTGTCGGTTCGCCACAGGGTGCGCACCGAACTGAGCAGTCTTGGCGGGCGATGGACAAGCCAACCAACTCGTCTTGTCACGAAGGTGAGTTGACGTGCCGGGTGATACGCGAGGAGCATCCCGGGAAAGACGAGCCCGCCGGAACCCGGAGGGGAAACGTGACTGTCACCGACCCGCCGTTAGTACCACTCACCGTCGCCGGACCGCCCCTGTCGGCCATGCTCCGCCCGCACCTCGCGGACGCCGTGGCCGAGATCGAGCGTCAGGTGCGTCAGCAGAGCCTGGACGCGGGCAGACCGCTGGACGGCGACTACGCCCAGGTCGTCCACGAGGTGATCCACGAGACCGTCGCGTTCTTCGTGGACTCGCTCGCGCAGGAGGAGCCGGACGTCGGCGAACTCGCCGCGCTGTACTTCCGCCTGGGCACCGAGGCGGCCAGACGGGGCCGGGGCCTCGACCGCCTCCAGACGGCGCTGCGGCTGAGCAGTCAGGTCGCCTGCCGCCGGTTCATCAAGGACGCGTACCGCTTCGGCTGGCCCAAGGAGACCCTCTCCCACCTCACGGACCACCTCTTCGAACTGCTGGCCAGGGCCGCCGACGCGGGGGCCCAGGGGTACGCCCGGCAGCAGGGCCATATGGCGAGCGACCGCGAACGCCGTCGTGCCCGGCTGCGCGACCTGCTGGTCCGCGAGCCGGCTCCGGCGCCCGAGGCGATCGCGGACCAGGCCAGGTCGGCCGAGTGGAAGGTGCCGGTGTCGCTGGCGGTGGTGGCCCTGCGGCCGGCGGGCTCACCGCTTCCCGCGCAGAACGGCGGGCGTTCGCCCAACCGGGTCCTGCCGCCGGACGTCCTCGCCGACTGGGAGGCGCCGGCGCCGTACCTGGTCGTCCCCGACCCCGACTCGGCGGGCCGTGACTGGCTGCCCGCGCTGCTGCGCCGCCTCGGCCCGGCGGCGATCGGTCCCACGGTGCCGCCGGAGCGGACGGCCACGTCCCTGAGGTGGGCCCGGCACACGATCGCCCTCGTCGAGCGCGGCATCCTCGACGCCGACCGACCCGTACGCGCCGCCGACCACACCGCGCTGCTGGCGGGGGCGTGTGCCGAGGACCTGATCGACACCACGGCGACGGACACGCTGGCCCCGCTGCTGGCCCTGCCCCCGCGCCGCCGCACGCCGCTCCTCGCGACCCTCCTGACGTACCTCCAGTGCGGCGACAACGCGGTCCTCACGGGTGAGCGTCTCCACATCCACGAACAGACCGTCCGCTACCGCCTGCGCCGCATCACCGAACTCACCGGTCACACCGGCCATGACCCGGCCCACCGTCTGGACCTGATGCTGACGCTGACGTGGCTGATCCACGCGGAGGGGCGGGAGGCGCCCAGAGAGCGCTGAGGTGCCTGCCGGCCGGGGTCACTGTGCCGGGGGAGCCGGGGGAGACGTTGGCGTGGCGTTCGCCGGCGGGGTGAGCGCCACCTCCGGTTCCCCCGGCCGGGGCGCGGGTGGGGTGACGTCGGCGGCGGGGAGCTTCGGCGGGCTCGTCTCCTGGAAGAGGACCTGGTCGAAGTTCACCAGCCCGGTCTTCTCCATGACCGTGATGTGGTCGAGCACGGTGTCGTTGGCCTGGTCGGCCAGTTGACGGACGAGCGTGTTCTTGGTGGTGGCGCGGATCTTCGCGATGGTCGAGAAGATCGTGCCGTGGGTGACGCGCAGGATGTTGGCGAGATCGGAGTCGAACTGCCTGCCCTTGTCGGAGGTCAGGGTCGCCACGAACCCCTGTTGCTGCGGGCTCGCCTGGTTGGGCAGCGTGATCCCCAGCTCGGGGGCGATCTTCCGGCAGGTCGCGTCGAGGGCGGTGTGCCCGTTCACGAGGTGCTGACCGGCGGTCCGTACGGCGGCCGAGGTCCCCTTCTGCAGGGCCAGCTCGCCGGAGGGGAACTCCCACAGTCCCGCCGCCCGCACCTTGACCACGAAGTCCCGGTCGGCCTCGGTCAGCGGGCCGTAACGCGTGTTGGCGATGATCCGTGACGGTGAACTGCTCGTGGTCTGCACCCCGAGCATCGCCGGATAGGCGAGCGCGGTCATCGTCACTCCCAGGGCACCCACCATGAACACCGTCCCCACCGCACTCCGCGACATCCGCATGGGTCCCTCCCGCCCGCGACGACTTGGATCGCGGTGCAGTACGCGCGGCCCGCCCCAGGGAATCCTCTGCGCCAAGCAAAGACTCCGTCACGGCGGATCCCAGCTGTGATGTTGGCGGGGGTGGCTGCGCTGGGTACGTCGGGCCATCCATGTGACGGGTGTGCCCCAAGTGACTTCGACATGGGGGGACTTTTGAGTCGCCGTACGTCACACGCGTACCAACCGCTGAGCCTGAAGCGAAGAACCTGGCTGACCCTCGGCGTCGTGCTCCTGGGAGGTGCGGGCGTGGCCACCTACGCCATGGCCGGCCCCTCCGACGACCCGGGCGCGGCCGGCAGGGCCAAGCGGCCGGTGAAGGTCCACGAACTCGCCCTCGCGGGCACGGTTGGCAAGCGCGAACTGGCGCGCACCGACACCGAGGCATTCTCCCTGCTCGGCGTCTCGTGGACCGGCGCCACGAAGCGGGTCGACGGGACCGCGCAGGTACGCGTCCGCAGCAGCGAGACCGGCAAGTGGAGCGGCTGGCAGGACCTGGAGCTCGACACGGACCCGCCGGACACCGTCGAGCCCGGGATGCGCGGGGCCTCGGAGCCCCTGTGGGTGGGCCCGTCCGACGGCGTCGAGGTGCAGGTGGTCCGCAAGAACGGCACCACCTCCGCCGTACTGCCCAAGGGCCTGAAGGTGGACCTCGTCGACCCGGGTGTCGTGACGACGGCCGAGACCAAGTCGGTGGGCACCGAGATCGAACCGGCCGCCTACGTGGCCGAGGACACGGCGACACCGACCGACACGGCCTCGGCGACGCCCACCGACACCGCCACCGCTCCCGCGCCCACCGACACCGCCCCCGCGCCCACGGACTCCGCGTCCGTCTCCGCGTCGCCCAGCGACTCGGCGTCGACGTCACCCTCGGCGTCCGCCTCCCCGTCGCCGAGCGAGACCAAGCCGGTCGCGCCGCCGTCCACGGTCACCGAGCCCCCGATCATCAGCCGGGCCGCCTGGGGCGCGGACGAGTCGAAGGTCGACGACCCGCCCCAGTACATCGACAAGATCAGCGCCGTGTTCGTGCACCACACGGTCGGCTCGAACAGCTACAGCTGCGCCCAGTCCGCCTCGCTGGTGCGGGGCATCATGGCGTACCACATCGACGCCAACGGCTGGAACGACATCGGCTACAACTTCCTGGTCGACAAGTGCGGCCAGATCTTCGAGGGCCGCGCGGGCGGCGTCGACCTGCCCGTGCTCGGCGCGCACACGTACGGCTTCAACAGCTACTCCACCGGCATCGCCGTCCTCGGTGACTACGAGGGCGACGCGGCAGCCGGCGTCCCGGCGGGCAGGCCGAGCCGCGCCGCCCTGGAGTCGGTGGCCCGTATCGCGGCCTGGAAGCTGGGCCAGTACGGCGGTGACCCGCTGGGCAAGGTCACGCTGACCGCCAAGGGCGACACCGGGGTGTGGAAGGACGGCCAGGAGGCCACCCTCAACACCATCTCCGGCCACCGCGACGCGTACGCCACCGAGTGCCCCGGCGCGAACCTGTACTCCAAGCTCGGCGAGATCCGCCGCTTCGCCGCGAGCGCGGGCAAGAACTCCGCGATCCCGACGGCCGACTTCAACCGGGACGGCGTCACCGACCTGGTCGCCGGTGTGCCGGCGGCCTCCGGAAACGTCGGCAACGTCGTCGTCGTACCGGGCGGCACCGACGGACCGGTCGGCACCGCCAGGCTGAAGCTCACCCAGTCCAGCCCAGGCGTTCCCGGCGACTCCGAGGCCGGCGACAGCTTCGGCGCCGCGACCGCCTGGGGCGACGTCAACGGCGACGGCTACGCCGACCTCGCCATCGGCGCGCCCGGCGAGGACGACACGTCCGGGAACGCCGACCGCGGCGCGATCACGGTCCTGTACGGTCCCGGCCTGAACACCGGCACCTCGTACACCACCACCGGGGTGACGAGCGCGGGCGCCAAGCTCGGCTCGGCCGTGACCGTCGGCGACTTCAACGCCGACGGCAAGGCCGACGTCTTCTCGGCGGGCACCGGCAACGGCGGTTCCTGGAACGTCCACCTGACCGGAGGCGCCACCCAGGACGGCAAGCTGACCACGGCCACCGGATCCGTCGCCTACACCGACGCCGCGACCGGCGACTTCAACCGTGACGGTTACGCGGACGTGGCCCTCAACTACCGCGACCAGTCCGGCATCGGCAGGGTCACCTGGTTCAAGGGCAGCGCCACCGGCCTCGTCAAGGTGAGCGTCCTGTCCGTCAAGGGCGGCCGCTCCATCGCCGCGGGCGACGTCAACGGCAACGGCTACGACGACATCGTCATCGGCCAGCCGTACACGGCGGAGTCCGGCGCGTACAAGGGCGGCCAGGTCACCGTGGTCCCGGGCACCTCGACGGGCTTCACCACGACCGGAATGAAGACCGTCACCCAGGACACGACCGGAGTCCCGGGCACGGCCGAGGACGGCGACGCGCTCGGCTGGTCGGTCTCGGCGGGCGACTACAACGGCGACGGCTACGCGGACGTCCTCGCGGGCGCCCCCAACGAGGACATCACCCGCAGCGGTGCGAACCAGTCGAACGCCGGTACGACCCTGTTGCTCAAGGGCACGTCGTCCGGACTGACCGGCTCGGGTGCCCTGGACTTCAACCAGGACACCTCCGGCATCACCGGCTGGACGGAACCGAACGACAAGTTCGGCTCCTCCGTCGTCCTGACGGACCTGTCCGGCTGGGGCCGCGCCGACCTCGCCGTCGGAGCGGAGGGCGAGAACGCCTACGACGGCACGATCCTCCAGCTCGACAGCGGCAGTTCGGGCATCGACACGAGCGGGGGCGTCTACTACGGCCCCGACACCCTGGGCACCCCCACGGGCGCGCACCTGGGGGTGACGCTGACGCCGTAGGGAGGATCCGCGCCCCCGCCGCCCCTACC
>NZ_VJZC01000585.1 GCF_009377185.1 Streptomyces spongiae
GGAATGGGTAGGGGCGGCGGGGGCGAAAAACACACCGGCCCCCACAGCCGCTCTGCTCCTCGCTAAACCCCCTGGGAAACCCACCCGACGCCCCATACGGTCACCTCATGACACGAGCTGTGGTGATCGGAGCGACAGGACAGATCGGACGCGTGGCCGTGGCCGCGCTGGCGAAGGACGGCTGGGACGTGACGGCCGTCTCACGGGGAGGCGGACGGGACGACGGCTGGCCCGAGACGGTGCGGACCGAGGCCGCCGACCGCTCGGACGACACCGCCCTGGCCGCCGTCATCGGAGACGGCTGCGACGTGGTGGTGGACATGGTCGCCTACGGCACGGAGCACGCACGGCAGTTGACCAACCTCGCCGACCGCGTCGGCTCGGCCGTGGTGATCTCCAGCGTGTCGGTGTACGAGGACGACAAGGGCCGCAACTTCGACACCCAGGCGGAGCCGGACGGCTTCCCCGAGTACCCCGTGCCCCTCTCCGAGGAGCAGCGCACCGTCCAGCCGGGCGAGACCTCGTACAGCACCCGCAAGGCGGCCCTGGAGCGCGAGTTCCTCGCCGTCGCCGACCGGCTGCCGACCACGCTGCTGCGGGCCGGCGCGATCCACGGACCGTACTGCCGCACGCCCCGCGAGCTGTACTTCGTGAAGCGCAACCTGGACGGGCGCCCCCAGCGCGTCCTCGCCTACGGCGGCCTGAGCCGTTTCCATCCGGCGAGCGTCCACAACATCGCCGAACTGATCCGCCTCGCCGCCGCCCGCCCCGGCTCACGCGCCCTCAACGCCGTCGATCCGGACGCGCCGACGGTGGCGGAGATCGCGACGGCGATCGACGAGGTGATGGGTGTCGAGCCGGAGAGCGTGCCGAGCGTGCTGGTCGAGGGCCCGGCCCCGTCCGCCACCGTGGGCGACACACCGTGGTCGGTGCCGGCGCCCGTGGTCTGCGACATGTCGGCGGCGGAACGGGAGCTGGGCTACCGCCCGGTGGTCCGGTACGCGGAGTCGCTCCCGGACACCGTCGCCTGGATCGAGCGCCAACTGGACGGCCGGGACTGGCGGGAGGCGTACCCCAAGATGTTCGCGGCGTACGGGGATCTCTTCGACTACGCGGCGGAGGACGCGTGGCTGGCCGGACGGCGGACGTGAGGAGCTCCTGGTGGTTCAGAATCCGATGGCTTCGCGGAGCAGCAGGACGGTGCCACGTCCCGGCTGGTGTTCCGCGTTGAGGATGAGGAGGCGGTTGACGGCGCTGGGCCACCCGTAGGCTTCCCGGGTGCGGGCGCTTTCCAGCGGCAGGCAGTGGTCCTCGACGCGCCGCAGCGCGGTGTCCAGGTCGGGTACCACCTTCTGCGCCCCGACGATCCAGATCGCGCGGGCGGCGCCGCCGGCGTAGCCGGGCAACTGGCTTCCGCTGCCCGAGGCGACCACGAGGGAGCCGGTTTCGGTGAGCGCGGCGACGCTGCCCACGATGACGTCGGGGCCGGCGAGCAGCCGCCGGATGTCGTCGGCGCCGGTGACGCGGTCCATGGCCAGTACGCGTGGCTTGATGGCCTGGTACCGTCCGCCGGCGTTGATGTCCTCCTCGATGCCGGACAGGCGGAGGGTCTCGCTGGCCACGGTGAACACGCCGGCGCCCTCCGGTATCAGATCCTTGATGCGGGTACGCGCGGCGGCGGCGTCGTCGAGGATCTCCACGGTGAAGCCGTGTGCGGTCAGCGCGCTGGCCGCCCGCTCCAGGCGCTGTGCGGGCGCCGGGTCGGCGAACGATGTTGCCGGCATGGGGGTAGTCATGATGTCTCCGGGCTTCCTGTCGCTGGATGATGTGTTCGTCCCAGCGGTTCGACAAGACAGCGCCCCGGAATGTGAGGCGGCGCACCGGCCTCACATTCCGGTGCGCTGTCTTGTCGAACGGGTGAGGGCAGATGCGACCAAGGGAGCCGTCGGCACCATGACCACCCGATCCGGACCAGGACACGGCCGGCCCGATCCGGGCCTGGACGCGATCATGAGCGAGCGGCGTCAGCTGATCAATGTCGCCTACCGGCTCCTGGGCTCCCTGGCCGAGGCCGAGGACGCCGTCCAGGAGACCTACGCCCGCTGGTACGCCATGTCCCCGCAGCAGCAGGACGCCGTCCGATCCCCCGGTGCCTGGCTGACGACGGTCACCAGCCGCATCTGCCTCAACCTGCTGAGCTCCGCCCGGGCCCGGCGAGAGACCTACGTGGGCGAATGGATCCCCGAACCGCTACCCGAACGTACGGAGTGGAGCACCGGTCGGCCGGGCGGTACCACCGTCGACCCGGCCGACCGGGTCACCCTGGACGAGTCGGTCAACCTGGCCTTCCTGGTCGTGCTCGAATCGATGACCCCGGCCGAACGCGTCGCGTTCGTCCTCCACGATGTCTTCTGCCACTCCTTCGCCGAAGTGGCCGAGATCGTCGGCCGTACCCCGGCGGCATGCCGCCAGTTGGCCTCCTCGGCCCGCCGCCGCATCCGGGCCTCGCGGCCTGCCTCGACGCCGGCAGCCCAGCGCGCCGGCATCGTCAGGGACTTCCGGCAGGCGTGGGAGGCCAAGGACATCGACGCCCTCGTCGGCCTGCTCGACCCCGACGCCACGGCGATCGCCGACGGCGGCGGCCTCGCCACGACCTTCCTGCACCCCATCGAAGGCGGCGAGCAGATCGCGCACGCCTGGGTCGACATCGCCCGCCGGAGGCCCGGCAACATGACGCTCCTGGAGCGTACGGTCAACGGTCAGCCCGGTCTGGTGGCTCAGCAGGACGGCGTCACCGTGACGGTGCTCGCGTTCGACGTCGCGGGCGACCGGATCAAGCACATCTGGGTGGTACGCAACCCCGAGAAACTCCTTCGCTGGACGGCGGGCTACTGGACGACGGGCTAGGCGCGCGGGCACCCATGGGGAAGGGGGCGGCCGGAGAGATCCGACCGCCCCCTTCAGTCACGACACGACCTACGGCTTGGGCGTGGCGTGCGGTGCGCACGTCACGTCGGCCTTGCCCACCTCGCCGGTGAGCAGGTAGGTGTCCACGCGCTCGTTGATGCACGGGTTCGTCAACCCGGTGACGCCGTGCGAGCCCGCGTCCTTCTCGGTGATGAGGCGGGAGCCCTTGAACCGCTTGTGCAGTGCGACGCCGCCCTCGTACGGGGTGGCCGCGTCGCGCTCGGCCTGGACGATCAGGACCGGTGGCAGGCCCTTCTTCGTCTTCACCTCGACCGGGGTGTGCTGCTTGGACTTCCAGGTGGCGCAGGGCAGGTTCAGCCATGCGTTCGCCCAGGTCATGAACGGGTAGTCCTTGTGCAGCCGCGTGTTGTCGCGGTCCCAGGTCTTCCAGCTCGTGGGCCACTTGGCGTCGGCGCACTCGACCGCGGTGTAGACGGCGGTGCCGTTCTCCGAGGCGGCGTTGCCGGCGGTGTCGGTGAGGTCCGGCGCGGCTGCGTCGACGAGCGCCTGGGTGTCCCCGGCTGCGTACTTGCTCCACACGGTGGCGGTGGGCACCCACGCGGAGTCGTAGTACGGGGCGCTCTGGAAGAAGGAGATCAGCTCGGCCGGGCCGACGAGCCCGCCGATCGGGTCCGCCTTCGCGGTGGCCCGCAACTCCAGCCACTCCGCCTGTACTTCGGCCGGGGTGTCACCGAGATGGAAGGTCGCGTCGTTCTGCGCGACCCACTTGATCCAGTCCTTCCAGCGGCCCTCGAAGGCGATGTCCTGGTCCAGGTTGGCCTGGTACCAGATCTTCTCCCGCGACGGGTTGACGACGCTGTCGGCGACCATGCGGCGCACATGGGTCGGGAACAGCGTGCCGTACACGGCGGCGATGTACGTGCCGTACGAGACGCCGAGGAAGTTGAGCTTCTTCTCGCCCAGGGCGGCACGGATGACGTCCAGGTCGCGGGCGGTGTTCGGCGTCGTCATGTGCGGCAGCATCGCGCCGCTGCGCTCCTTGCAGCCGTCCGCGTACTCGGCGGCGAGCTTGCGCTGGGCGCTCTTGTCGGCCTCGGAGTCCGGGACCGGGTCCATCTTGGGCGCCTTGACGTACTCCTGCGGGTCGATGCAGGAGATGGGCGCGGAGTGGCCGACGCCGCGCGGGTCGAAGCCCACGAAGTCGTACGCCTTCGCCGTGTTCGCCCAGAGCGGGTTCTTCGTCGTGACCCGGCGCGGGAAGCGCAGGCCCGAACCGCCCGGCCCGCCCGGGTTGTAGACGAGGGCGCCCTGCCGCTCGGACTTGGTGCCCGTGTTGCCGATGCGGTCGACGGCGAGCTTGATCTGCTTGCCGTACGGCTTGGCGTAGTCGAGCGGCACCGTCACCCAGCCGCACTGGATCGGCTTCTCCAGGCCCCAGTCCTCGGGGCAGTCCTTCCAGTCGATGCCCTTCTTTGCGGCCTTGGCCGCCGCTACGGCCGCGCCGCGCGCCTCCGGGTCCTTGACAGTGCGGGCGTCCGCGCTGGCCGAGGGCGCGGTGACCGCGCCGGCTATCAGTGCTGCCGTGACGAGCGCTCCCGCGGATCCGAACGCCGCCGCGCGCCTTGTGGGTCGCCTGCCTCTCAGACTCAAGTGAGAACTCCCCCTACCTAGTTGCGAATGGTCACGGGGGATCCTCTCGGCTGTGAGGCGGCTGAGAACAGATGCGGCGCGGCTTCTTTACTATTCCGATAACCGGTGTGCGACGTTCCGTTGAGCGGTGAGGCCCCTGTCAGTCGAGTGACGCGAGCGCCTCGTCGAGCACGCGCCGCAGCCTCAACGCATCACTCGCGAGCGCCGTCACGAGAACGCCGGGCCCTGCGAGCGGGCTGAGGGAGGCGTACTCACCGAGCACCCTCGGTTCGGGCAGCCGTTCCTCGAACTCGGGCCGTACGATGACGAGTTGCCCGAGCGCGCGACATCCCGCCAGCACGGCGGGCCCGTCCCATCCTCCCGGAGCACCCGGCCCGCACGCCACCTCCTGATCGAGCAGCGTCCGCCCGTCCAGCCTGACGGTGAGACGACTGGTGAGCCGCCCCGGTTCCTCCCCGGTCCGTCCGAGCACCTGCTCCTCACGGAAGACGAGCCGGGCACCGGGTGCCAGCTCGACACGCGAGGACACCTCCAGCTCACTCCCCTTCGCTGAGATCAACTGCTCGGGCAGCCAGCGGAGTTCGCCCCCGTTGGCGACGGTGAGCCGCACGTCGTAGCGCGCCTCGCCCTTCGCCTGGCCCGGCAGGGCGATGGTCGCGGCAGCCGACCCGACATGCAGCCGGGCCCTCTCCCCGACTTCCGCCTCCACGGCGAAGCGGTCCCCGCCGAGCGGACCGCTCATGGCCCCGACGAGCATGACGCGCGCCTCGTCGCCCCGGGCCCGGGTTCGCCGCAGCGCGAGCGGTCCGTCGCCTTCCAGCACGGGGAGCGCGGTCCTGCCGCGCCCGTCGTCCCGCGCCGAGATCCGCGCGGTGGCCCGTACGCCCGCCGTCGTCATGCCGTCCACGCGGCGAGCTGCCCCCGCACCCAGGCGGCCACGGCCGAGACACCGCTCTCGCTCCTGAGCGACTGGAACACCACCGGCAGTTCGGCCCGTTGCGCCTTCGCGTCCGCGGCCATGCGGGCGAGATCGGAGCCGACGTGGGGGGCGAGGTCCGTCTTGTTGACCACGAGCAGGTCGGCGGTGGTGACGCCGGGCCCGCCCTTGCGCGGGATGTCGTCCCCGCCGGCGACATCGATGACGAAGATCTGCGCGTCCACGAGTCCCTTGGAGAAGGTCGCGGTGAGGTTGTCGCCCCCGGACTCGACGAGGATGAGATCCAGCGGCCCCACCTCGTCCTCCAGATCCTCGACGGCCTCCAGGTTCGCCGAGATGTCGTCCCGGATGGCGGTGTGCGGACACGCTCCCGTCTCCACGGCGGTGATCCGCTCCGGCGGCAGCACGGCCTCCCGGAGCAGGAACTCGGCGTCCTCCCTGGTGTAGATGTCGTTCGTGACGACAGCGAGGGAGAGTTCGTCCCGCAGGGTCCGGCAGAGGGCGGCGACGGTGGCGGTCTTGCCGGAGCCGACGGGGCCGCCGAGCCCTATGCGGAGGGCCCGGCGAGTCCCGTCGGCCCGGTGCGCGTCGGCGCTTACGGCGGAGGGCCCGTCGTGCGAGTGGTCGAGATGCATGGCAGCGGCTCCCGTTCGTTGGTCTTGAGCTTGGACGTGGGCTGGGGTCGGGGTCGGGC
>NZ_VJZC01000586.1 GCF_009377185.1 Streptomyces spongiae
CCCCCGGTGCCCGTGCCACGCCGTGCGGCTCCGCTCGGTGGACGGCTCTCGGGTGCGGCCCGGCAGGCGCTGGGGCTGCGGCTGCCGCCCGCGCTGGTGCTGGGCTGGCACCGGGCGTTCACCCTCCGCTTCCGGTCCCTGGCCACGGTCGCCCGGCTCGCGCTGCCGCTGCTGCTGATCGTGGTGGCGATGAGCGCGTGGACCACCATCGACCGCTTCGACACCAGGCCCGAGCAGATCGGCATACCGGCCGCCCTCACGGTCCACACCTCCGATCTGGGCGACGGCGACGCCCGCGCGCTGCTGGAACGCGACCCGCAGGTCGCCGCCGCCTACCCGGGCGTCGAGGTGGCCGCCCTGGTCCCGGGCCAGACGGCCACGATCGCCCTGCGCGGCCTCGGTACCCACCAGGACCCCTACCCCTATGCCCTGGCCGAGGGTCGCGCCGCGCACGGCCGCGACGAGGCGGTCGCCGGTCAGGGGCTGCTGGATCTGCTGGACGCGAAGGTCGGCGACTGGGTGCGGATGACCGTCGGGGACCAGCCTCAGATCCTGCACATCGTGGGCCGCAGCATCGAGCCGGAGAACGCCGGCCGCGTCATCTCCACCTCCCTCGACACCCTGCGCGAGAACGGCCCGGGCGTCGGCCCGACCCTCTACGAGCTGCGGCTCCGCCCCGGCGCCGACCCGCAGGAGGTCTCCGACCGCCTGGCCGACGCCGGTCACGGCCGCCTGGACGTACACGCCGTACCGAACCCCGCCGACGGCCTCTCACCCCTGAGGGGAGTAGTCGTGGGCCTGATCGCCGTGCTGGCCCTCATCGGGTTGATCGAACTGCTGACCGTGATCGGCGGCACCGTCCGCGAAGGCGAACGCGACCTGCTGGCGCTCAAGGCCATCGGCCTGTCCCCACGCCAGATCACCGCGATCACCGTCACCTCCACCGCGTGCACCGCCCTGGCCGCCGTCGTCATCGGTACGGCCCTGGGCGCCCCCCTCGCGCACTGGCTGATCGACGCCCAGGGCAGATCGAGCGGCGTCGGCGCGGGGATCGCCCAGGGCCCGTCCACCACGCACCTGCTGCTGTTCGGCGCGGCGGCGGTCACGGGCGCGGCCGCGCTCGCCTCCGTACCCGCATCCCGCGCGGCCCGCCGCCGTCTCGCGGACACGCTCAGCGCGGTCGCCTGAGCGCGACGGGGTGACTGCGGCGGGGCGGGGCGGGCTGTCGACGGTAAGCGGACGGCCGCGCGCCGCCCGCTTTCCGTATCACGCGATCACTACCGGCCGCGCAGCTCCCGGTACTTGGCGACCAGGGACGTCGTGGACGCGTCCAGGCCCGGCACCTGTGCGCCCTCGGTGAGGGCGGGCTCGACGCGCTTGGCGAGGACCTTGCCGAGTTCGACGCCCCACTGGTCGAAGGAGTCGATGTTCCAGATCGCGCCCTGGACGAACACCTTGTGCTCGTACAGCGCGATGAGCTGGCCGAGGACCGACGGGGTGAGGTCCTTCGCGAGGATCGTGGTCGTCGGGTGGTTGCCCTGGAACGTCTTGTGCGCCACCAGCTCCTCCGGGACGCCCTCGGCCCGCACCTCGTCCGGCGTCTTGCCGAAGGCCAGCGCCTGGGTCTGGGCGAAGAAGTTGGCCATCAGCAGGTCGTGCTGGGCCTTGAGCCCGTCGCTGAGCTCGGCCACCGGCTCGGCGAAGCCGATGAAGTCCGCCGGGATCAGCTTCGTGCCCTGGTGGATGAGCTGGTAGTAGGCGTGCTGACCGTTCGTCCCCGGTGTGCCCCACACCACGGGACCCGTCTGCCACTCCACCGGCTGCCCGTCCCGGCCCACGTACTTGCCGTTGGACTCCATGTCCAGCTGCTGCAGGTACGCCGTGAACTTCGACAGGTAGTGGCTGTACGGCAGCACCGCGTGCGACTGCGCGTCGTGGAAGTTGCCGTACCAGACGCCCAGCAGGCCCAGCAGCAGCGGCACGTTGGACTCGGCGGGAGCCGTGCGGAAGTGCTCGTCGACCAGCCGGAACCCGTCGAGCATCTCCCGGAAGCGGTCCGGGCCGATGGCGATCATCAGGGACAGCCCGATGGCGGAGTCGTACGAGTACCGCCCGCCGACCCAGTCCCAGAACTCGAACATGTTGGCCGTGTCGATGCCGAAGTCCGACACCTTCTCGGCGTTCGTCGACAGGGCCACGAAGTGCCGGGCCACCGCCTCCGGGTCGGCCTTCAGCTCCGTGAGCAGCCAGTCGCGTGCCGAGGTCGCGTTCGTGATCGTCTCGATCGTCGTGAACGTCTTCGAGGCGATGACGAACAGCGTCTCCGCGGCGTCGAGATCGCGTACCGCCTCATGCAGGTCGGCGCCGTCCACGTTCGACACGAAGCGGAGGGTGAGGTCGCGGTCGGTGTAGGAGCGCAGCACCTCGTACGCCATCGCCGGGCCCAGGTCGGAGCCACCGATGCCGATGTTGACGATGTTCTTGATGCGCTTGCCGGTGTGACCGGTCCATTCTCCGGAGCGGATCTTCTCCGAGAAGGCGGCCATCCTGTCGAGCACGGCGTGCACAGCCGGTACGACGTTCTCCCCGTCGACCTCGATCACCGTGTCGCGCGAGGCACGCAGAGCCGTGTGCA
Organism: Streptomyces spongiae; assembly: GCF_009377185.1. GTDB lineage: Bacteria > Actinomycetota > Actinomycetes > Streptomycetales > Streptomycetaceae > Streptomyces > Streptomyces spongiae. The sequence continues at coordinate 2,636 of NZ_VJZC01000586.1, forward strand.
GGACGGCCCGGCCCTCGGTGATGTTGATCTTCTCGCCGCGGAACATGGCGTCGCGCAGTCCGAACACACCGGTCGCGGCGGCCAGCTCCCTCAGCAGCCGCAGCGTGTCATCCGTGACCAGGTGCTTGGAGTAGTCGATGTGCAGATCACCGACCTCGAGCGTGTACCCGGCGCCGCGCCCGGGGTCGGCGGCGAACAGCTCGCGCAGTTGGAGGTCGCCCAGTTCCTCCCGGTGCCTGGCCAGTGCCGTCCACTCGGGCGTCTGGTTGAGCCTGGTGCGGCTGTCTGCGTTCATCTCGGACTTCAGCCTTCTTTCCCTGTCCTGCGTGCCTTGCTCCGCCTGCGGGTCCAACCTAATGGAGTACGGCGGAACGTGAGCCGGCGTGCTGTTTTCGGCCCGCTCAACAACAGATACGTCTGTTGTGGGTCCAGGTATCAAGGAAAGAGCTCGGGGGTGCGTGTGGTCGGTTTGCTGCGGGTCCGTTTGGGCTGGTCGCGCCCACGCGGCGGAGCCGCATATCCAACACAGCCCCGCGCCCCTAGCGGGGCGCGGGGCAGCGTTCTAGATCTCGCCCCGCAGCTTGGCGAGCGCTTCGGCGAGGATGGCCTCGCCGTCCGCGTCGCTGCGTCGCTCCCGTACGTACGCGAGGTGCGTCTTGTACGGCTCGGTGCGCGGCGGGTCCGGCGGGTTGTCCCGGTCCTGTCCTGCGGGGAAGCCGCAGCGCGGGCAGTCCCAGGTGTCGGGAACCTGCGCGTCGCTGGCGAAGCTGGGCTGGGTCTCGTGCCCGTTGGAGCACCAGAAGGAGATGCGCAGCCGGGGAGCGGACTCGCCGCGCTCGGCCTCGCCCATCGGCCCCGCCCCGACCCGGCTTCCTCGGATCGCGTTGCCACTTGCCACGGTCGTAACTCCCTGCGTGATGGTGCCGCGAAGCGAGTCGGCGTGACGCTTCGCTGCGAGCGCCTCAGTCTACGTAAGGCCCAACGCGCGTCCAGTGATTGGAGTTACACCCCGCCCCCTAGACGCAAGCCCCATGATAGGCCGCGTTGTTGGACGCGTACCGAGCATGGGGCTTTACGTGCGGATTGGTGCGTCTGTGACGCTTTGCCGTTACTGGGGCCTGTCGGTCAGTTGTTGACCTTCATCAGGATGCCGAGTACGACAATGCACGCGAACCACAGCAGACCGACCACGATGGTGATCCGGTCGAGGTTGCGCTCGGCGACCGAGGAGCCGCCGACGGACGACTGCATGCCGCCGCCGAACATGTCGGAGAGGCCGCCGCCCTTCCCCTTGTGCATCAGCACCAGCAGCATCATCAGCAGGCTGAAGACGATCAGGGCGATCGAGAACCCCATAACCACGGCTGGACCAACTTCCTCGGACGGATATCGACGACGGGGGCCGGGCGGCATGGTCCATCATGCCTGTCCGGCCCCCGCAAGGGTACGACGGATCGCGGCGACCGCACACTTACTGGTCGCGGAACCGCACGATCTTGACGAACTCGTCGGCGTCCAGGGAGGCGCCCCCGACCAGGGCGCCGTCGATGTCGGCCTGCGCCATGATCTCCGCGACGTTGCCGGCCTTGACGGAGCCGCCGTACTGGATGCGGACCTGGTCGGCCACCTCCTGCGAGTACAGCTCGGCGAGCTTGCCGCGGATGGCCGCGCAGACCTCCTGGGCGTCCCCGGCGCCGCAGACCTTGCCGGTGCCGATGGCCCAGACCGGCTCGTAGGCGATCACGATGGACTCGACCTGCTCGGCGGGGACGTCCTTCAGGCCGCCCTCGACCTGGGCGAGCGTGTGCGTGACGTGGTTGCCCGCCTCGCGGACCTCCAGTTCCTCACCGACGCACAGGATCGGGGTGATGCCGTACTTGAAGGCGGTCTTGACCTTGGCGTTGCAGAGCTCGTCGGTCTCGTTGTGGTACTGGCGGCGCTCGGAGTGGCCGACGGCCACGTAGGCGCACTTGAGCTTGGCCAGCATCGAGCCGGAGATCTCGCCGGTATAGGCGCCGCCGTCGTGGGCCGAGATGTCCTGGGCGCCGTACTTGATCTTCAGCTTGTCGCCGTCGACCAGGGTCTGCACGGAGCGCAGGTCGGTGAAGGGCGGCAGGACGGCGACCTCGGTGGCCTCGTAGTCCTTGTCCGCGAGGGCGAAGGCGAGCTTCTGGACGTGGGCGATGGCCTCGAGGTGGTTGAGGTTCATCTTCCAGTTGCCCGCCATCAGGGGCGTACGGGTGGTCATTGAGGGTCAGTCCTCCAGTGCGGCGAGGCCGGGGAGCGTCTTGCCCTCAAGGTATTCGAGGGAGGCGCCGCCACCGGTCGAGATGTGGCCGAACGCGGTCTCGTCGAAGCCGAGAATGCGCACGGCCGCGGCGGAGTCACCGCCGCCGACGACCGTGAAGGCCTTGGAGTCGACGAGGGACTGGGCGACCGCCTTGGTGCCCTCGGCGAAATCGGGGTGCTCGAAGACGCCCATCGGGCCGTTCCAGAAGACGGTGGCGGCGTCGGTGATCTTCGAGGCGTAGAGCGCGCCGGTCTCCGGACCGACGTCCAGGCCCATCTGGTCGGCGGGGATGGCGTCCGCGGCGACGGCGGTGGCGCCCGCCGGAGCCTTGGTCTTCAGGTCCGGGAACGCCTGCGCGACGACCGCGTCGACGGGCAGGACCAGCTCGACACCGGTCTTCTCGGCGCGCTCGATGTACTCGATGACCGCCGGGATCTGGTCCTCCTGGAGGAGGGACTTGCCGATCTCGTACCCCTTGGCCTTGAGGAAGGTGTACGCCATGCCGCCGCCGATGAGGATGCGGTCGGCCTTGCCGAGCAGCTGGTCGATGACGGCGAGCTTGTCGGAGACCTTGGCGCCGCCGAGCGCGACGACGTACGGGCGCTGGACGTCCTCGGTGAGCTTCTTGAGGACGGCGACCTCGTTCGCGATCAGGTAACCGGCGGCGTGCGGCAGGCGGGCCGGGAGGTCGTACACGGAGGCGTGCTTACGGTGGACGGCGCCGAAGCCGTCGCCCACGTAGAGGTCGGCGAGGGAGGCGAGCCGGTCGGCGAAGGCGCCGCGCTCGGCGTCGTCCTTGGAGGTCTCTCCGGGGTTGAAGCGGAGGTTCTCGATGACCGCGACCTGGCCGTCGGTCAGGGCCGCGACGGTGGCCGTGGCCGAGTCACCGACCGTGTCGGTCGCGAACTCCACGCCGGTACCGAGGAGTTCACCGAGACGGGCGGCGGCCGGGGCGAGCGAGAAGGCCGGGTCCGGGGCGCCCTTGGGGCGGCCGAGGTGCGAGGCGACGACCACCCGGGCGCCCGCCTCGGCGAGGGCCTTGACGGTGGGCACGACGGCGCGGATACGGCCGTCGTCGGTGATGGTGGTGCCGTCGAGCGGCACGTTCAGGTCGGCGCGGACGAAGACCCGCTTGCCGCCGACGCCTTCGGCGAGGAGTTCGTCGATCGTCTTCATGTTTGGGACTCCTGGGAGATGACTCTTGCGCCCGGAGGGCTGGTCTTCCGTACGTAGAGCAGGGCTCGGGGAGCGCGACTTTGCGC
>NZ_VJZC01000587.1 GCF_009377185.1 Streptomyces spongiae
GGCCCCGCAGGGCCCGTGCCGCCGTCGTCAGGAAATCGGTCTCGCGGGAGCGCCAGGCGTCAGGCCGCCGAACCCGCCTTCCAGGAAGCCCAGTCCATGTTCCAGCCGTTCAGGCCGTTGTCGGGCTTGATCGTGGTGTCGCCGGTGTTCTTGATGTCGACGACGTCACCGACGATCGAGTTGTTGTAGAACCAGGCACCCGCCGTGTTCGGGTCGTTGGCGCCCTTGGTGTCCGAGAGGCCGACACACCCGTGGCTGGTGTTCACGCTGCCGAAGATCGACTTGGCGCCCCAGTAGTTGCCGTGGATGAACGTGCCGGACGTCGACAGACGCATGGCGTGCGGCACGTCCTTGATGTCGTACTCGCCCTTGCCGTCGTCGTCGGTGAAACCGACCGTCGCACCGTTCATCCGGGTCTCCTTGAACTTCTCGGAGATCACCATCTGGCCCTGGTACGTCTTGTTCTCGGGCGAACCGGCAGAGATCGGGATGGTCTTGATGACCTTGCCGTCCTGCATGACCTTCATCTGCTTGGACTGGGCGTCGACGACCGAGACCTGGTTGCGGCCGATCTTGAAGGTGACCGTCTTCTGCTGTACGCCGTAGACACCGTTGGAGCCCTCGACCCCGTCGAGCGCCAGCTTCACGGTGACGGTCGAGTCCTCCTTCCAGTACTCCTCGGGCCGGAAGTCGAGCCGGTTCGGGCTGAACCAGTGACCGACGACCTCCTGGCCGGAGGTGGAGGAGACGGTGATCCCCTTCTGCACGGCGGCCTTGTTCGTGATGGCCTTGTCGAAGTTGATCGAGACGGGCATGCCGACGCCGACCGTGGAGCCGTCCTCCGGCGTGAAGTAGCCGAGGAAGCTGTTGTCCGGGGAGACGGTGGTGAACGTGGAGTTCTCGTGGGCCGCGCGGCCCTCGGAGTCCTCCGCTTCGGCCGTGATCTTGTACTGGGTCGCCCGCTCCAGCTGACCGCTCGGCGCCCAGCTCTTCTTGTCCGCGGATATCTCGCCGGCGACGGCGGTACCGTCCTCGGTCTCCATCTTGACGGACGTCAGCTTGCCCTTGGCGACGGTGACCTTGGCCGCGCTGTTGATGGAGGCGTTGTCGGAGCCGTCCTTCGGCGTGATCTTGATCTCGGCCACGGAGGTCTTCTTGGCCGCCGCCTCGTCGGCCTTGGCCTGCGAGGTGTCGCCACCGGAGCCCGACGCCTTGTCGTCACCTCCGCTGCACGCAGAGAGCACCAGCACCCCGCCGAGCAGTGCGGACGCGACCGCGAGGCCCTTGCGCCGCCTACTGTTGGTCATCACACGCTTCTCCATCGTTGCCGAATCCCCAAAGCCCAGAGAATTCCCCGTACGAACCCAAACGCCACGACCGGCTCATCCCGTTCCACATCCTCCGGATGTGTGGGGCACACCACTTCCGGGTCCGGTCGACGCCGACCGGACGGCTGGTGCTGGGACCAAAGTGGCCAGTGCGCCTCGTGAGACGACAGAACCCCGGGCAGCGGTTGCCGCCCGGGGCTGTGAATCTCGCCCGCCGCGCGTCAGCCGGTCCCGTCTTCCTCTTCGTCCTCGTACACATCATCCTCGTCCGGGCCCCAATCAGGCGAATCAGGGTCGTAGTCGATTTGCTCACTGCTCCAGGACGCCTGGGCCAGATCGACCCCGGGCACCTCGCTGACCAGGTCGAACGGGTCAACGAGGTACGCGAGGGCCTCAGCTGTGTCCTGCGTCACCGCGCTCTCGGCGTGTACCCGCTCGTCCGCCGGCATATCGTCCGCGCCCTTGATGCGTTCCAGGGCGGCCTTGGTCAGCGTGTCCGCGCTCTCGACCTCGACCACCAATTCCACCCGAAGCCGGACGAACTGTGATGTCTCAGAAGCGTTCATAGGCGGGAGCGTACGTCTTACAGCTCCCGTGACTTTCCCGTGACCCGCGCCGTTCACTAACATCACCCCACACGGCCAATTCGCCAGCTCCACAAGGGGATCGATATTTCGTGTCCGCCGCACGTCGATCGTCGTCAACCGCACGTCGAACGCTGCTGACCGCCACCGCCGCGGGAACCCTCCTCGCCGCCCTGTGGTTCGTCCCGTCCGCGAACGCGACGCAGGACGGAACAACGCAGCGACAGCTGACGACCATGAGCGCGGACACGACGACCGAGACGTCCACGTCCACGGGCGCGGTCACCACCTCCGACTCCTCGGAGTCCACGGGCACGGCGACCCAACTCGCCGACACCGGCAGCCCGAACACCACGCCGTACCTCGTCGGCGGCACCCTCTTCCTCGGCCTGGGCGCGGGGTTCGTGGCGTACTCGGTCCGCCGGGAACGCACGGCGCTCTCCTGACCCGTACGCGACACCGGCCAGGCTCTCAGGCCAGCGGCCCCGTCACCGGCTCCACCGCCGCGACGAGGCGCCCCTCCCGGACGAAGGCGTCGGCCGCGGCCAGGTCGGGGGCGAGGAAGCGGTCCGGCCCCGGGCCCTCGACGCCCGCCTCGCGCACCGCCTCCAGCACCGCCTGGGAGGCCGGGGCTGGGGTCAGCCCCTCGCGGAGTTGGATGGCGCGCGTGGCGGCGTAGAGCTCGACGGCCAGGACACGGGTCAGGTTGTCGACGGCCGTGCGCAGCTTGCGGGCCGCGGACCAGCCCATCGAGACGTGGTCCTCCTGCATGGCCGAGGAGGGGATGGAGTCGGCGGAGGCCGGGACGGCGAGACGTTTCATCTCGCTCACCAGGGCCGCCTGCGTGTACTGGGCGATCATCAGCCCCGAGTCGACGCCGGGGTCGTCCGCGAGGAACGGCGGGAGCCCGTGACTGCGGTTCTTGTCGAGCAGCCGGTCCGTACGGCGCTCCGCGATCGAGGCGAGGTCGGCGACCGCGATGGCGAGGAAGTCGAGGACGTACGCCACGGGGGCGCCGTGGAAGTTGCCGTTGGACTCGACGCGTCCGTCCTCGGGCAGGACCACCGGGTTGTCGACCGCCGACGCCAGCTCCCGCTCGGCCACCACGCGCGCGTGGGCCATCGTGTCCCGGCCGGCGCCCGCGACCTGGGGCGCGCAGCGCACCGAGTAGGCGTCCTGGACGCGGGGCGCGCCCTCCTGGTGGTGGCCGGTCAGGCCCGACCCCTTGAGGACCGCGAGCATGTTGGCGGCCGAGGCGCCCTGGCCGGGGTGCGGGCGGATGGCGTGCAGTTCGGACGCGAGGACCTTGTCCGTGCCGAGCAGGGCCTCCAGGGTGAGGGCCGCCGTGACGTCGGCGGACCGGTAGAGCAGCTCCAGGTCGGCGAGGGCCATGACCAGCATGCCGAGCATGCCGTCCGTGCCGTTGAGGAGGGCGAGCCCCTCCTTCTCGCGGAGTTCGACCGGGGCGATGCCGTGGGCGGCGAGCAGCTCTCCGGCGGGCCGTACGACGCCGTCGGGGCCCTCGGCGTCCCCCTCGCCCATCAGCGTGAGGGCGCAGTGGGACAGCGGGGCGAGGTCGCCGGAGCAGCCCAGCGAGCCGTACTCGTGGACGACCGGGGTGATGCCGGCGTTCAGCACGTCCGCCATGGTCTGCGCGACCTCGGGCCGTACGCCCGTGTGGCCCGAGCAGAGCGTCTTCAGGCGCAGGAACATCAGCGCCCGGACCACCTCGCGCTCCACCTTCGGGCCCATGCCGGCGGCGTGCGAGCGGACGATGTTGCGCTGGAGCTGTGCCCGCAGCTCCTGGCTGATGTGCCGGGTGGCGAGGGCGCCGAAGCCGGTCGAGACGCCGTAGACGGGTTCGGGCTTGGCCGCGAGCGCGTCCACGATGTCGCGGGCCGCGGCGAGCGCCGTCACGGCCTCCTCGGAGAGCTCGATCCGGGCGCCACCGCGCGCCACGGCGACGACGTCGGCCGCGGTGACACCGGACGTCCCGAGCACCACCGGGTCCACAGAGTGCATATCCATATTCAGGATCGTAGGGACTGAATCGCAGAATGTCACGACCGGTTCGGGGAAGAGCTCCTTACATGCCGGCTCCTACATGCCCCGTCACTCCGCCTGGCGCCCGCGGATGCGGCGCCGTTCGCCCGTGGGCGAGTCGGTCGCCGGAGGGCGGTCGGCGAGGCGGACCACCGGGTCGTCCGGGCCCGCGCGGCCCGCCACCACCGGCCGCGGCGAGCCCTCCGCCTTCGCCCGGTACTGCGCGGCGTCCGCGAGGCGGAACAGCCGGCGCGGGGACCGTACGGCACCGATCGGGTCCTCCGTCGAGGCCACCCCGCACGCGACCCCCTCGCCGAGTTCCAGCTCCGCCGCCCTGCGGCAGAGTTCACCGGCGACCTTGACCACGTCGTCCGCCGAGGGCCCCGCCACCAGCAGACAGAACTCGTCGCCGCCGAGCCGCGCCGCCAGGGTCCCCGGCAGCATCGCCCCGCACAGCGACAGCACGGATCCGAACCTCTCCAGCAGACGGTCGCCGACCGCGTGCCCGTGCGTGTCGTTGACCCCCTTCAGCCCGTTCAGATCGCAGACGACCAGACTGACGACCGTCCCGTCGGCCTTGTGCCGCTCGACCGCCTCGCCGAGCCGGACGTCGACGGCACGACGGTTGGCGAGCCCCGTCAGCGGGTCGGTGAACGCCAGCCGGCGGGCCTCCTCCAGCCGCTCGGACTGCGCGATCCCGGCCGCCACGACGGCCGCGAGCACGGTCGCGAACTCCGCGTCCCGCGTACGGAACACCGCCGCGCCCGCCGGACGCGCGATATACAGCTCGCCCCACGCGCGCCCGTGCAGCACGACCGGCGCGATCACACAGCAGCCCCGACCGCGCCGGCGCAGAGCGGCGACGCGCTGGTGGCAGTACACCTCCGCGTCGGGCCGTCCGGTCGGGCCCTCGACCGTCTCGACCCACGCGCTGGGTCCGATCCCGCCCGCCCAGCGCTCGTGCAGGAACTCCGTGATCTCGGGGAACTGGTGCACGGGGTAGGACTCGCCGTCGGGGAACTCCTCCTCGTCCGGGGCCCTCTTCCCCACGTTCACGAGCACCTTCAGGCGGCCCAGGTCGCGTTCCCACACCGACAGCGCGGCGAAGCTCCCGGCGAGCGCACGGCACGCGCCCCCGGCCGCGGCCCGCCAGGCCTCACGCGGCGTGTGCGCGGCCGCCATCCCCTGCGCCAGCGCCACCACGGCCCGCAACCGCCTGTCGTCACCCATCACTCCAGGCTAGGGAGTTTTGCGATGTTTTGGGGTATTGGTATGGCCGACTGACCTCCTACTGATCTACTCGCCCGGCCACTCCGGCGGCCGCTTCTCGTTGAACGCCGCCACACCCTCCGCCCGGTCCCCCGAGAACGCCACCGACCGCCATGCCGCGTCCTCCACCTCCAGCCCCGCCCGCAGGTCCAGCCCGTGCCCGAGACGCAGCGCGCGCTTGGCGGCGCGCAGGCCGACGGGCGAGTTGGCGGCCATCCGAGCGGCGAGGGCCAACGCCTGCGTACGGTCCTGCCCCTCGTCCACCAGCTGGTCGACCAGCCCCAACTCCCGCGCCTCGACGGCCTCCAGACGCCGTGCGGTGAAGATCAGCTCGGCAGCGCGCGCGGCCCCCACCCGTCGCGGCAGCAACTGCGTGCCTCCCCCGCCCGGGATCACGCCCACCGACACCTCGGGCAGCCCCACCACGGCCGTACGGTCCGCCACGATCACGTCGCACGACAGCGCCAGTTCGAAACCCCCGCCCAGCGCGAACCCGTGGACGGCGGCGACCGTGGGCATGGGCAGCTCCAGCACGCCGGTGTACGCGGCGCGCGCGACGGGCCGCTGGCGCACCAGGTCGGCATCGCTGAACGAGTTCCGCTCCTTCAGGTCGGCCCCCACACAGAAGGCCCGCTCATGGGTGGAGGCCAGGACGACCACGCGGGCGTCCCGGTCGGCGGCGAGGGCCTCGCAGGCGCCGGCGATCGAGCGGGCCATGTCGGTCGAGACCGCGTTCATGGCCTTGGGCCGGTCGAGCACGAGCTCCGCGACGTGACCGTGCCGCCGCACGACGACGTACTCCCCGAACCGCCGCTCGTCCCCTTGGCCCGCCCCTTGCTCCGCCATGACGCCCTCCTGTTAACGCGGGTTAACTTCCGGTGGCCCCGATCATCGCAGCCGGGCCCCGCCGGGGGAAGTGGGGGAGTTTCCGGGGGAAGTACGGCCGGGCCACCCC
>NZ_VJZC01000588.1 GCF_009377185.1 Streptomyces spongiae
GCCCCGGGGATGGGACGGGTAGGGGCGGCGGGGGCGAGAGAATCGCCGTGTCAGGCCGGGGCCGTGACGAAGTCGATCAGTTCCTCCACGCGGCCCAGCAACTCGGGCTCCAGGTCCTTGTACGAGCGCACCGAGCCGAGAATCCGCTGCCACGCCTCCCCCGTGTTCGCCACGCGCCACCCCAGCGCCCGGCACACCCCCGTCTTCCAGTCCTGACCGCGGGGCACCACCGGCCACCCCTCGATCCCCAGAGCAGCCGGCTTCACCGCCTCCCAGATGTCGATGTACGGATGGCCCACCACCAGCGCGTGCTCACTCGTCACCGACTCCGCGATACGCGACTCCTTGCTGCCCGGCACCAGGTGGTCCACCAGCACACCCAGACGCGCGTCCGGGCCAGGAGCGAAGTCCGCGACGATCGACGGCAGATCGTCCACGCCCTCCAGGTACTCGACGACCACGCCCTCGATACGCAGGTCGTCGCCCCACACCTTCTCGACGAGCTCCGCGTCGTGGCGGCCCTCCACGTAGATGCGCCCCGCACGGGCCACCCGCGCGCGTGCCCCGGGGACGGCGACCGAGCCGGAGGCCGTACGGGCGGGGCGCACCGGAGCGGACGACGACGGGCGGACGAGCGTCACCACCCGGCCCTCCAGCAGGAAGCCGCGCGGCTCCAAGGGGAACACCCGGTGCTTGCCGAAGCGGTCCTCCAGGGTCACCGTGCCCGCCTCGCAGCGGATCACCGCCCCGCAGAAGCCGCTGACGGGCTCCTCGACCACCAGCCCGGGCTCCGCCGGGACCTCCGGGACGGGCTTGGACTTCTTCCACGGCGGAGTCAGGTCCGGCGAGTACTGGCGCATTCGGATGACGATACGAGAACCAGCCGAACAGTGGTCACGACACGCCGAAACGGCGCGCCAGCGCGTCCCTCTGCGCCCGTACGAACGCCGCGTCCACCACCGCCCCGTGCCCCGGCACGTACACCGCGTCCTCGCCGCCCAGCGCCAGCAGCCGGTCCAGCGCCTCCGGCCAGTGCGCGGGGACGGCGTCCGGGCCCGCCTGGGGCTCGCCCGACTCCTCGACCAGATCGCCGCAGAAGACCACCTCGGGGGAGGAGGGCGAGGAAGGGACCAGGACGACGAGGTCGTGGGCCGTGTGGCCCGGGCCGACGTTCGCCAGGAGCACCTGCGCGCCGCCGCCCATGTCCAGGGTCCACTCCCCGGAGACATGGTGCTGGGGACGGACGAGGTGGTCCACGGCCTCGGCCGCCTCCTGGGCGTCCAGACCGTGGCGCACGGCGTCCGTGCGCAGCTCCTCACGCGAGCGTGAGCCGGTGAGGACCATGTCCACGCCCACCGCGCCGAACACCTCCACCCCCGCGAAGGACGCCGCCCCGAAGACGTGGTCGAAGTGCGGGTGCGTGAGCGCGAGATGTGTCACACGGCGGTCGTCGCCCAGCAGCCCCCGCGCCTCGGCGCGCAACCGCGCGCCCTCCCGCAGGCTCGACCCCGCGTCGATCATGAGAGCGGAGCCGTCCGTGACGACCAGCCCGGCCGTGCAGTCCCAGACAGGGAGGCGGCGGCGCCCCACATGCGGGGCCAGTTCCTCCCACCCGGCCTCTTCCCAAGTCACCGTCATACGCCGACGCTAGCTCCATGCCCCACGTCGGCACGACGGCCTCTCCCCGTGTCGACGATGTGTCCGCGCTCCCGTGTGTACTCGCCAGTACGACATCGCGGGACACGTCGGTACACGTCGGCACCACGAGGCGTGGCCGCCCTTGCCGGGGTCGTACCTCACCGCCGTACACTGGTGGGAATGCTGGCACTCGCCTGCGGTGAGTGCCAAGGGGGAGCCGCAAGGACGCGCGGGAACGCGCAGGGACGATGTTCTGGAGGTGTGCGCGATGCTCAGCGAACGCAGGCTGGAAGTGCTGCGCGCCATCGTCCAGGACTACGTCGGCACCGAGGAACCGGTGGGTTCCAAGGCGCTCACCGAGCGGCACAGGCTCGGGGTCTCGCCGGCCACCGTCCGCAACGACATGGCGGCTCTCGAGGAGGAGGGGTACATCGCCCAGCCGCACACCAGCGCCGGGCGCATCCCCACCGACAAGGGCTACCGCCTCTTCGTCGACAAACTCGCCGCGGTGAAGCCGATGACCGCCCCGGAGCGGCGCGCCATCCACAACTTCCTGGAGGGCGCGGTCGACCTGGACGACGTGGTCGGCCGGACCGTACGGTTGCTGGCGCAGCTCACACGGCAGGTCGCGGTCGTGCAGTACCCGTCGCTCACGCGGTCCACGGTGCGGCACGTGGAACTGCTGTCGCTGGCGCCCGCGCGCGTGATGCTGGTACTGATCACGGACACGGGCCGGGTGGAGCAGCGGATGATCGACTGCCACGCCCCGTTCGGGGAGACATCACTGGCGGATCTCCGCGCGCGGCTGAACAGCCGTGTGGCGGGCCGCCGTTTCGCGGACGTGCCGCGACTCGTCGAGGACCTGCCGGAGGCCTTCGACGTCGAGGACCGCGGCAACGTCTCCACCGTGCTCTCCGCCCTCCTGGAGACACTCGTCGAGGAGAACGAGGAGCGGTTGATGATCGGCGGCACCGCCAATCTGACCCGCTTCGGACATGACTTCCCTCTCACGATCCGGCCGGTGCTCGAAGCGCTGGAGGAGCAGGTCGTGCTCCTCAAGTTGCTGGGCGAGGCGAAGGATTCGGGCATGACCGTGCGTATCGGCCACGAGAACGCACATGAGGGACTCAACTCCACGTCCGTGGTCTCGGTGGGCTACGGTTCGGGCGGCGAGGCAGTAGCAAAACTCGGCGTGGTCGGACCGACCCGCATGGACTATCCGGGAACGATGGGAGCAGTACGAGCGGTGGCACGTTACGTCGGACAGATCCTGGCGGAGTCGTAAGTGGCCACGGACTACTACGCCGTACTAGGCGTGCGCCGCGACGCGTCCCAGGACGAGATCAAGAAGGCGTTCCGGAGGCTCGCGCGCGAGCTGCACCCGGACGTCAATCCCGATCCGAAGACGCAGGAGCGCTTCAAGGAGATCAACGCCGCGTACGAGGTGTTGTCGGACCCGCAGAAGAAGCAGGTCTACGACCTCGGCGGTGACCCGCTGTCCCAGGCGGGCGGCGGCGGTGCGGGCGGCTTCGGCGCCGGCGGGTTCGGGAACTTCTCGGACATCATGGACGCCTTCTTCGGTACGGCGTCCCAGCGCGGCCCGCGGTCGCGCACCCGCCGGGGCCAGGACGCCATGATCCGGCTGGAGGTCGAGCTCGACGAGGCGGCCTTCGGCACGACGAAGGACATCCAGGTCGACACGGCCGTCGTCTGCACCACCTGCAGTGGCGAGGGCGCGGCCCCGGGCACGTCCGCCCAGACGTGTGACATGTGCCGCGGCCGTGGCGAGGTGTCCCAGGTCACCCGGTCCTTCCTGGGCCAGGTCATGACGTCCCGCCCCTGCCCGCAGTGCCAGGGCTTCGGCACGGTCGTCCCGAACCCGTGCCCGGAGTGCGCGGGCGACGGCCGCGTACGGTCCCGCCGCACGCTCACGGTGAAGATCCCGGCCGGTGTGGACAACGGCACGCGGATCCAGCTCGCGGGCGAGGGCGAGGTCGGCCCCGGCGGCGGCCCCGCCGGTGACCTGTACGTCGAGATCCACGAGCTGCCGCACCCGACGTTCCAGCGGCGCGGCGACGACCTGCACTGCACGGTCACCATCCCCATGACGGCGGCGTGCCTCGGCACCAAGGTCCCGCTGGAGACGCTCGACGGCCTGGAGGAGGTCGACATCCGCCCGGGCACGCAGTCGGGCCAGTCGATCCCCCTGCACGGCCGTGGTGTCACCCACCTTCGGGGCGGCGGCCGGGGCGACCTCATCGTGCACGTCGAGGTCACGACCCCGACGAAGCTCGACCCCGAGCAGGAGCGCCTGCTGCGCGAGCTGGCGAAGCTGCGCGGCGAGGAGCGGCCGACGGGTCAGTTCCAGCCGGGACAGCAGGGGCTGTTCTCACGCCTGAAGGACGCGTTCAACGGACGCTGACCGTGGTCGGTGACCGCTGACGCGGACGGGCGCGGAACCTGTTTCCGCGCCCGGGCGGAGATCTTCGGGCTCTGCCGGCCGATGTACCGGGTGGAGACATTCGGGCGCCGTCGGCCGATATGCCGGGTGGCTTGAATTCGCCGGTGAACGATTCCCTCCGCCCGCCCTGACACGTGCCCATACCTCTGGCATGTGCCGGACGGAAGGCCGGATTCGGACCCTGTGGGGAGGACGTGGCAACATGCGGTCATGTCCTCCGCACTGACCGATCTCTTCCCCAGGCCGATCGTGCAGGCCCCCATGGCGGGCGGCGTCTCCGTGCCGCAGCTCGCCGCCGCCGTGTCCGAGGCCGGTGGGCTCGGCTTCCTCGCGGGCGGGTACAAGACGGCCGACGGCATGTACCAGGAGATCAAACAGCTGCGCGGGCTCACCGGCCGCCCCTTCGGCGTGAACCTCTTCATGCCGCAGCCGGAGTATGCCGACCCGGCCGCCGTCGAGGTGTACGCCAACCAGCTCGCCGGTGAGGCCGCCTGGTACGACACCGCGCTGGGCGACCCCGACAGCGGGCGCGACGACGGCTACGACGCGAAGCTCGCCGTCCTCCTCGACAACCCGGTCCCCGTGGTCTCCTTCCACTTCGGCTGCCCCACCCCCGAGGTGCTCCAGTCCCTCGCCGCCAAGGGCACCCTGACCCTCGTCACCGTGACCAGGGCCGACGAGGCGGTGGCCGTGGAGCGCGCCGGGGCCGACGCCGTGATCGTGCAGGGCGTGGAGGCGGGCGGACACCAGGGCACCCACCGCGACGACCCCGAGCGGGACTGCTCCGGCATCGGCCTGCTCTCCCTCGTCGCCCAGGTCCGCGAGGCCGTCTCGCTTCCGATCGTCGCGGCCGGCGGCATCATGCGGGGCAGCCAGATCGCCGCGGTCCTCGCCGCCGGGGCGTGTGCCGCGCAGCTCGGCACGGCGTTCCTCGTGACGCCGGAGTCCGGCGCCAACGCGCTGCACAAGCAGGCGCTGACGAACCCGCTGTTCGTCCGTACGGAACTGACACGCGCGTTCTCCGGCCGCCCGGCCCGCGGCCTCGTCAACCGTTTCATGCGCGAGCACGGCCCGTACGCCCCCGTCGCGTACCCCCAGGTCCACCACCTCACCTCCGGTCTGCGCAAGGCGGCGGCCAAGGCGGGCGACCCGCAGGGCATGGCGCTGTGGGCCGGGCAGGGTCACCGGCTGGCGCGGGAGCTGCCGGCGGGGCAGCTGGTGGAACTGCTGGCGACGGAGCTGGCCTCCGCGCGGGCCGCGCTGTCCGGGGTCCCCGACGGGTCGGCGGAAGGCGGCGCCCGGTGACCGCGCCGGTGTTCGTGGTGGACCGACTGGACGGGGTGGGGGCGGAGCTCGTCCTCGACGGTCCCGAGGGGCGGCACGCGGTGTCCGTGAAGCGGCTGCGGCCCGGCGAGGACGTGGTCCTCACGGACGGGCGCGGGCGGTGGACGGACGGCGTG
This sequence comes from Streptomyces spongiae, assembly GCF_009377185.1. Lineage (GTDB taxonomy): Bacteria > Actinomycetota > Actinomycetes > Streptomycetales > Streptomycetaceae > Streptomyces > Streptomyces spongiae. Next base: position 5,560 of record NZ_VJZC01000588.1, read on the forward strand.
GTGAAGGCGGCCGAGGGCAAGGACCGGCTGGTGGTCACGGATCTGCGGCCCGTGCGGGAGGAGCCGCCCGAGTCGCCCCGCATCACGGTCGTCCAGGCCCTGCCCAAGGGGGACCGGGGAGAGCTGGCCGTCGAGACGATGACCGAGACCGGGGTGGACGTGATCGTGCCCTGGGCCGCCTCGCGCTGCATCACGCAGTGGAAGGGCGAGCGGGGGCTGAAGGCGCTGGCCAAGTGGCGGTCCACCGCGCGGGAGGCGGGCAAGCAGTCGCGGCGGGTCCGTTTTCCTGAGGTCGCGGAGGCGGCGACGACGAAGCAGGTCGCCGCGCTGCTGGGTGCGGCTGACTTCGCGGGGGTGCTGCACGAGTCCGGTTCCGAACCGCTGGCGAGCGTCGGTCTTCCGGCCGGCGGGGAGATCGTGCTGGTGGTGGGGCCCGAAGGCGGGGTGTCGCCGGAGGAGTTGGCGTTGTTCGAGGAGGCGGGGGCTCGGCCGTATCGTCTCGGTCGGAGTGTGCTGCGGACGTCGACGGCTGGTACGGCGGCGGTGGCGGTGTTGTTGGCGCGGACGGGCCGGTGGGCCTGAGGGGGTTTTTCTCGCCCCCGCCGCCCC
>NZ_VJZC01000589.1 GCF_009377185.1 Streptomyces spongiae
GTTCTGCGCGTGCGCGCGGCCCGCCACCTCCACCGCCACCCGCGCCTGATCCTCTGCGGCAGCGCCATGTCGTTCATGGGAGGGCTGCTGTCCGGGACGTCACCTCTGTACGGCCGCGCCGGCCTCGACCTCGTCGTGCATTCGCTCGGCTACCGTGAGGCGGCCGAATTCTGGAACATCAGCGACCCGCGGCTCGCCGTCCTCACACACTCCGTGGTCGGCGGAACACCCGCCTACCGCCGCGAGTTCGTCGACGATGACGTTCCGGACGGACCTGACGACTTCGACGACTGGGTATGCCGCACGGTCCTCAACCCTGCCCGCCCCCTTCACGGCGAGGCCGCATTCCTGCTTGCCGCCGAGCCCGACGTACGCGACCGCTCCCTCTACCACTCGGTCCTCTCCGCGGTCGCCAACGGCAACCACACCAGTGGCGGCATCGCGAGCGCGGTCGGCCGCAAGGCCACAGACATCTCCCAGCCCCTCGCCGTGCTCAAACGCTGCGGTCTGCTCAGCGCCGAGCCGGACGCGTTCCGCGGCAACCGCAGCGCCTACCGCATCGCCGAACCCCTGATCGCCTTCCATCACGCCGTCGTACGCCCCGAGCAGGCTCTTCTGGCCCGCAGACGGGGTGCCGCCGCGTCCTGGGAACGCGCCCAGGACACCTTCCTCAGCAAGATCGTCGGCCCGCACTTCGAGCAGTTGTGCCGGGAGTGGGTCTCCTGGCACGCGGATCCGGAGACCTTCGGCGGACTGCCGATCGATGTCACCGCCGGGAGCGTCCCCGACCCGGCTGCCCGTACCTCGCACGAAGTCGACGTCGTCGTACGCGGCGCGATCGGCCAGGACCAGGGAATCCTGCTGTCGGTCGGCGAAGCCAAGTGGAACAAGGTCATGGACGTACGCCATCTCGACCGGATCCGCCACATCCTCGGCCTCCTCGCCGCCCGCGGCATCGACACCAGCCACGCCCGCCCCGCCTGCTACAGCGGTGTCGGGTTCACCCCGGACCTGCACGCCGCGGCCACCCGTAACGAAGTGGTCCTTGTCGACCTGCAACGGCTGTACGGCGGGTCATAGGCGCAGCGGCCCACGTCACAACGTGCTCCGCGGCATACGCGTCCTACGGACGGACCTGCGCTCCCTGCGGAGCGGGCGATGGTTCCGCTGTGCTCGGAGGGGTGAGCGCGTGAGTCGGCCGCGATGGTCCGGTTCTCACCGAGGAGGAAGAGCCGGTTCGCGGGGACGGTGACATCCACGGGAGGGCGGAGGTCGGGATCGTGCTGGGAGATGTACGGCTCGCGAAGGATCTTGCCGTTGACGCTCACCCTCGTCCCGGTCTCGTCGATGACGACGTGATCGCCGCCGACGGCTATCACTCGCATCATGAAGACACTGTTGGCGCCCCAGTCACGTGCGGAGAACAGGATCACGTCACCGCGCCGGACACCCGAACCGTCGAAGAGCCTACCGAGACGTCGTTCCCGGGGGGATACGTCGGTTCCATCGCACGGCTCTGCTGGTGCCACGTCCGGTAGCCCGCCGGCTCGCCCCCCGTCACCAGGATGCTCACCGCCGCGAGCACCACGCCGGCCACCGCGACTCCCAAGGCCACCAGCAATGGCACGTGAGTGCGCGAACGGCCCGCCGTCGGCGGGGGTGGCCATGCGTACGGGGTGGATGCTGAGTGCTGAGCCCTGTACGACGGCGACTTCCACACGTCCATGCAGTTGTGCCGGTACTCGGCGTCCTTCATCACTACACCGCCGTGGACACCGCGCCGCCCGGCGCCGTGGCCTTGGTGACGTTGTCGTTCTCGTCGTACTCCGGCGCCGGGGTGGTGATCAGGACACCGGCGTCCTGGTCCTTCGGCACCGTGTTGACCAGCGGACGCCCGAACGCGTCGTACGTCTGCGTGGTCACCTTGAGGTTGGCGTCGGTGACCTTGGTGACCTGGCCCCGCTCGTCGTAGACGTAGAACGTCGAGTTGGACTTCGCGTCCGTGATCGTCTTCGGGTAGCCCGTCGGCCCGAAGTCACTGTTCGTGGTCGCATGACCGTTGGCGTCCGTCGCCTTGGTCAACTGGCCGAAGGAGTCGTACTCGTACGACGTGGTGTAGTCACCCGCCGTGGTCGTCGCGACGCCCTTCGGGTCCGTGACCGTCTTGAGGTTTCCGAACGAGTCGTAGCCGAACTGCCAGGCCCGCCCCTCCGGGGAGGTCTTGCGGAACAGGTCGGCCGAGTAGCCGTCGGCGCGCGTCTGGTACTCGTACTTGGCGGCATTGGCCGGGTACGTGCCCGGTGCGCAGTCGGACGAGGGCGGCACGCCGGACTTGTTGTTCTCCGCGTCGCGCTGCCACAGCGGGTAGCCCGTCTTCTGGTCGTAGCAGTACGCGGTCTTGGCGCCGTTGTCCTCCTCCAGGTACGTGACGTTGTTGTCCGCGTCCCAGCTCATCTTGGCGATCTGGGACTTGGCGCTCCGCGAACCAGCCCTTGATGGTGTCGACGATTCCCTTGTCGTCACCGTCGGAGGCGGGTGCGGCATAAGCCACCTGCGGCAGCGCGGGAGTCATTACCGCGGATACCACAAGGCACGCGATGAGCCTGCCCGATCTGGGTCTCACGCCAAGCCTTTCCCTCGGACTTCAGTGCCGAAAATGGGTTCTTGGTCAGCTGGTTGGCGCCAGGTCAAGCAGTGAGACAAGGCAAGGCGATTGACACCAAGAGGGCACAAAGGGAACGCAAAGTGTCCGAATTTTCCAGCCGCTGGCCCTCCGTCGCGGCGTCGTGTATAAACCGCCCGGACGTGCACCGAGCATTCGACACGCGTCGAGCATTCCGAAAGTTTCTGATTTCGAGGGGGCAGCTCATGGGCAGCACAATCGAGGAATCCACCACAGCCCTGCCGGAATCCGAGGAATCCGAGGAATCCGCGCCCGCACAGGAAGCCGCCGCCGTGCGATCCCGCCCCGACCGCGCGGGGGGTGATAGCCGCCGGCGCGGTACTGGCCGCTTGTGGCGGGCTCGTCCTGTACGGCGTACTCGACAGCGAGGGCAAGGACAGCGCGAAGGAGCCCCGTGTACCCACAGCCGAGGTGACCTACGAAGTCACCGGTACCGGCGCCGCCGACATCACCTACCAGGCCCGCGGCAAGACCGGGAAGAGCATCACGGTCGACGCCGCCGCCCTCCCCTGGCGCAAGACCGTCGAGGTCCCCCTCGGCACGGAACCCCTCGTCAGCATCACCCTCGGCGAGAAGGGCGGCCAGCTCCGCTGTGCCCTCGGCATTCGCGGCAAGCACGTCCAGAGCGCCACCGCCGCCGGGAAGTTCGGCCGGGCCACCTGCTCCGGCGAACTGGCCGCTGAAGAGGCGCGGTGAGCGTGGGATCAGCGCCGGGCGCGCGGGGCGCCCAGTTCGCCGCGGAGTCGTTGGGCCCGTAACACCAGCTCCAGTTCGAAGCGGCGGTCCGGGTCGTCGATCTCGTCGCCCCACAGCTCCCGTATCTGCCGGAGGCGGTAGCGCACCGTCTGGGGGTGGACGCCCAGGCGGGTGGCCACCTCGGGGGCGCCGCCGCGGGTTTCCAGCCAGGCCAGCAGGGTCTCGGCCAGACGGCGGCCGTGGGCCGGGCCGCAGTGCGTGAGCGGGGCCAGGCAGCGCAGGGCGAGGTCGGCGATCAGTTCCTCCGGCTGCAGCAGGACCAGGGCCTCCGTGTGCTCCGTGCAGTGCAGCACCTCACCGCCGGGCAGCAGCCGCCGTTCCATCAGCCGAACCGCCGCCTCCGCCCAGCGCAGCGACTTCGCGGCGTCGCCCAGCGGCACGGGCGGCCCGATCGCGCCGGACCAGCCGGTCAGGGCACGGTGGAGGAGCTCGGGGCGGCCCGCCGCGTCGGGGTCGGGCACGACCATGCGGGGCTGCTCGTACTCCATGTCGAGCAGCACGCCCTGGCTCACGGCGGGGGCGACGGCTTCACGCGCCGGGCGCAACAGGACCCCCACGGCGACCTTGTCGGGCAGCGGCCAGCCGATCCGGGCAGCCCGTTCGGTGAGCGCCTCCCCGGGGTCGCCCCGGTGGTGTTCCGACAACAACAGCTCCATCAGGCGGCGTTGGAGGCGAAGTCGTTCGCCTGCCTGGCGTGCCGCCGCCTCCGCGTAGCCGCGCACCGACTGGTCGACAAGGCCGTCGAGGTACTCGTAGCCGGCGTCGACGAGTTCGTACATCGCCGGTGGCGGGATCTCGACGCGCTGGCCGATCTCCGCGAAACGGCGCCAGGCGAGCCGTACGCCCAGGCGGTAGATCGCCTGGAGCGAGTCGAGGCTGCGGCCGTGCAGTCCCTCGCCGCGCCCGAACTCCTGGAAGACGCCGGGCGGAACGCGCGGGCGGCCCTCCGCGGTCTCCAGGTGCTGCACGAAGACCTCGATGGCGCGGCGGATCCCGATCAGCGCCATCGGTTCGCCGGAGTCGTCGAGGACGACCGGCAGGTGCGGGTACTCGCGGCGGATCTCCCGCAGGATCTCCTCGGCGAGCACCGGCGCCTCCGCCATGGCGAGCGCGGCGAACTGGCGCACCTGGAAGCGGGGTACGTCGTACCAGGCCGAGCGCGGGGTGACGGTTCCCGGGCGTCGGGTCACGTCTCAGCGCTCCGCGCCGGCGTGTCCGTACGTGATCAGCGGGGTGTTCGGCTGGTCCGGGGTCGCCTCCAACAGGGCGACGACACCGAGCGCGGCGCCCACGGCGAGCACGGCCGCGACCGCGACGGTGGTGAGGGCGGCGAGCAGTCTGGGCAGTCTGGACATCGCAGGGTCAGCCTCTCTGTCGAAAGGTCGTCCCCACCCGGGTGCCCCGCGCTGACGGCGGGGACCCTGAACCCGCGGCCCAGTCTCGACAAGCATTGACACCCCGTCAAGAGTGCGCCTACGGTTCCCGGCCCATGGCGGGTGCCGCACGGGAGCAGCGCGGCACCCCCACCGCACGCGCACTTTCCCCCCACGGCGCGCGACCCCGGCGTACGCGTATGCCGACCCCGACGTACCCGTACGCCCGTCGCGCCGACCCAAGTCACTGGAGTGCCGGATGCGCCGCAAAGCCTCACCGTTCTCCCTGGTCACCCTGGGTGTCGGCACCTTCCTGCTGGTGCTGGCGCCCCTGCTCGCGTGGTACGTGGAACCGCGGGCCGCGGTGAACCCGATCGACATCGACACCACCGCCGTCTACACCGGAACCGGCAGCGTCTTCGACGTGGAAGAAGTGAGGACCGTGCCGGACCAGAGGATCACCATCACCCAGCGGGTGCGCGGGAACGTCGCCGACAGCGAGCGCAGCGGCAAGGCCGCCGTCTGGGACGTGACGACCTCGGTCGACACCGACAAGTCGCTGCCCGCCGCCGACCCGCACGACGCGCTCGACTTCACCCCCCACCGCTGGGTCAACGACCGCAGGACCAACCGGCCCGTGCACTGCTGCGGCGAGAAGCCGTACATCCAGGGCGAGGCCTATCTGAAGTTCCCCTTCGACGTGCAGAGGCGCGACTACCGCTGGTGGGACAACACTCTCGGCAAGACCGTGACCCTCCGCTTCCAGGGCGTGAAGAAGATCCGCGGGTACGAGGGCTACCGGTTCACCGGCACCGTGCCCGCGACGAGGAACGGCACCCGGCTGGTGCCGGGCGCGATCGTCGACCAGCCGGAGCGTCCGCAGGTGGTGGCCGAGGAGTGGTACGCCAACCACGGCATCGAGCTGGTCGTCGACCAGGCCACCGGGCGCGTGCTGTTCGCGCGGACCGGACCGCGTCAGACGCTGCGGGCGCCCGGTGGGAAGAAGGACGCGGCCGTGCTCCTCGACAGCCGGAAGATCCAGTTCACCGCGGACACCCAGAAGTTCGCGGTCGACCAGGCGAAGAAGGACAGCGGGCAACTGCGTCTGGTGGGCCGGACGTTGCCGGTGGGGGCCGGTGTGCTCGGTTTCGTCCTCGCCGCGGTGGGCGCCGTTTTGGTGGCGCGCGGGCGTCCGCGTCCCGAATCGTCCGCGTCGTCCGCGTCGTTCGAGTCGTCCCAGGGTCCGCTCACTTTGTGATGAGACGTCAGGTCCAGCTGAACCGGAATTTGTCATCCGGGTGAGTAGCAGCTTGGAACGGCTCAGCGAAAACTATCCACCCCCACCCGAGCAC
>NZ_VJZC01000590.1 GCF_009377185.1 Streptomyces spongiae
CTGCCGGACCGGGCGTGGGGGCGGGATCGGCGGGCGTTTCGTCGGCCTGTCGTACGGCGTCACGCCAGACAGCAAGGAGGCGGTCAATTTCGGTGTTCGGGTTGGTGAACCAGTCGGCGGCCCAGATGCGGTGGAAGCGCCAGCCGAGTCGTTCCAGGTGTGCCTGGCGCAGGCGGTCGCGGTCTCGGGCGCTGGGAGCGCTGTGGTAGCGCTCGCCGTCGGTTTCGACGGCGAGGATCATCTGGCCGGGGCGTTCGGGGTGGCCGAGGGCGAAGTCGATGCGGTAGCCGGACACGCCCCACTGCGGTGTGACGGGGACGTTGGCGGCTTCGAGGGTGGCGAGGACTTGCTGTTCGAAGCCGTTGAGGTTCCAGTCGGTGCGTGCGGTTCCGGTGCGCTGGAGGTCTCCTCCGTGGGAGCAGTACTCGAGGAAGGCGCGCAGCAGTTCGGGGCCGCGGTTGCGGGTGTTCTTGAGTTTGCCGGGGTCGAAGTCGTGGTGGGTGAAGGAGCTGACGACGGTCATCGTGTGGCGGGCGCGGGTGATGGCGACGTTCAGGCGGCGCTCTCCGCCGTCATTGTTGAGCGGGCCGAAGGACATGGAGAGCCGGCCGTTGGCGGCTTTGCCGTAGCCGATGCTGAGGATGATGGCGTCGCGTTCGTCGCCCTGGACCTGTTCGAGGTTCTTGGTGAAGAAGCGCCGTCGGGGTCCGGCGTCTGGGCTGAAGAACTCCTGCAGTTCGGGGTGGTCTTGGAGGGCGTGGCGCAGGGCGAGGTTGATGCGGTCGGCGTGGCGTTGGCCCATGGTGATGACGCCGAGGCTGAGATGGGGGGTGTGGGTGGCGTGGTCGAGGGCCAGTTCGACGACTCGTTCGACTTCCTCGGGGACGGAGCCGCTCTGGCCTGGCTGGGCATGGCCGTCGACGGTCTCCAGGCGAATGGGGCTGGTGAGGGTGGTGCCGGGGAAGGTGACGAGCCGATTGTCGTAGATGGTGTGGTTGGAGAAGGCGATCAGGCGTTCGTCGCGGCTGCGGTAGTGCCATTTCAGGGTGTGGACGTGGGGCAGGCGGCTGCAGAGCAGGTCCAGTAGGGATTCGTAGGCGGCCGGGGGCGCAGCGTCGTCGAGGTCGTCGTCGGTGTCCTCTTGTGTGCCGCTGAGGACGCGCTGGAAGAAGGTGGTGGGCGGGAGTTGGTGGGGGTCTCCGGCGACGATGACCTGCTGTGCGCGCATGATGGAGGTCATCGCGTCGTGCGGCAGGACCTGGCTGGCTTCGTCGAAGATGACGACGTCGAACAGGCGGGTGGCGGGCAGGACACGGCTGACGACGAGGGGTGACATGGCCCAGCATGGCTTGGCGGCCAGCAGCACGTCAGGGGCCTTTTCGACGAGTCTGCGCAGCGGGAGGTGCCGGGACTTGCGGCGGGCTTGGGTGCGCACCAGGGTGTTCTGGTCAGGGTGGGCGTCGCGGACCTTGCGGAGCCGGACGGCGACTTCGTAGCGGACCCGGGCGGGGTTGCTGTCGCGGTGGATGAGGTCGTTGCGGCGGAACTGCTCGACGACGTGGTCGTGTTCGAGGCGGGTGAAGGAGCGCAGGTAGGCGGAGCGCATGTGCGCCTCCTCCAGCACCGATGACCACCACAGGTAGTCGAAGGTGGCCACCGCCGTGTCGGGGTCGGCGTCCTTGTGTGCCAGCTCGTCGAGGAGGCCGCCGAGTCCGGCCGCTTCGAGGCGGTCGGTGAGCTGGTTGAGTTCGGGCATGCGCAGCAGAGTGTCGCGGTCGCCGTCGAGGCGCTGAAGGGTTTTGTCTACGTCGTCGGCGGGAGCGGTCTGCCAGCCGTCCCAGCGCACGCACAGGGCTATCGCGGCCAGACGGCTCTGCAGATCCGTGAACGCGGTCAGGGCGCGGGTGAGTCCGGGGACGGTCCAGGGGGTCGTATTGCCGGTCACGGACAGCGTCTGCCAGCGGGCGTGCTGGTCGGCCGCCTGGATAAGGGCGGCGTGCAGCGCGGGGCGTTCGCGCAGAGCGTCCTTGGTCAGGCCACGCGCTTTTTTGATCAGTTTCCGGCGGTTCCACCAGCTGATGTTCCGGTCGTGCTCCTTGCGCCATGCGCGGCTCGCGGTGGCGGCGATGAGATCGTCCAGTCCGGGGGCGAAGACGGCTGCTTCGAAGCGGGCCAGGGTCGCGGTGACGTCCTGCAGCAGGGTGAGTAGGACCTGCCATCCCTGGAGGTCATCGGCCAGGCGCAGGCCTGCGATGTCCACCAGGTGGGCAAGGGTGCGGCGAGTGTCGCTAAGTGCTGTGCCGGTGAGCTGGTCGAGGCCGGCCACCACGGCGCGCAGTTCGTCTTCGGTGCGGGCCTGGGCGTGGGACCAGGGGGATTCGCCGCGGCGGATGGTCAGTCCTTTCTTGGCGACGAAGGTCCGCAGATCCTGCTCTATCTGGCGATGGCGCTCGCCGTGGAGGTGGCGCAGTGCGGAGCCGCGCAGCCGCAGGCGGGTGTGGTGGGATGACGGGCAGCCCATCAGGTGGGTGATCGCCTGGTGCGGGCTCACCTGCCAAGGATCGAGCGGCTGATGGAACTCCTGTATGTGCCGGAGGGTTTCCTCGCGGTAATGAGCCAGGCCGGTGTGCAGGTCGGCCGGGCGGGGCGGAGCCTGCTGGCCGGCGCGCTCCAGGGCGTCGTGCAGTTGCTGGGCGATCTGGCGGCGGCTGAGTTTGTTGCCGTGGAGGTCGAAGACCAGTCCGTCCAGGTCCACGGTGGCGAGGCTGTCGGTGACGGCTTCGATCGCGGCGCGTTTCTCGGCGACGAACAGGACGCGTTTGCCCTGGGCCGAGAAGGTGGCGATCAGGTTGGCGATGGTCTGGCTCTTGCCCGTTCCCGGTGGTCCTTCGATCACCAGGTGGGAGCCGACCAGCGCGGCGCTGATGGCTTTTTGCTGGGAGGCGTCCGCGTCGAGAACGAGGTACTCCGAGCGGGGCGGGATGTCGTCGGCGCCGGCTGGAGCGCGGGTGCCAGTGTCCTCGGCCAGGGCACGGTTTGCCTCCCGGTCGCCGGCCAGGGCGGCGATGACCGGGTGGTCGGCCAGCAGTTCGGTGGCGTTGCGCAAGTCCTGGACCATAGGTAGCCGATCGAAGCTGAAGACGCCCGCCACGATGCGTTCTTCCAGTTCGGCCGTCAGGTTGCTGCGGACGAGAAAGGCCTCGAGGATCTCGTAGGCGAGGGGGATGCGGTCGGCCGGGTCCGCGCACTCCTCAAGTGCGGTGGACACCTTGTCGGCGAGAGCTTCCGTGTCGCCGTCCATGCCGTAGTGGCGGCTGAGCGCGTACAGCAGCACCGGGTTGATCTCCGCCTCGCCGGCCGTTTCGAGGACGAAGTCGTTCTCGGACGCGGTGCGCGGCTGGATGGCCAGAGGCTGCAGCAGCAGCGGGGCGCGCAGCGCCGGCACAGGGGTGCTGCCGCGCGTTGGCGGCGGGTCGACGCGCAGCAGGCCAAGAGCCAGGCGCCCGGCCTCGATGCCCTGCTCCTCGTCCAGTTCCACCATCCTGCGGCGCAGGCCCCGTGCCCGGGTGCAGGCAGGACCGTGGTCGGCGGCAGCAGGGAACAAGGCGGCCAGGCGGGTTTTGCGTCCGGCCAGGAGCGAGGTCAGGGCCTGACCGTTCGCGTCGGTCACATCCAGCGACGCGGTTTTGGTGTCCTTGAAGTGCAACAACGTGTTGTAGGGACCGAAGTCGACCAAAGCGTCGGCCCACTGCTGTGCTTCAGCAGCCACTTTCTCCCGACGAGCGTGCCGCACTATGGCATCCACGTGTCACCCCTTGGCTGGTTCGTCCGCCGAACCCGGCCCGCCGAGCGCCGGAGCCCGCCCCGTACAGGCGAACAGACCAACGTAGGAGGCAAAGACACGCTGAAACAGGCAGAGTTGGAGCTCACGTAGGGCGCGAAAGAAGCACACACGGCGCACTATGGGCGCCCGGAAGACACAACTCCGCCGTCTGTCGGCTCCGGGAAGGAGTCAAGGACGCGGCTGGAACGGGGCGGTGCGGGATCCGGTCGAGGCCGGCCGTCCACCGGCCAGACGACGTCCTGTTCAAGATCAAGCGCGCCACGTCGCCTTTCGCCCGAGCGGCTGTCGCACACTCAAGGTCGTGCTCCTCCCTCATCCGCATTGCCTGGAGCGGCCCGTGTCGTGCAGGCGGCGTCGTGGATTCCCCTTCCGTACGCGAGGGTCCAGTGCAGGTCCCCCGAGTCTGGGCAGGCCTGCCATGACCTGAGCAGCCCGGTTGCTGCCAGTTGGTCAAGCAGGGTGGGCAGTTCCGCGAGCGGGACGCCACAGGCGCGCGCCATCTGGTCGAGCTCGCTCAGTCCGCTACCGGCGCGCAGGTCGGCGTGCGCCGCGAGGTAGGCGCTCGCCAGTTGCGGCAGCGGTCCGATTGCCCTTGCTGTCGAGGAGGAGCTGACGCGCAGTGCCCAGTCCGCGGCACGCATCCGGTCGGGGCGGGCCGGTGCTTGGCCGAGCAGCGCGGCGTCAAGTAGTTCGGCAACAACCTCGTTGGCCGCGGTCGCGGGGATGATGCGCAGCCATCGCGCGTGCTCCAGCTCGCGCCATGGGTCCTGGACGGCGTTGAGGCGGAGGCTGCACAGCACGCCGTTGGGCAGCCGGACGTGCATTCTGGTGTTCACGCGGAGCGCGCACTGCAGCGCGAGCAAGCGCGCGGCTGCCGAAGTGCCCGCTGGAAGGGCAGCGGCCAGGTAGCTGAGGATTTCACGTACCCGGGTCTGTTCGCCGGGCCCCTTGGGGCGGCGTCTGTGCCGCCGGGCGGTTGTCGGGTGCAGCGGTAGGCGGGCAAGGACGGTGTCGGGCACTACGGCGGCCTGTGCTGTCGCTGCGGCACAGGCGCTGCAGGCGTCGGCGAGCCGCCATAGTCGTCCGCCGTGTTCGCGTGCGAGGAGGAGGCGGATGGGGCCAGCGCAGCCGCGGTGGCGGGGATGCCAGTGGCAGCCGCGTTCATGACATTGACAGATCCGTAGGTACGAGGGGAGAAGGTTGCCGCGTGCGTGCCGTGCGAGGTGGGCGAGGGCGGCCGCACGTGCGGAGGCTGCGGTGATCTGCCCGCTGCCGTGCGGGCATTGCTGGCATACGAGAGCAAGCCCGCCGGCGTGCAAGCGCAGTTCCACGGTCCAGGCGCGTGGTGTCGTCGGACATGCTGGGCGCAGCCTCATGGGCGCGTGTTCCTCCTTGTCGATTCCGCGCCGGTCCCGTTCTTGGGTGGGGGGGGACGGCCACCCACCGTAGTGCAGACCTCTGCCCTGCCGCGGACGCCGCCACCTGGGAAAATAGGGCAGAGGTATGCACTGGCAGTGCAGGGGTCTGCACCGTCGGATGGACGGGTGACGATCTTGCCGCCCGATCCGGACCTCACTGCACTGCGGTTCGAACTCGCGCGCCTGCGGGCCGCGCACGGGTGGAGCTATGACGAGCTTGCCTCCCGCAGCGGCCTGGCCAGACGCACCGTCATCGAGATCGAGCAGGGCCGCACCATCGGCACACTGAAGACCTGGCACGCTCTCGCCCACGCCCTTAACACCCCGCTCGACGAGCTCTTCAGCACCCTGTGCCGCGGGCACGACCTGCCCGGCCCGGCCCGGGACTGACTCCCTGCCCGGGCGCCTGTCGCAGATCACCCGAACCGGCGAGATCCTCTCGAACACGCAATCAAGCGTTCGCACTCCAGTCTCACCGGATGGGGCTAACCGGGCGATCCGGCAGAGCTGCTGCCGCGGATCCGGCGTGTTGGCTGGCAGGTTCGCCCACATGCGCTCCACACCTCCTCCGGCCCGGCGCTGGGACGGAAGCCTCCTCGTCCACCGCGTGCGCCGTTCCCTGCACGTCTCCCCAGACGGCGTCAGCCGGCTGCTGCGCTGCGGTCAGGGCGACCGGTGCCGCGAGTGCGGCAACCGGATCGAGTGGTACCACCGCGGCGCTGAGCGGCCCGTCCGCCTTCATCCGCACGAACTTCCGGCCGCCCGGGTGCCCACCGTGTGCCGCTGGCATGTCAGTTCCGGTGTTGCCTACCCGGGGGGAGATGGCAGTAGCTGGTGCCGTCTGCCGCACGCTGTCGTCTGTCCCGCCCGCGACACTCC
>NZ_VJZC01000059.1 GCF_009377185.1 Streptomyces spongiae
CCCCCACCCCAGGGTCTGGGGGCGGAGCCCCGGGGCGAGGAACCACACATGTCACGAATGCGTGGCCCTCGTGTCATTAGTCGCTGTGCACTGGCCCGCGCCCACTACCCTGGAGTGGTGACCATTCGCCTGTACGACACCAGCGCCCGGCAGATCCGTGACTTCGCCCCGCTCAGGCCGGGTTGTGTCTCGATCTACCTCTGCGGCGCCACCGTGCAGGCCGCACCGCACATCGGGCACATCCGCTCGGGCCTCAACTTCGACATCATGCGCCGCTGGTTCGCCTACCGCGGCTACGACGTGACGTTCATCCGGAACGTGACCGACATCGACGACAAGATCATCACCAAGTCCGCGGACCAGGGCCGCCCGTGGTGGTCGATCGGGTACGAGAACGAGCGCGCGTTCAACGACGGGTACCAAGTACTGGGATGCCTGCCGCCCACGTACGAGCCGCGCGCGACGGGCCACGTGACCGAGATGGTCGAGATGATGCGCGGGCTCATCGAGCGCGGACACGCCTACGAGGCCGACGGGAACGTGTACTTCGACGTGAAGTCCTTCCCCGAGTACCTGCAGCTGTCCAACCAGGAGTTGGAGAACCTGCTGCAGCCCTCCGGCGAGGGCGAGACCGGCAAGCGGGACCCCCGCGACTTCGCCATGTGGAAGACCGCCAAGCCCGGTGAGCCGACCTGGGAGACGCCGTGGGGCCGCGGGCGGCCGGGCTGGCACCTGGAGTGCTCCGCCATGGCCCACAAGTACCTGGGCCGGGAGTTCGACATCCACGGCGGCGGGCTCGACCTGATCTTCCCCCACCACGAGAACGAGATCGCCCAGGCCAAGGCCTTCGGCGACGAGTTCGCCCGGTACTGGGTGCACAACGCGTGGGTCACCATGAGCGGCGAGAAGATGTCGAAGTCCCTCGGCAACTCGGTGCTCGTGAGCGAAATGGTCAAGCACTGGCGGCCGATCGTCCTGCGGTACTACCTCGGTACGCCGCACTACCGCTCGATGATCGAGTACAGCGAGGACTCCCTGCGCGAGGCGGAGTCGGCCTTCGCCCGTATCGAGGGCTTCGTACAGCGGGTCATGGAGAAGGCCGGCGGGGTCGTCGAGCCGTCGGCCGAGGTGCCGCCCGCCTTCGCCGAGGCCATGGACGACGACCTCGGGGTGCCGCAGGCGCTCGCGGTCGTGCACACCACCGTCCGCCAGGGCAACTCCGCCCTCGCCGCGGACGACAAGGAAGCCGCCGTGGAGCGGCTCGCCGAGGTCCGCGCGATGCTCGGCGTCCTCGGCCTCGACCCGCTCGACCCGCAGTGGGCGGGCGAGGGCGACCGGGGCGAGGACCTGCACGGGGTCGTCGACAGCCTCGTACGGCTCGTGCTCGACCAGCGTGAGGCGGCCCGCGCCCGTAAGGACTGGGCGACCGCGGACGCCATCCGGGACCAGCTCAACCAGTCCGGTCTGGTCATCGAGGACAGCCCGCAGGGGCCGCGCTGGTCCCTCGGTCCCCGCTGAGGCCCCCGCTGACCTTGAACGCCTCTTGATCGATTGTGCCGCCCGGCTCTCCGGGCGGCACACTGCCTAAGACGCACGTACGAACCAAGACGTACGTGCGAACGAACGCTCACGAAGACAGGTAGGTCATGGCCGCAAACAACCGCCGCATGTCCGGCAAGAAGGGCGCGCAGGTCGGCAGTGGCGGCCAGCGGCGCCGCGGGCTGGAGGGCAAGGGCCCGACCCCGCCCGCCGAGATGCGCAAGGGCCACGCCAAGCAGCGCGCCGCGAACGCCAAGGTGCGGCGGGCGACGCAGGGGCGGCCGCAGCCCAAGGGCCGGGGCGGCAAGTCGTCCTCCGAACTGGTCGTCGGCCGCAACCCCGTCGTCGAGGCGCTGCGCGAGGGCGTGCCCGCGTCCACGCTGTACGTCCAGCAGTTCATCGACAACGACGAGCGGGTCCGCGAGGCGCTCCAGCTCGCCGCCGACCGCGGCGGCATCAACCTCATGGAAGCCCCCCGTCCCGAGCTCGACCGCATGACGAACGGCCTCAACCACCAGGGCCTCGTCCTCCAGGTCCCGCCGTACGAGTACGCGCACCCCGAGGACCTCGCGGCCGCCGCGTACGACGAGGGCGAGGACCCGCTGATTGTCGCCCTCGACGGGGTGACCGACCCGCGCAACCTGGGCGCAGTCGTACGGTCCGTCGCCGCGTTCGGCGGGCACGGCGTGGTGGTGCCCGAGCGGCGCGCGGCCGGTATGACCGCCGGTGCGTGGAAGACGTCCGCCGGTACGGCCGCCCGTACGCCCGTCGCGCGCGCCACCAACCTGACGCGCGCCCTGGAGGCGTACAAGAAGGCCGGGATCGTGGTCGTCGGCCTCGCCGCCGACGGCGAGGCCGAGGTCGACCAACTGGAGGCCCTCGAAGGCCCCGTCGTCATCGTCGTCGGCAGCGAGGGCAAGGGCCTGTCCCGCCTCGTCGGCGAAACCTGCGACTTCCGGGTACGGATTCCGATGCCCGGCGGTGCGGAGTCGCTGAATGCCGGTGTGGCGGCGGGAGTTGTGCTGTACGAGGCGGCTCGCCGGCGCGCGTGAGAGCGGGGCTCACGGGGTGTTCGCGGTGTTCGGGGCGTTCGGGATGATCTTGATGCTGTCCGGACAGATCGGGGCGGTCAAGGCAGTGTCCTAACGTCACGTCACTCGGTTAGATGAGTGTGGACACCAGAACACCCCGCACACCCACGGGGGACCGCTCGTCTGGATTCGACGACGCTCCCGCGCTGAGCATGGTGAAGGTGCCGAGCGATCCGGCGCAGATCATCGTCAATCACGCGAGTTTCCGCGTGCAGTTGGGCGCCGCGCCGCGGGCCCAGTCCCCGCGGATCGCACGGTACTCGAGCGCCACCGAGGACACCGCGCGCATCCCTGCCATGGGCGCGGCGGGCCGGGCAGGCGCGGCTGCCGGCACCCGCCGCCGGGCGCCCGTCGTCTGGAGCGGGAAGTCCGCACCCGACGACACCGGCGCCCACCGGCTGCTGCAGGCCGTGCGGAACACGAGCGTGCACCACCACGCGGCCGACCCGGTGGGCGACGCCGGCGCGACCCAGGTCATCCCACGCGTCGACCAGCCCGGCGGATACCCCTCAGGGCCCGGATACGCCACCGAGGCCGGCCGCTACGGCACAGGACACGGCGGTCATGGCGGGCACGGTGGCCATGGCGGTCACGGCGGTCACGGCGGACACGGTGGTCACGGTGGTCACGACGGCGACCTGACCGTCGAGACCCCTGTCGTCGGCGCCCAGCGCAGCCACAGCGACCACGCCCCGGCCGGCGCCCGCATCCTGCCCACCATGCGCGGCACGGGCAGCGCGTACGACGAACCCGCGTACAGGGACGCCGGTTACGGCGAATCCGGTTACGCCGAATCCGGTTACGGCGAATCCGGCTACGCGGACGAGGAGTTCGACGAACCGTACGAGGACGCCGACGGACGCACCCGGGCCAGGCGCCACGGCAACGAGCCGCTGCGGCACGCCTATTACCCCGGCCGCCGGATGAACCTCGGCGTGGTCCTGCTGCCGTTGCGGGTCTTCCTCGGCTGCATCACCATCTACGCCGGCATGGGCAAGCTCTGCGACCCGCACTACTTCGACGGCGGCAAGCGCGGCTCCATGGTGAAGTGGCTCAACACGCTGCACCCGTGGGAAGTCGCCGAGCCGCTACGCCAGTTCGGCCTGGAACACCCCGTCGGCGCCGGCCTCGTCATCGCCTTCGCCCAGGTCGCCGTGGGCGTCCTCACGGTCCTCGGCCTGTGGCAGCGCGTCGCCGCCGTCTTCGGCGCCCTGCTGTCGGCCGCGCTGCTCGTCACCGTCAGCTGGAAAACCGTCCCCGCCTACGAGACCCCCGACATCATCTACCTCGCCGCCTGGTCCCCCCTGATCATCGCCGGCGCACCCGTCTACTCCGCCGACGGCCGCCTCGCCGGCAACGCCTGGCGCCGACTCGGCCCGCGCGCGGAGATCTGGGAACTGCGGCGCTACGTGCTGCGCCGCAGCGCCCTGCTCACCACCGTCGTCGTCGGACTCACCCTGCTCGTCGGCTCGGTGCTCGGCGGCGCCGTCCGGGACGCCGACCGCGTCGTCGTCCCCGGCCCGGGTGACGCCCCGCGCAACGAACTGCCCGGCTCACCGCTCCCCGAGGAGCCCGCCAAGCGCAAGAAGCGCACCCCGTCGTCCACCAACTCGCCCACGCAGGGTGCCACTTCGGCCAGCCCCTCGCAGGGTGCGAGCAGCCCGGGCGCGACCCGCGACACGGGTGCCGTCACCGGCGGCCGGCCCAGCCAGACCCAGGGCACGGCCGGTCAGGTCCCGCCCCAGCAGACGTCCCCCGGCCGGCAGGCCCCCAGCACCACCACGGGCCCGACCTCCAGCGGCGGCGCGTCCGGCGGCGCCTCCACGGGCGGTTCGAGCGGTTCGAGCTCCGGCGGAGGCGGCTCCGACGGAAGCCGGGACGGACTCGTGGGCGGCCTCCTCGGGTAACGACCGGCGGCTCGTACGAGAGCGTGTACGTCGATGGCGCGCCAGTACGCGCCGTGCGGGATCGAGAACCCGGCCAGGCGGCGCTCACGGGCCAGGCGCGGGAACGTGGTGCGCTCGTGGTCGCCGCGCTCGGGGAGCAGGGAGGCGAACTCGGGGGAGAAGACGTAGACGCCCGCGTTGATCTCGTACGTCGTCGGCGGGGCCTCGATGAAGTCCGTGACGCGGCCGAAGCCGTCCGTCTTCACGGCGCCCCACGGGATGCGCGGGCGGAAGAGGGCGAGCGTGGCGACCGCGTCGCGCTCGGTGTGGAAGTCCGCCATGTCGCGGAGCGAGAAACGGGTCCAGATGTCGCCGTTCGTCGCGTACCACGGCTGGTCGGGGTGGGGGAGATGGGACGCGGCGTACTTGAGGCCGCCGCCGCGGCCGAGGGGCTCCGTCTCGACGACCGTGGTGACGCGGACGGGCAGATCGGCCGACTCCAGCCACTTCTCCAGCACGTCGGCGAGATGGCCGCAGGAGACGACTACGTCGGTCACGCCCTCCTCGGCGAGCCAGTTGAACTGATGGCCGATGATCGGGGTGCCCGTACCGGGGATCTCGACCATCGGCTTGGGCCGGTCGTCGGTGTACGGGCGCAGCCGGGAACCCTGGCCACCGGCCAGGACGACGGCTTGAACGGGGCGCGACGCGGCGTTCGGATCGGTCATGACCGGAACTGTACGTGGCGCCCCGTTCGCGGGAGCACGACCCTGGGGATCGGTTGCGCGGCGGTCACCGCCCGGGTCGGGGACGGGCGGTCGCTGCGGGCGCTCAGCCGTGCTGGGTCAGCACGCCGGACGCGAAGGACGTGTCGCAGACCGGGCGGGCGTACGACTGGGCGCGGGACGGGCCGTACACCCTGACGGCCGCGCGGCCCAGGGCGCGGGCGATCGACGTGCAGTGGCGGGACAGCGACGGCCGGTCGTTCACGGCCTGCTGGAGGTGGGTGAGGGCGACTCCCGGGTCCCGCTCCTGGAGCTCCAGCAGCAGCTTGTCGCGCAGCACCTCGTGCGCGGCGCGGGTCTTGGTGCGGGCCTTGGTGCCCGAGGGGGCTTCGGCGGCGGCGAGTACCGAGTCCGAGGACGAGCTCCCGGACCAGTTGACCCGGGTGACCGCCAGGGTCCCGGAGAGCACCAGGACGACGGGGAGGACGAGAGCGAGACTGCGGCCGATCCGGCGGGCGGGGCCCGGGCCGCGCTGGGTCCGTTGGGTAGTGGTGTGCTTCACGCGAGCGAGGGTAGCGCGGGGTAGTTGTTTGGCGACACTTGGTCACCGGTTCGGGGGATGTGAGAGTGCGTGTTTCTGGGTAGGGGTTGACGCACATCGCTCGAAAACAACCGGTTTTGCCGGAGTGCCCGCGAGCAGCGAAGAGGGCCCCGTGGTGGTCCGCGGGGCCCTCTTCGTCAACCTGCGTGGGTGTGCGTCAGTCGGACAGGCGCTCGCCCGTGGAGGTCGAGAACACGTGCGTCTCGCCGGAGCGCGGGACGATGTGCAGCGTGCTGCCCTTCTCCGGGACGTCACGGCCGCTGACGCGGACGACGAGGTCCTTCGAGTCGTCGCCGCCGACCTTCGCGGTGCCGTAGACGTACGCGTCGGCGCCGAGCTCCTCGACCACGTTCACGGTGACCGCGAGACCCTGGTCCGAGTCGGAGCCGGCCACGTCGAAGTGCTCGGGGCGGACACCGACGGTGACGGTCTTGTCGGTGGCGGCGGAGAGCGCCTCACGGTCCACCGGGACGACCGAGTTGCCGAACTTCACGCCGCCGTCGGTGATCGGGACCTCGACCAGGTTCATCGCCGGGGAGCCGATGAAGCCGGCCACGAAGAGGTTCGCCGGGCGGTCGTACATGTTGCGCGGGGTGTCGACCTGCTGGAGCAGACCGTCCTTGAGCACGGCCACGCGGTCGCCCATCGTCATGGCCTCGACCTGGTCGTGGGTGACGTAGACGGTGGTGATGCCGAGGCGGCGCTGCAGCGACGCGATCTGCGTACGGGTCGAGACACGGAGCTTGGCGTCGAGGTTCGACAGCGGCTCGTCCATGAGGAACACCTGCGGCTCACGCACGATGGCGCGACCCATCGCGACACGCTGGCGCTGACCACCGGAGAGGGCCTTCGGCTTACGGGCCAGGTAGTCGGTGAGGTCCAGGATCTTGGCCGCGTCCTCGACCTTCTGACGGATCTCGGCCTTCGGCACACCGGCGATCTTGAGCGCGAAGCCCATGTTGTCGGCGACGGTCATGTGCGGGTACAGCGCGTAGTTCTGGAACACCATGGCGATGTCCCGGTCCTTCGGCGGCAGGTGCGTGACGTCGCGGTCACCGATGCGGATGGCGCCGCCGTTCACGTCCTCGAGCCCGGCGAGCATCCGGAGCGAGGTGGACTTTCCACAGCCGGACGGACCGACCAGAACGAGGAACTCCCCGTCCTCGATGTGGATGTCGAGCCCGTCCACAGCGGGCTTCTCGGTGCCCGGGTAGATCCGGGTCGCCTTGTCGAACGAGACAGTGGCCATGGGTCGTAGGCCCCCTTCTACCGGCAGGAACGTGCCGGACGATCCGTTGTAGGAAGGTGGTGATCCGCCGCGACAGCTATGTACGCCTCCGCGGTGGTGTAGTCCACACGTGTGAACTGGGTCAGGACGGTACCTGGCGTTCACCTGGTCTGTCAGTAGTCCGGGCCCTGTGAACTTCGCGGAAATTTTCGACGGGGGTCGGCCGCGACGTGGGTACACTGCACGGGCGTGCATGCGTGAGCACCTCTGCGCACCCGTGCACGGGCCTCCTTAGCTCAGCTGGTCAGAGCGCCGCTCTTGTAAAGCGAAGGTCGTCGGTTCGAATCCGACAGGGGGCTCTGTGAAGTGCTGCGCCGCCCCCGTGATCCGGTTGGTCACGGGGGCGGCGGCTTGTTACGGGGGCGAGGTCGGAGTCAGCCCAGGGTCAGTGCGGCCTGTACGGGTAGGTGGTCGCTGGGGTACTGCCCGTTCGCGGAGAAGGTGTTGATCGACGCGCGGTGGGTCGTGATGCCCGGTGTGGTCAGGATCCAGTCGATGCGGTCGCCGCCTGGGGTCAGGGGGCGGTAGCCGTGGAAGGTGGCGTAGAGCTCGCTGCGGTCGGTCGCCGTGTCCCAGGTGTCGGTGAGGCCGGCTCCCAGCATCGTGTCGCAGACCGGGTTTCCGTGGGCCGCGACGTTGAAGTCGCCGGTGATGATGAGGGGGAGGGCGCGGTCCAGGCCCGTGATCCGTTGGGTGATCAGGGTCGCGGCGCGGGCGCGTGCGTTCTGGCTGGCGTTGTCCAGGTGGGTGTTCAGGACGTAGAACTGTCTGTCGCCGTCGTGCAGGTCGCGGAAGCGTACCCAGGTGACCATGCGGATGGAGCCGCCGCCCCAGGTGTTCGATCCGACCACGTTCGGGGTGTCGGACAGCCAGAAGTGGTCGTACTCGAGGGGTGCGAGTCGGCGGGTGTCGTAGAAGACCGCCATGTACTCGTCGCGGCTGCCGCCGGCGCGTCCGGTGCCGATCCAGCGGTAGTGCGGTCCGAGGTCGGCCTCGATGTCGAGGAGCTGTTGGTAGAGGCCTTCCTGGGTGCCGATGACGTGGGGTTTCTCCTGGCGCAGCAGTGTGCGCATGACCGGTCGGCGGGCGGCCCAGCTGTTGGGTTCGGTGGTGCTCGCGTAGCGCAGGTTGAAGGACGTGACGTTCAGGGGGTGGCTGGGGCGTTCCGCTGCGGTGGCGGGCCTCGCGGGGAGTGCTGTGGGGGCGAGGGGCAGGAGGGCCGTGGTGGCGAGTGCGGTCTTGAGGCTCAGGCGGCGTGTGACTCGGCTGTGGTTCGGCACAGGAGCTCCTTCTGTGGCGGTTTCCGGGCGAGTCGTTCCGCAGGGGAGTTTGATCCGGCGGCGTGTGCGCCTCATGTGTCGGGCGTGAACATGTCGCGTTATGGGCGTGTACATGACTGAAAGGGGGTGTTGGGTGGCTGAACCGCCCCTGCGCCGCGCTCGTCTTGTTGAGTACGTAGCCTTGAACTGATGACCGTGGGACTGGAGTTGACCGGATTGCGGTGACGTGTTCCGTCCGTGGTCCGACCTGGTCATCCAGGCCGTGGGGGGAGGTGTGAGTGTGGAAAGGAGCCAGGTGTTGACAACTGACGGAGCGCCGGGTGCGCGAACTCGACGGCACTCTTTACGGGGGCACTCCTTACGGGTGGAGAGACTCTGTGTCCGTGGGGTCCGCGGCCCCCGCTGTCCGCTGCTCGGTCCGACCGGGACCGGCTTATGAGCCCGTATCCGGACGACATGAGCGAGTCCCGCGAGACTGATCCTTCCCCCGCGCCGATCGACAAACTCCTCGCCGCCGCCGTCGCCAGACGCTTCTACCTGGAGAACCAGTCGAAGGTCGACATCGCCAAGGCGTTCAACATCAGCCGCTTCAAAGTGGCCCGCCTCCTCGACGCCGCGCTGGCCCACGACATCGTGCGGATCGACATCACCGTCCCGGCCGAGATCGACGTACCGCTCTCTCAGGCCCTGACCGAACGCTTCGGACTGCGGCACGCTGTCGTCGTCAACCTGACCTCGGGCGAGGGTGGCGTACCGGCCGTGGGGGACGCGCAGCAGGTCAGCCGCTGGCTCGGAACGGCGGCGGCGCAGCTGATTTCGGAGATCATCGAAGGGGACGACGTCCTCGGGCTGGACGGAAGCCGTTCGGTGGAGGCGCTCAGTGAGGCGGTCGCCCGGCTGCCTTCCTGTGACGTGGTCCAGCTGACCGGAGTGCACGGGCAGGACCTGGCCAATGACACCGTGGTCGCCGCGGTCCGCCGTACCGCCGAGGCGGGCGGTGGCCGGGCGTTTCCCCTGTACGCGCCCTTCGCTCTGCCGAACGCGCAGACGGCGTCCATCCTCAGAAGCCAGCCGGCCATCGCCGGGACGCTGGACCGTTTCGGCCGGGTGACCAAGGCGGTGGTCGGTGTCCGTGCGTGGGAGGCGGATCGCTCGCCGGTGTACGAGGCGCTGACCGATCAGGAGCGCGAGATGTACCGGGCGTCCGGAGCGTGCGCCGAGGTGGCCGGTCAGCTCTTCGACGCGGCGGGCCAGGCGGTTCCGATGAGGCTGAACGCTCGTACGATCGCCATCAGCGCCGCCGAACTCCGCCGTGTTCCGGAGGTGATCGGCGTCTCGGGTGGTGAGCGGAACGCCGGGGCGATCCGCGCGGTCGTGAGGTCGGGCCTCCTCACCGGGGTCGTCACGGACGCGACGACCGCGCGCCGTCTCCTGGGGGACGAGGGTGTGGACGAGGGTGCGGATGACGTGTCGCGGGCGAGGGGTGCGAAGGTCGTGGAAGCGGCCGGGTGAGCCCGGGTGAGCGATGGCGGGGCGCTCGGCGGGACGGGATCGGGGCGGCGGCGCGCGCTGAGGGGTGAGGCGCCCGCCGGCGCGTGGCTGCCGGCGGACGGTCTCCTTCCAGAGGGTGGCTCGACGCCCTTCTCACAGGGTGGCTTGTTGCTGTGCCGGTCGGTCCGTGGGCGGCAGGTCCTCCGGGAGCAGCGTTGTGAGGTCGGCGAGGGTGGGTGACGGGAGTCCGCCGAGGCGGCGGGCCTGGTTGGTCATCATGGTCTCCAGCAGTCGGCGCGCGAGCCGGGCGTTGCCGAAGGAGCGGTCCCGGGGGATCGCGTCCACGTGGGCCCGTAGCGCCGTGAGGGTGTCGTCCCCGCACTCGTAGCCGGAGGTGGTGGCGTGCCGGGTGACGATGGTGACGAGTTCGTCGGTGCTGTAGTCCTCGAACTGCACGTATTTGGAGAACCGGGAGGACAGTCCGGGGTTGGAGGTGAGGAAGTGCTCCATCTCCTCGGTGTATCCGGCGACGATGACCACGACCTCGTCGCGGTGGTCCTCCATGAGTTTGAGGAGGGTGTCGACGGCTTCGCGTCCGAAGTCGTTGGCGGCGCCTCCCTCGGGGGTGAGGGTGTAGGCCTCGTCGATGAACAGCACGCCTCCCAGCGCGCTGGTGAAGACTTCTTTCGTGCGCTGGGCGGTGTGGCCGATGTACTGGCCGACCAGGTCGGCGCGGGCCACCTCGACGAGGGTGGGGCGGGGCAGGACTCCCAGCGAGTGGAGGAGTTTGGCGTACAGCCGGGCCACGGTGGTCTTGCCGGTGCCGGGGGGTCCGGTGAAGACCAGGTGGTTGCTGATCCTGGGGGCGGGCAGCCCGGCCGCGAGCCGCTGCCGGGCGTTGGACAGCAGGTTGACCAGGTCGGTGACCTCCCGTTTCACGGCCCCGAGGCCCACCATGGCCGTGAGTTCGGTCATCGGGTCGGTGGCGTCGGCGGTGTCGCCCGTGTGCTGTGACGTTCCGCCTACGGCCGCGGACTCGGCCTCGCCGACGTCTTGCGGCAGCAGCAGGGTGAGGTCGTTCTCGCCGGGGTCCGGCATGGACGCCAGCCGGAACGCCTGCCGGTCCACCATTTCCTCGAACACTCCGCGGGCCGCGCGGCCGTTGCCGAAGGAGGCGTCGCGTGTCATGCCCTCGAAGCGTACGGCGAGTGCCTCGCGGGTCAGCGGCCCGAGCTCGTACTGGTGCTTGACGCACATGCTCTCGGTGATGGTCACCAGCTCGTCCACGGCGTAGTTGCCGAACTCGATGGTGCGGGTGAAGCGGGAGGCGAGGCCGGGGTTGGCGGACAGGAACGACTCCATCTGCTCGGAGTATCCGGCCGCCACCACGACCACGTCGTCGCGGTGGTCCTCCATGAGTTTGAGGAGGGTGTCGACGGCTTCGCGTCCGAAGTCGTTGGAGGCGCCTCCTTCGGGGGTGAGGGTGTAGGCCTCGTCGATGAACAGCACGCCTCCGAGTGCGCTGGTGAAGGCCTCGGTGGTCTTGATGGCCGTACCGCCGATGATCTGGGCCACCAGGTCGGCGCGTGCGACCTCGACCAGGTGTCCGGAGCGCAGCACACCCAGGTCCGCCAGGATGGATCCGTAGAGGCGGGCGACGGTGGTCTTGCCGGTGCCGGGTGGTCCGGCGAAGATCAGGTGCCGGCTCATCGATGGGACCGGCATGCCGAGACGGCGGCGGCGTTCCGCGAGCTGGTTGAGGTTGACCAGGGTGTTGACCTGGTGTTTGACGTTGTCCAGGCCGATGAGCGCTTCCAACTCGGCCAGCGGGCTCTCCGGTTCGGGTGTCTTCGTGGCGTGGCCGGGTGTGCCGTTCTCGCCGGTGGGCTCGGCGTTCTCGCCCCAGCGGTCCGCCGTGCCGTTGTCCGCGCTGGTGAGGAACTCGACCGAGAGCCGGTCGCCGGAGCGGCTCTGCCTGAGTCCGGCTCCCCGGTTGTCGCGTACGACGCAGCGGGTGACGGTGACGGGGTCGGTGCTGTCGATTCGGATGCCGTCGCCGGTGCTGCCGGTGACCTCGCAGGTGGTGAGGGAGGCTCGGCCGCCGTGCGCCACCTGGATTCCGTGGGCCTTGGAGCCGCTCACGCGCACCCGGTCGAGGGTGACCTCGCCGTTGTCCTGGACGCTCACACCCGCGTCGGCGCTGTCGATGATCTCGCAGTCCCGCAGGGTTCCCCGCCCGTGCTCGCCGATGAGGACGCCCGACCCGGAGGAGGAACGCAGCACGGTGTCGGTGACCTCGGGGTCCGCGTCGTCGTCGATGCTCAGGCCGCAGCCGCCCGCGGACTCGATCTCGCAGTGTTCCAGGCGGCCGCGGCCGTCGTCGGTGATCTGGATGCCGTGTCCGCCCGCTCCGATGACCCGGGTGCGGCGCAGGAGAGGGTTGGCGGAGCGTACGGAGATGCCGACCCCGGTCGCGTCCAGTACGTCGAGGCGGTCGAACTCGGCGGCGGAGTCGTCTGCCAGCAGTACCGCGGCCGAGGCGTCGGCGCAGTCGCTGACGACGGTGTCCCGGAGCAGTGGGGAGCTGCCCTCGACGACCCGGATGGCGGGCTCGGTGGAGGTGTGGAAGGCGCAGTCCTCCAGGGTTCCGCGGGAGCGGTCGAGGACGAGGAGTCCGCTGTTCTTGGTGCGCCGGGTGACGCAGTGGCGCAGCAGTGGGTCGGCCCCGCTGGAGATGACGATCGCGGTCTGGGTGATGGACTCGAAGGTGGTTTCCTCGATCTCGGGCCGGGAGACGCTGCTCACCAGCAGTCCCACCGAGGTGTGGTGGACGGTGGTCCTGAGGATCCGGGTCGAGCTGTGGCCTTCCAGGGCGATGGCGGGTTTGTCGGTGCCGGAGATGTCGCAGCCGTCCACGGTGCCTCTGGCTTCGCCGCTTGCGAGGACGCCGTTGGCCCGTGCGCCGCGTATCCGGCAGTCGCGGATGAGGGGGGCGGCCGTTTCGCCGATGACCACGGCGGAGGTGCCGAAGTTCTCGAACACGCAGTCCTCGACGACGCTCTCGGCCTCCGAGGAGTCGACGAGTCCGGCGCCGCCGGGGTTGCTGATCCGGCAGTCGCGGGCGGCCAGCGAGCCCTTGCCGCGGACCAGTAACGCCGTCCATCCCGCTCCGGTGACGGTGCAGCCGTCGAGGGCCGCCTGGCCCGCGGGTACGTCCACGACGGCGAGTTCCTTGTCGCGTCCGCGCAGGGTGAGGCCGCTGAGCATGACGGCGTCGGCCATGAGGCTGACGGCGCTGCCGGCGCGGGGGCTGATCTCGACGGCTCCCGGCTCGCCCTCGGCGACGATCGTCACCCGGTTCCTGACGACGAGGTTCTCGGGGTAGCGCCCGGGGTGTACCCGGATCACCGCGCCGGTGCGTGCCTGGGCCAGTGCCTCACCGATCGTCTGGAAACTGTCCGTGCGTTCCGGGCTGACCGTGAGTATGTGCCGTGCCACGCGCCTCGAACCTCCTTGGTATTTCTGCGACTTGGGCCCTGCTCTGTACCGACGGGAACCTGTGTCATGCGCATATCATAGGTATGATGCGAGGTGTCATGAAATACAGGTATGCGTGCCTTGTGGTGGCTGTTGCCGCCTTCATGCCGGTCACCGGTGTGCCCGCCCACGCCGTGCAGGGGGGAAGGTCGGTCGTTCCGGCCGCAGTTCCGGCCGCTGTTCCGGCCGCGGACGACCCGGGCACCACGCGACTGCCTCCGCTGCCGGTGCGCCTCGGCGAGGACAGCCCGTGCACCGGCGCCTCGGAGGCGACGGCCACCGGAGCGGCGTGGTCGCAGACGGCTCTCGGGCTGTCGTGGGCCCAGCGGATCTCCCGGGGTGCCGGGGTGACCGTCGCCGTGGTGGACACGGGTGTCTCCTCGGGCGTGCCCAGCCTGTCCGGGCGGGTGACGGCCCTCGACGGTGCCGGTGAGGACTGTGTGGGGCACGGCACCTTCGCCGCGGGGCTGATCGCCGCCGCGCCCCAGAAGGGCAGCGGTGTCACGGGGATCGCTCCGGAGGCCGAGATCGTCGCGCTGCGGGGGGCCGACGACCGCGGTGTGCCCTCCGCCGAGCGCGTCGCCCTCGGTATTCGTACGGCGGCGGACCGGGGCGCGCAGGTCATCTATGTCGGCCACGCCCTGCGGACCGGGAAGGCGGAGCTGACCGCTGCCGTCGCCCACGCCACGCGGCGTGACGCGCTCGTGGTCGCCCCCGCGGCTCCGGACGCCGTGCCGCGTGAGGAACTCGGGCCCGACGGGGAGATGCCCGAGGGGCCGTACTGGCCCGCCGCCGCGCCGGGCGTGCTGGCCGTCGTGGACTTCGGGCGCAACGGCGTCCGGCAGGAGAAGGCTCCGCCCGCGTACGAGCCGGACCTGTCGGCGCCCGGCAGCTCCATGGTCAGCGTCGGGCCGCGGGGCTCCGGGCACTACATCGGCTCCGGCGCCTCGCTGGCGGCGGCCGGTACGGCCGGGGCCGCCGCACTCGTACGGGCGTACCGGCCCGAGATGACCGCGGCGGAGGTGGCCGGGCGGCTGCTCGCGACCAGCTATCCGTCGGACACGCCCCGGCTCGACCCCTACGCTGCTCTGTCCGTCGTCCCGGAAGAGGCCGAGGCCACGCCCGGGCGGCCCGAGCCCGCCCACCTGCCGGAGGCCGCCGACCCCGGTCCCCGTAACCGGGCTCTGGCGATCGCGGGCGGGGGTCTGGCGGTGGTCCTGCTTGTCGGAGCGATGGCCGCGGTGCTTCCTCGTGGCAGGGCGAGGAACTGGCTGCCGGGGGGCTCCGCCCGGGGGCAGTGAGCGGGGTGTCCGAGTGTGGGCGCGGCGTCTGCCTGGCTGGTGTCGTTGTGTTGCTGCGGGTTCGTTGTGGCTTGTCGCGCAGTTCCCCGCGCCTGGCCTCCGGCGGGTGGGTGCGGCTACTCGTCTGCCGGGTTCCTGTCGGTGGGTGGCTGCGGGCTCGTCGTGGCTTGTCGCGCAGTTCCTTGCGCCCCTGGAGGGGCTTGCGCCCCTGGAGGGGCTTGCGCCCCTGGAGGGGCTTGCGCCCCTGGAGGGGCTTGCGCCCCTGGAGGGGCTTGCGCCCCTTTTGGGGCGCGGTTCGGCTGGGTGGGCGCGGCGTCTGCCTGGCTGGCGTTGTTGTGTTGCTGCGGGCTCGTCGTGGCTTGTCGCGCAGTTCCCCGCGCCCCCAAACGGGCCTGCGCCCCCAAACGGGCCTGCGCCCCCAAACGGGCCTGCGCCCCCAAACGGGCCTGCGCCCCCTTCGGGGCGCGGGCCTCTCGCGGCTGTGTGAGGCATCAGTCGTCGGCCCCCAGCCGTGGTGTCTGGATCTGTAGCGTCTTGCGGCGGGCGATTCGGACGGCCCGGCCGGGGATCAGTTCGCGGCCCTTCACGTTGCCGAACAGGTAGCCCTCGCTCGGGGGGCAGGACATCAGGAGGCCGGGGGTGTTCACCTCCTGGAGTCTGCGCAGCAGGGGCTCGTTGAGGGCGCGGCCGGCTCCGGCGGAGGAGCGGGCCACGATCATGTGGAGACCGACCTCGTGGCCGAGCGCGAGATGGTCGAGCAGCGGGCTGAACGGCTGCGTCATGGGACCGCTGCCCACCATGTCGTAGTCGTCGACCAGGATGAACAGCCGCGGGCCCTTCCACCAGTCGGCCTGCCTCATCCGTGACGGGGCGATGTCCTCCCCGGGAACCCGCTGCCTGACGGCCCTGGCCGCTCCGTCCACGAGTTCCTTCAGCATGTCCAAGGACACGGCGTGGCCGAGCCGGTACGGCTCGGGGATGCTCTCCACCAGCTCCCGCCGGTAGTCCACGGTCATGATGCGGGCCTCAGCGGGGGTGTACCGCTCGGTGATGCCCTTGGCGATCACCTTAAGCAGGTTGGTCTTGCCGCATTCGGTGTCGCCCACCACGACCAGGTGCGGGTTCTCGGTGAAGTCGTGCCACACCGGGGCGATGTCGTTCTCGTCCAGGCCGATGGCGACCCGCAGGCCGAGGTCGCCCCCGGCGTCGGGGAGCTCGTCGACGGACAGGCTGGTCGGCAGCATGCGCACGCGGGGCGCGGCCGGTCCCGTCCAGTTCTCGTCGATCGCGGCGACGAGACCGGCGACGCCGTCGGCGAGGTCGTCGGCGTCCTCCACGCCGTCGACGCGCGGCAGAGCCGAGAGGTAGTGCAGCTTGTCGGCGGTCAGGCCCCGGCCGGGGCTGCGCGGCACGGTCGCCGCCTTGCGGGAGTCGATCTGGGAGTCCATCGCGTCTCCCATCCGCAGCTCAAGGCGGGTCCCGGTCTGGTCGCGTACGGACGACGACAGCTCCACCCACCGGGCCGTGGTCACCATGAGGTGGACGCCGTAGTTGAGTCCGCGCGCGGCCAGCGCGTTGAACGTGGGGATGTGGCGGTCGAAGTCCTGGCGCACGGTGGACCAGCCGTCGACGACCAGGAAGACGTCGCCGTGCGGCTCGTCGGGGAACTCGCCCGCCGCCCGCCGTTTGCGGTACGTGGGCATGGAGTCGATGCCGTTCTCCAGGAAGAACCGTTCCCGTCGGCTGAGCAGTCCGGTGACCTCGGCGATCACCCGGCCCACCCGTTCGGTGTCCACCCGGGCCGCCACGCCGCTCATGTGGGGCAGGCCGTCGAGGGCGGCGAGGGTGCCGCCGCCGAAGTCCAGGCAGTAGAACTGCACCTCACGCGGGGTGTGGGTGAGGGCGAGCGCGGTGATGAGGGTCCTCAGCAGGGTGCTCTTGCCGCTCTGCGGGCCACCGGCGATCCCGACATGGCCGCCGGCCGCCGACAGGTCCACCGTCAGCAGATCGCGGAGCTGGTCGAACGGCCGGTCCACGATGCCCACCGGGACGGTGAGCCGGCCCCGCTGCGGCCAGTCGGCCGTGGTGAGGCCGTACCGCGGATCGGGCGTCAGCGGCGGCAGGATCTGGTCCAGGGTGGGCGGGGTGTCGAGCGGTGGCAGCCAGACCTGGTGGGCGGGCCGGCCCGAGCCACGCAGCCGGTCGAGCGCCACCGCCAGCAGCGACTCCCCGCTCTCCTCCTCGCCCTCCGCCTCCGGCTCCTCCTCGGCGGCCCCGGTGAGATCCGGGTCCGCGGGGGCCCGCGGCACCACCCACTCCGCCGTCCACGGCACCACCTGACGCGCCACCTGCGCCTGGACGACGGCACGGCGCCGCTGGTAGGGGCCCGAGACGTACGCGGCACGGAACCGGGTCAGCGCGTCGACACCGCTCTTGAGGAAACCGGCGCCCGGCTGCGCGGGCAGCTCGTAGGCGTCCGGCACGCCCAGCACGCCACGGCTCTCCATCGCGGAGAAGGTGCGCAGCCCGATCCGGTACGACAGATGGCTCTCCAGCTGGTGCATACGGCTCTCGTCGAGCCGCTGCGAGGCGAGCAGCAGATGCACCCCGAGCGAGCGGCCGAGCCGCCCGATCATGATGAACAGCTCCATGAAGTCTCGGTGCGCGGACAGCAGTTCGCTGAACTCGTCGACCACGACGAACAGGCTGGGCAGCGGCTCCAGCGGCGTACCGGACTGCCGGGCCTTCTCGTACTCCAGGGCGGAGGTGTAGTTCCCGGCGGCCCGCAGCAGTTCCTGACGGCGTATCAGTTCACCGTGCAGGGCGTCCTGCATACGGGCGACCAGGGCCACCTCGTCGGCGAGGTTGGTGATGACCGCGGAGGTGTGCGGCAGCTCGTCGAGGCCGAGGAAGGTGGCGCCGCCCTTGAAGTCGACCAGGACGAAGTTCAGGGTCTCCGAGGAGTTGGTGAGGGCGAGCGCGAGTACGAGCGTCCGCAGCAGCTCGCTCTTGCCGGAGCCGGTGGCGCCGATGAGCATGCCGTGCGGGCCCGTACCGCCCTGCGCGGACTCCTTGATGTCCAGCTCCACCGGCCTGCCGTCGGCGCTGACCGCGATGGGCACCCGGAGCCGGGCGCTGCCCGTGGCCTGCTGCCAGAGCGTGGCGGGCTCGTGCCGGTGCAGATCCGGGATGTTCAGCAGCGAGGTCAGCTCGACGTCGGTGGCGAGCGGCTTGGAGTCGTCGCCGCCCACGCCCATCCGGTACGGCGCGAGCAGCCGGGCCAGCGCCAGCGCTCCCACGGGGCCGAACCGGTCGGGCCTGCCGAGCACGGTCGACTGCTCCTTGCGGTCGCGGTCGGTCCGTACGAGCGCGACGCTGTCCTCGGCCACCTCCAGGCGCAGGGTGGTGCGGCCGGGCTTCCACGACAGGGCGCCCGTGAGGTCGAGCACCACCGCGTTGCGGAACCCGTATCCGTCGAAGCGGTGGCCGGAGGGCATGGTGCAGCCGTCGATCACGATGACCGTGTAGGGCTCCTCCCGTCCCGGGACCGCCTCGGGGTCGGCGCCCGGACGCTCGTGGAACTCGGCACCGAGCAGCCCCTCCAGCTCGTTGAAGGCCGAGGTGATCATGCGGGCCGGTCCCGCGCCGTCCTCCTCGTGCCGGTGGAGGCTGTGCGGGAGCCACTTCGCCCACTCCCACTCGGCCCGCCGCTCGTCCGAGACGCACAGCGCGATCCACAGGTCCTCGGGGGAGTGGAAGGTGGCCAACTGGGCGAGCAGGGAGCGCACCAGAGCGCGCGTCCGCTCCTCGTCCCCGCGGAAGAGCACCTTCGACCAGGCCCGCAGATAGATCGCGATGGGCTGGTCGCGTACGGTCGAGTAGGCCTTGGTGAAGCTGCGCAGCGCGTGCGCGGACAGCGGTTCGAGGTCCTCGACGGGTTTCGTCGACAGCGGGGTCAGCTTCATCGCGATGCGCTGGTCACCGACGCCCATCCGGACCTCCGCGAAGTCCTCGTCGGAGGCGCGGCGTTCCCACAGCCGGGTGCTGCGCACGAAGGAGGACAGCGCGTCGGGCTCGGGGTGGCGCCAGGAGAGGGCGCGCTGCTGGTCGACGACGGACGCCCGCACCTTGCGCCGGGTCTGCCGCAGATAGCGCAGATAGTCGCGGCGTTCGCCCTTCAGCCGCTGCTTGCGGTCGGCGTTGCGCTTCATGACCTGACCGAGCATCATCGCGGCCGAGGCGACCACCATCATGCCGAGCGCGATATAGATGAATCCACCGCTGGAGCGCGCCATACCGGGCCGCATGAACATCAGCATCATGGAAACGGACATCAGCGCCATCGGCAGGTATGTCCATACCGCGGAAGTGTCCGGCACGACTTCGGGAAGCGTCGGCGGTTCCTGAAGACTCAGTTCACCCGACGGTAATTCCGGACCTCTGCGGCGTGCGGGCCTGCGGAACAGGATCACGCTCACGAAATGGACTCCTCGATGATGGCGGAACAATTCCGGTGGCGACGGCACGGCGTCAGCCGGTGTTCACCGTTTCCCGGTTGTCCGGAACGGCCTTTGCACCGCTGATATTCCGGACCGAAGAACGTTTCCCGAATGCGCTCGGCGGAGGCTGTATGGAGGGCTGTATTGTTCAGCGGTGTTGCGAAGGGGACCGGTCGACCGCCAGTCTCCTCGGCGCGCACCATGCCCGACTTCCCGTCACGTTCAGTGATCGACCGGCGTGCCGCTTCCCACCTTCCAGCCACCGCGCATCCCGCGGTCCGCCAGAAAGCGTGAACCCGAAGCCCATGACTGACATTCAGGTGGCAAACCTGTGCCGCGTCACCGTACGTGCCCCGGCCAGGACCGTCGACCTGGCCGTACCCTCCGACGTCCCCGTGGCCGATCTGCTGCCCACTGTGATCAGCTACGGAGGCGAGGACCTGGAGGAATCCGGCCTGGAGCACGGCGGTTGGGTACTGCAACGCCTCGGCGGCCCACCGCTCGACCCAGAGAGTACCTTGGACTCCCTCGGCCTGCGGGACGGCGAGGCCCTTCATCTGCGGCCGCGCACCGAGGCGTTACCCGAGGTGCACCTCGACGACCTGGTCGACGGCATATCCACCACCATGCAGCAGCGGCCGTTCGGCTGGAGCCCGGAAGCCGGCAGGCGCCTGCTGCACGCTCTGGCCGTCGCCACGCTCACGCTGGGCATCGTGTTCCTGGCCCTGCCGGGTTCGCCGGGCTGGCTGCGGGCGCTGGTGGCCTCGGCCGCCGGGCTGCTGCTGCTGGCCGGGGCCGGTTCCGCGGCCCGTGCGGTGGGTGACTCGGGAGCCGGTTCGGTGCTCGGCCTCATGGCCACCCCGTACTTCGCGCTGGCGGGCTGGCTGTTGCCCGGCGGGGAGTTGAGCGGCGCCGGGGGCGATGCGGTGCTGGGCGCGAGGCTGTTGGCGGCCTCCGCCGCCGCGGGGGGTGCAGCGGTGCTCGCGCTGGCGGCGGTCGGCATGTACCCGGCGCTGTTCCTCGGCACGGCGTCCGTCGCGGTGGCGGGGGCGCTCGGTGCCGCCCTGATCATCCTGGAACTGACGCCGGAACAGGCGGCCGGTGCCGTCGTCGTCGTGGTGGTGCTGTTCGGCGGTTTCGTGCCCTCGCTGTCGTTCCGGCTCTCCGGTATGCGCATGCCGCCGCTGCCCACCAACGTCCAGCAGTTGCAGCAGGGCATCGACCCCTACTCCGCCTCCGACGTCGAGGTTCGCGCCACGATGGCGGACGGCTGGATGACCGCCTTCTACACGGCCATCGGCCTGGTCTGCCTGCCCTGCCTCGCGATGCTCGTCGCCGACCCGAACCTCGCCCGGGTCCTCACCGTGGTGGCCCTCTCGCTGCTGTTGCTGCTGCACAGCAGGGGACTGGGCAACGTCCTGCAGCGGCTCGTGCTGACCACCGCCGGGGCCTGGGGCACCGTCCTGCTGCTGTTCGCGGCGGCACGCGCCCTGGACCCGGAGGGCCGACTGACCCTGACGGCCGGACTGCTGGTGCTGACGGCCGCGCTCACCATCGCCTCCTGGACCGTGCCGGGGCGGCGGCTGGTGCCGTACTGGGGACGTGCGGCCGAACTGCTGCACTCGCTCGCCGCCATCAGCATGCTGCCGCTGACCCTCTGGTCGATGGGCGTCTACGGCATGTTGCGCGGCATCAACGGCTGATCCGGGAGAACGGCGACCATGCACAGCAAACGGGACCAGGTCCAGGCACACCTCTTCGTCATGGGGAGGCTGGCCTCGGCCATGCTGCGGGCCGAGCCCGACGACCCGGAGAGCCCCCTGGGCAGAACCAACCGCGGCGCGGCGATAGGCGTGGTCATCGCCGTGATCGTGTGCGCCGGGGCGTTCGTCTTCGGGCTCATCAAGCCCGGCGGGAACGACTCCTGGCGCACCGCGCAGAACCTCATCGTGGACAAGCAGACCGGTGCCCGCTACCTGTACCTGGACGGACGGCTGCGCCCGGTACGCAACTACGCGTCGGCGCAGCTGATCGCCGGAGGCGGCATCGGTGTCACGACGGTCGGCACCTCCTCGCTCGCCGGCACACCGCACGGGGCGCCCATCGGCATCCCGGACGGCCCCGAGGCGCTGCCGGGCACCGGTGACCTGGACGACAAGCCCTGGCTGGTGTGTTCCGGCGTCCTGCCGAGGACCACGGGTGTCGTCACGGCGACCACCACGCTCGCCCTCGGCGCGGACGAGCCCCGGGACGTTCCGGGCGGGCGGCAACTGGGCGAGGGCGACGGCCTGTTGGTCGCCGGGCCGGACGACACCACGTACCTGGTGTGGCAGGGCAGTCGGCTGCGTCTGGACAAGGGGGCGGACGCGGTCGAGGCCCTGGGGTACGGGGACGTCACCCCTCGCCCCGTCTCGGCCGCCTTCCTCGACGCCCTGCCCCAGGGGCCGGACCTGGCCCCGGCCGACGTGCCCGGCAGGGGTGCCGCGGGGCCGGAGCTGGCGGGCCGGAACACGAGGGTCGGGCAGGTCTTCCGCGTCGACGTACCCGGCTCGGCGTCCCGCTACCACCTGCTCACCAAGGAGGGGCTGGTCCCGCTCACGGCCACCGGCGCGGCGCTGACGCTCGGTGACCCCAGGACCCGCGAGAAGGCGTACGGGGGAGCCGCGGCGACCGTGGCGACGCTCGGCGCCGACGCGCTCACCGAGCATCTCGCCCCGGGCTCCGGGGACTTCGCGGCGAACTCGGCGAAACTGCCCGAGAGGCCGCCGAAAGCGGTCGACATCGCGGCCGAGTCGGTGGCGTGCGCGGCCGTCGACTCCACGGCGCGTGGTGTACGGGTGGGCGCGTCCGTGCTGCCCGCGAGCGCTCTGCCCCGGGCCGCGCAGTCACCTGCCCCCGAGGTCGTACCGGGCTGTCTCAAGGTCGACGCCATCGCCGTACGAGCCGGAAAGGGCGCTCTGGTCAGGGCGTTGAGCGCGGGCGGCAGCGTGCTGGGCGACACGACCTACCTGGTCACGGACGAGGGAGTGAAGTACCGGGTGCTCTCCCAGGACGGTGTGAAGGCGCTGGGGTACGAGGGCGTCGAGGCGCGGACGATGCCGTCGCCGATGCTGGCCATGCTGCCGAGCGGCCCGGACCTCACCCCGGAGGCGGCCTCCTCGGGAGAGGCACGGGTGACCCTGCGGTGCCCGAAGGAATAGCGGGCATGTGGGAAAAGTCGCCCCGCTGTCGGCCCTCCGGCAGGGAAATTCTTGGATTCTTCGCGGTCACCTTGTGTTAAGACCGCGTGTTCCGTTGTCACGGGAGAAAGAGGGGGATTACCCGATCTGTCCGGACGGATGTGTCTCGCCGCTCAAGTGAGCGGCGAGAATTCGATGTCTCTGCTCAACTGAGCGTCTTTCGGCCGGAGTTCGGTCCTTCGTCGTGCCTCGGTGGTTAATTGCCAAACAAGTTGACGCCTGCTTAGCATCGGGCCACCCCCATGTTTCCGGCGAACCAGTGCGTGCTCGCGGACCACCTCGTCTGCCCACGGGTGGATATGGGGCTCACAGATCGGTGAGTTTCGCCGAAAGGGAGTTCTCTGATGGCCATGCAGCAGTCCGAAGAGCAGGCGACGCGCGGCGGGATCATGGCGCTGGAGACAGCGTTCAGCGATATCTCGCGCCGCCAGCACGACGTGCAGTCCACCGCGGGCAACCTCGCCAACAGCTACCAGGGCGCGGACGGCGGGAAGTTCAAGCAGTTGATGGAGACGTGGGACGGGCATGTCGACACCATCCTGATCAATCTGGACAGGATGGTCGACGAGCTCAACGAGACCCTCAGGGAACAGGGTCTGGTGCAGGGTTCCTCGAACGAGGCGATCGACTCGGAGTACTCCAGGTCCACGGCCGTCTTCGACGAGCTCAACGGGACGGACCTCTCGTCCTCGAACTCCACCTCCACCACAGGTCAGTCCGAGGCGGGCATTCCTCGTTCCTGAGGTCGTCCCTCCCCAGCAGCCTTCCCTCCAGCGACGGTCCCGCCCACTGACCGTCGGCGCATGCCCCCCGTACCTGCGGCGAATCGAGGATTCCGATGAACAACAGCGAAGGCTTTATCTACGTCGACTACACCCAGGTCCAGGCCGCGGTGGAGGACATGCAGACCCAGTCGCAGGCCATCGCGAGCGCCATCGAAACCCTGAACCAGGAACTGTCCGAGCTCCAGAACACCTGGATCGGTGACGACCGCGACGTCTACGGCGAAGTCCAGGCGAAATGGAACGCGGCCGTCGACAACATCAGGACCCTGCTCAACAACCACTCCATCGCGCTCACCGATATCTCCGACGACTACCGGCGCAGCGAGCAGAGCGGCACCCAGCGGTGGCAGGGCGTCAGGATCGGCAGCCGCTGACCGCGCGAGACGGCCGTCTCCCTCCTTCCCCGCGCGCGACGGCACGGGTCGGGTTCCCCGCGCACGGAGTGCGGGTCGAGCCGGGCGGGAGCGGCGAATGAACGACCGGGCGCCGTCGGCCTCAGTTGTTCCGTGCCCCGCTGACCCGGTCCGGAACAGCTGAGGCCGACGGCGCCCGGCGTTTGACCGCCCGTCCCTCAGTAGCCGCCATCCCTCAGCAGCCGGCATCCCTCAGCAGCCGGCATCCCTCAGTCACGAAAAGGGGAACGACGTGGCCGAAGTCACGGTCCTTGACAGCGAATTCCTGAAGAAGTTCATCAGCGAACACATCGAGCCCTTCGTGACGGCCCTGGACAAAATAGCCAAGGACGACCCGAACGACGGGCCGGCCATGGAATCCATCAGCGACGGTATCGACGCCACCACGATCACTGCCGCGAAGCCGCTCATCCTGGGCGACATGGCCGGGGAGAAAGCGGCGGCGGGCGGAGGCGAGCTGAACGCGGTCGTCCAGAAGGCCGCAGGAGAGATCGTGCGCGTCTTCGAGGACCACACGGTGCTCTTCGAGGACGTCCAGGACGCTCTGTGGGAAACCATCGAGCAGCTGAACGCCAGCCAGGGGAAAAGCCTGGAGACCATCGCCATGGAGGAATTCATGGACATCTTCGAGGACGTCGACAGCGACCTCACCGGTGATGGCGATGACGAGGACGATTCCTAGGACGGCCTGAGCCCGGACCGCCAGCCCTCTTTTCTGCCACGACCACGACATTCGCGGAGCACGGTGATGGCCGACCCCAAGGACAACAACGACGACAACTGGAGAGCAGCGGTCAAGATGCTCACCGGTTATCCCGTGCCGGACCGGGCCGAGGTGTTCAAGGATCTGACGGGGAACGACGGCATCCCGATGATCCATGTCCGCCTGGACAAGGTGGGCGGGCCGGGTTGGTCGTCCGGCTTCATCGGCTCGGGCGGCTGGCACACGAAGAACACCGACTACACCATCCCGTTCTACCGCCCGTCCGATGACACCAAGGACGTGTCGGCGGGGACGATGCTCTACATGTACCGGGCGCACATCACCTTCCTGGCCTCCTACCAGGAGGCACCGCCGGGCGGGAACGACATCATCCCGGACTACACGAAGACCAGCACGAAGCTGAAGGACAAGGGCGGCTGGAACAAAGAGGGAAACGACCTCGACTGGAACACCAGAGCCCTGACCCAGTACATCTACGGTTCCAAGGAAGCCCTTGGGCAGCTGACCGCATGGCCCCACTCCACCCACGGGTTCTCGAACCGCGGAGCGGACGTCACCGACAGCGCCTATGTCGACCTGAACTCGTTCACCGACTCGGCCAGGGCGTTCGACCGGGCCGTGAAGTTCTTCGAGGACAGTGCGGTCACCGTCGGCAAATGGGACAACGAGAACATCGGCGAGGGCAGCGATTCCTGGGACGGTACCTCGGCGGCCGTCTTCAAGGCGCTCATCCACAAGCTGGCAAGGAACTACGAGGGATACGCCGACCAGCTCAACGGTGACAACGGCGACGGAACCGCCAGCGAAACAGCCCTTGACGGAACGGTGGTGAAGTCCGAGCCCGCTCGCGCCCTGATCGCCGCCCAGAACCAGATCCATGAGCAGGCGAAAAACCTCGAGTACGCCTATAACTCGTGGCGGCCCGAGAGCAACCCGCAGCGTTGGCTCTACGACATGCTGGAACAGGCTCGTCTGGAGTTCCTCGACCAGGTCGACAAGACCGACTTCGAGACCATTGGGGGAGGGATGTACACCCCTGCCCAAATCGTGGTCGTGGCGAAGGAGGGTTTCAAGAACGACGTCATCATCGACGGTGAATCCTATGGTTCGCCCAGTGACATGGCGACCTGGAAGAAGGTGGCGGACGAGGCGGTGAGCCGGTGGGGGAAGTCCGTTCAGAACTTCCTCGGAGTGGCGGGTGCGGAGGCCATCGTCGCCATTCACAAGGCCTTCGGCGACGCCCAGAAGGCTTTTGACACCAAGCTGACCGACAAGGACAAGCGGTCGCTCTCGGACATCTCCACGAAGGAAGAGGCCGACAAGGCGAAGAAGGAAGCCGACGCGGCGAGGGCGAAGGCCGAGGCGGACGCGGCGAAGGCGAAGGCCGAGGCCGAGGCGGCGGCAGCGGCGGCCAAGGCGCAGGCGGAGAAGGACAAGGCCGAGGCCAAGGCCGAGCGGGACAGGGAGAAGGCGGAGGCCGAGAGGGAGAAGGCCGAGGCCAAGGCGCAGGCCGAGAAGGACAAGGCCGAGGCCAAGGCGGAGCGGGAGAAGGAGAAGGCGGAGGCCGAGAGGGAGAAGGCCGAGGCCAAGGCGCAGGCCGAGCAGGAGAAGGCGGAGGCCAAGGCCGAGCAGGAGGCCGAGAAGGCCGCCGCCAAGCAGGAGCAGGAAGCCGCCAAGGCCGAGGCGGAGAAGGAGAAGGCGGAGGCCAAGGCCGAGCAGGAGGCCGAGAAGGCTGCCGCCAAGCAGGAGCAGGAAGCCGCCAAGGCCGAGGCGGAGAAGGAGAAGGCGGAAGCCAAGGCGCAGAACGAGCAGGACCGGGCCGAGGCCAAGCAGGCCCAGGAAGAGGCCAAACAGCAGGCCGCCGCCCAGCAGGCGTTCGCCGTCGCCCAGGCGAACCAGCAGCGAGCGGACGCCAAGAAGGCCCAGGACGAGGCCAAGGCCGAGCGGGAGGCCGAGAAGGCGGCGGCGGAGCAGGAGAAGGCCGAGGCCGAGGCGAAGGCCGAGCAGGAGAAGGCGGAGGCCAAGGCCGAGCAGGAGGCCGAGAAGGCCGCTGCCAAGCAGGAGCAGGAAGCCGCCAAGGCCGAGGCGGAGAAGGAGAAGGCGGAGGCCAAGGCGGAGCAGGAGGCCGAGAAGGCCGCTGCCAAGCAGGAGCAGGAAGCCGCCAAGGCGGAAGCCGAGAAGGAGAAGGCCGAAGCCAAGGCCGAGCAGGAGGCCGAGAAGGCGGCGGCGAAGGAGGAACAGGCCGCTGCCAAGGCCGAGGCGGAGCAGCAGAGGGCCGAGGCCAAGGCCGAGCAGGAGGCCGAGAAGGCCGCCGCCGAACAGGACCAGGAGCAGGCGAGGGCCGAGGCGTCGCGCCAGCAGGAGGAAGCCCGCCAGGAGTCCGTACGCGAGAAGCAGCAGGCCCGGCTGGAGGCCGAGCACGCCAAGGCCGACGCGCAGGACGCCTACGACCAGCAGAAGGCCGAGGCCCAGCAGGAGCGCGCGGCGGCCGAGCGGGAAGCCGACCGCCAGGAGGCGGAGGCGAAGCGGGAGTACGAGCAGGAGAAGGCCGAGGCCCAGCAGGAGCGGGACCAGGCGCGGGAGCAGGCCGACCAGGAACGGACGGAAGCCCGGCAGGAGTACGACCGCGACATAGCCGCTGGCAAGGACGAGCAGGAGGCCCGCGAGGAGTACGACCGGCGGATCGCCGAGATCGACGCCGCCGAGCGGGACGCCCTCAAGGAGGCCGACGACGCCCAGGCGCGGGCCCGGGAGGACTTCCAGGAGCAGAAGGCCGCCGTCCAGGAGCAGCGGGAGGAAGCCCGTGCGGAGGCGGAGCAGGCGCGGCGGGACGCCAAGGCCCAGTACGACCAGCGCATGGGCGACATCCAGGCCGAGTACGACCGGATCGGTGCGAACGACAAGGACATCGGCGAGCTGATCCGCCAGCGCATCGCCGACCTCCCCCAGCCGCCCGACCTCTCCGCGTACGGCCCGTCGGGTCTCGGCTCGGGCGGCTCGGAGTACGCCTCCGCGTTCAGCGACAACCTCTACAACCAGGAGGACATGGCGTCCGCCCTGGGCCGCCCCGAGGGGGACGGAGCCCTCGCCGGCTCGTCGGGCGGTTCGACCGGGGGTACGGGGGCGCCGATGATGCCGCCGATGATGCGGGGCGCCGGAGGTGAGGGCGGCGGGGGAACCGGCGAGCGGGTCCGCACCGTCGTGGAGCCCGGTGCCGCCCGCCCCGGCAGGGTGGCCGCCAACACGCCGACGGTCGAGGACGAGGAACACCGGGTGGTCCCGAGGTCGTCCACGCAGACCAGCAGCAGTACGCCCTTCATGCCCCCGATGGGCGGCATGCCCGGGGCGGGCGGGGCCGGACAGCAGACGGAGAGCGGCGACCGGGAGCGGACCACCTGGCTGGTGGAGGACGAGGACGTCTGGGGCACCGACGAGGGCGGCGCGCCCCAGGCCCTGGGGAGATGAGCTGATGACGTCGGCCACCGGGCGCAGGGCACCGTTCGCGGGAGCGGCGCCTGGTGGGCCCGTTGCTCGATTGACCGGTGAGGAGACCAGGTTGAGTGAGTCGATGGAGGATCGCGTCGCCAAGGCGATGGCGCATCTCAAGGAGACGGAAGAGGCCGTGGCCCGGGCGCAGAGCCAGCTGAACGCGGCCTCGGTGACCGCGCACTCGGCGGACCGATCGGTCCGGGTGGCCGTCGGGGGAAAGGGCGAACTGACGAGTCTGGAGTTCCTCGACGGCAAGTACCGGAGCATGGCCGCCTCGCAGCTGTCGGCCTCGGTGCTGGAGGCCGTGAACGCGGCCCGCGCCGAGATGGCGCGCCGGGTCGTCGACACGCTCGACCCTCTCACCAGGATGACCTCCCGGGGCATGGCGCCGCGGCGGATGGGGGTCGACTGGGGCTCGGTCTTCGATTCGTTGCTCAGTGAGACCGCCGTTGAGCGGAGGCCGACGGCGACGAGCCGGTTCCGGGACGAGATCCACGAGGACGAGGAGCCGCCCGCCGCACCGACCGGTCGCGGCGGGAAAGCCAGCGGGGAAAACAAGCGACAGGGTGGTGCGTAGGGATGCCGGACGAGTTCACGGCGGACGTGACGGAGATACGGGCCAGCTCCAAGCACCTCGACGACGCCGTCCGGGGGTCCGAGACCCTGGGGCTCAGGTTCGAGACCAACTGGGCCCAGACCGAGGGCTGGTGGGGCGAGGAGGGGGACGACGAGTTCGCCAACCAGCTCGGTCCGCAGTGCCGGGACGAGAAGGCGCAGGTGACCAAGACCGTCACCGACATCACCGGCGGTTTCCTGGCCCTGGTCGGCGCGGTCGCCCAGGAGGCCGAGCACGTCCAGCGTCCGCAGATCCAGGCTCTGGACAACCTTGAGACGCTGAGCGCCGAAAGCGAGAACCGGCGGTAGCATGGCGATCATTTTCCCGCCCGCTCTGCGGGAGTTCATCGAGGTATGGGTGGGCGCGAACGTCGCCACCGGTAACGAGGACAAGGGCTACAACAGTCGTTTCGCCTTCACTCAGTTGGCGGACGACATCGAAGCGTTGTCCGCCTCGATGAAGGGAGCGATCGACTCGGCGGGAAGCTCGCTTCCGCCGGCGATCGCCGATGAGTTCGTCGCCGCGGTGAAGACCTTCGTCGACGACGGCGGAGTGAACCATCTGCAGGATTTCGCCACCGAGCTGCGGGACATGGGGTCCCGGCAGGTGGACCGCTCGATGAAACTCGGCGAGGCCAAGTACGAGATCCTCATCGAGTTCATCCTGATGAACCTCGAACTCGCGCTGATCGCCGCCCTTTCCGTCTTCACCGGCGGTACGTCGCTGGCCGAGATAGCCGCGGCGAAGGCGCGGACCGCGCTCGCCATCCTGCTGGTCCTCCAGCGACTGGGGCGCGCCGTCCCGACCCCGCTGTCGATCGTGCTCGAAGCGATCCAGGAAGCCTTCGTCACGTTCACGGCCCAGCTCATCTCCATGACCGCGTCGGACAACCCGGACCGCCGGCGTACGGAGTTCGACTGGACGGAGATCGCGCAGTCGGCGGTCGCGGGAGCGCTGGCGGGGGCCTTCGGTGGGATTTTCTCCCAGTTCACCGGGCCGATCGTGAAGAAGATATTCAAGGACAGCCCGGTGTGGAAGGAGGTGTTCGAGCTTCCCCTCACCTTCGTCAACGAGGGTCAGGCCGAGACCTTCGCGGAAGCGTTCACCAAACTCTTCTTCACCGGCCAGTTCTCCCTCAATCCCGCGACGTTCGGGTCCGCCGGCCTCAGCGGACTTCTCTTCGAGGCCGCTTCCGATGCCGCCGAGTACGGCGGGAAGTGGCTCAACCAGAAGTTCTTCCAGGGCAACGGCTTCGGGCCGAACGACATCAACGACATAAACGAAATCAATGACGTCACGGGCGGCGGGGGCGGAAACGGTTCCGGAAACGGTTCCGGAAACAGGGCGAACGCCGACACTGACGTCAGTGATACGGACTCCATTTACAGCGATGCCGGCGACTTCAATGACACCGCGTCGGTTTTCAGCAACGTCAGCAATGCCTCGTCCATGTCGGACTACTCCGACTACGTCGCCGACGAGTACGGGCAGGCTGCGGCCAACGCGGCCACGGGCATGTACGTCAAGCCCCCGCACCTTCCCTCGTACGGCGATCCGGGCAGCGAGTCCGTCTTCTCGGCGCTCAACCCGTCGCCGGCCACGGCGCCCGGCGACGCCTCGCCCATCCCCACGCCGTCGAACATCCCCACCGTGGGCTCCGCCGCCCCCACACCTTCGTTCACCCCTGCCACCACGGGCCAACAGGACCCCGAGAGCGCGCCGTTCACTCCGGAACGGCAGGCTCCGCCCGTTTCGGACGGCACCGAGTCGCCTGCGGGACGATCGGGCGCCAACGGCGCCGGCTCAGTCCCGGACGCCTCGGTACGAGAGCGGACGACGGACGACGACAACGCGTTCGCACCGTCGGCCGAGCACGCGGACGTGGACGTGGACGTCGACGTGGATGCCGATCTGGACATGAGCCCGGATCGGGACATGAGCCCGGATCGGGACATGAGCCCGGATCGGGACATGAGCCCGGATCGGGACATGAGCCCGGAACGGGACGTGAGCCCGGAACGGGACGTGGACGCGGACGCGGTCACCGCCGACACGCGCCCCGCCGCCCGGCAGACGGACCCGGACGCGGACACGGACACGGACACGGAGACTCTGCCGGAACCGGACCTGATCCCCGAGACGGACGCTCCGGCCGACACGGTCGTGGACGCGTCGGGCCCCGTCTTGGCATCGGACCCCGGGCCGGCCTCCGCCACTCCCCGCCCCGAAGCGGGCGCCCGGCAGCAGACCCCGGAGCCGGGCACCACGCCCGGGGACACGACGGCGGTCCAGGACGACTCCCGGCTCACGCCCGGCCAGGAGGAGCAGCCGGCCTCTCCGGCGCCGCTCCCCGCCGCCGCCGGCACCCCGGTCGCCGGCACCCCGGTCGCCGGTACGCAGGCCGGTGCCCCGCAGCAACGGCCCCAGACCTCCCCTGACT
>NZ_VJZC01000591.1 GCF_009377185.1 Streptomyces spongiae
GCCCCAGCACGGCCAGCCCCGCCCCCGCGACCGCCGGAGACGTCACGCCGAAGCCCGCGGCGAGCGTCAGTCCGCCCAGCCACGCGCCACCCGCGTTGGCCAGGTTGAAGGCCGCCTGGTTGGCCGAGGAGGCCAGGGACGGAGCCGTGGACGCC
Organism: Streptomyces spongiae; assembly: GCF_009377185.1. Lineage (GTDB taxonomy): Bacteria > Actinomycetota > Actinomycetes > Streptomycetales > Streptomycetaceae > Streptomyces > Streptomyces spongiae. The sequence continues at coordinate 156 of NZ_VJZC01000591.1, forward strand.
TTCTCCATGACCATGAGCTGGAGGGGCGAGCCGGTGGCGAAGGCCGCCGTACCGAGCAGCGTCACCGCGAGGGCCGCCGACCACGCCGACTCCATGAGCAGCGGGAACAGCCCCAGCACGGCCACCAGGGCCGAAAGACCGCCGAACAGCGTCCCTCGCATCGAGTGGTCCGCCAGCCGGCCCCCCACCAGGTTGCCGGCCGTCGCCCCGACACCGAACAGCGCCAGCAGCAGCGTCACATTCGCCTCCGCGTACCCGGCGGCCTCCGTCAGCATGGGCGCGATGTAGCTGTACGCGGAGAAGAGGGCACCGAACCCGGCGATCGTCGTCCCGAGTGCCAGCCAGACGGGCAGCGAGCGGAGGGCGGCCAGTTCGCCGCGCAGGCCACCACCCTGCACCCCGCCGTGGGCGTGGTCACGCGGCAGCAGCAGCGCCAGCGAGCCGATCGCCGCCAGCCCGATCACGCTCACACCGAGGAACGCGGCACGCCAGCCGAGGTGCTGACCGACCAGCGTCGCCGCAGGCACCCCCGCGACGTTCGCGACGGTCAGTCCGAGGAACATCAACGAGACCGAACGGGCCTTGCGTTCGGGCGCGACCATGTTCGTGGCGACGACGGCACCCACACCGAAGAAGGCGCCGTGCGGCAGCCCGCTCAGGAAACGGGCGGCCAGCAGCCAGTGTTCGTCGGGCGCGAGGGCCGACAGGGCGTTGCCGAACACGAACAGCGCCATCAGCGCGATCAGGACCGTACGGCGGGACAGGCGGGCCGTCACCGCGGCCAGCAGGGGAGCACCGATCACCACGCCCAGCGCGTACGCCGAGACGAGATGCCCGGCGGTGGGGATGGAGACGCGCAGGTCGACCGCGACATCGGGCAACAGGCCCATCATCACGAACTCGGTCGTACCGATCCCGAACGCGCCCACGGCGAGGGCGAGCAGGGCGAGGGGCATGGAGCAACCTTTCGGGGAGGAGGGATTCGTTCCATCGTATGTTCCTCTTCGGAACAAACACTCCCCGGCCCGCTATTCCAGCGGGCGAAGCCCAGTTGAGGGCAGCTGCTCAGGAGCCCGACGTGTCGAGCTTCACTCGTGCCGCGATCGGCAGATGGTCGCTCCCCGTGGCCGGCAGCGTCCACGACGCCTCGGGCTCGGCGTCCCGCACCATGATCTGGTCGATGCGGGCCATCGGGAACGACGCCGGCCAGCTGAAGCCGAAGCCGCTGCCGGCCGCGCCCTGCGTGGAACGCATCTGCGCGGTGACCGCGTTGAGCGCGCGGTCGTTCATCGTGCCGTTGAGGTCACCGAGCAGGACGACCTGCTGGATGGGCTCGTCCGAGATGGCCTCGCCCAGGGCGTCGGCGCTCTTGTCGCGCTGCCGCGCGGTGAACCCGGCCTCCAGCTTCACCCGGACCGAGGGCAGATGGGCGACGTAGACGGCGACCTTCCCCTCCGGCGTCGTCACGGTCGAGCGCATCGCGCGCTCCCAGCCCAGCTTGATGTCGACGGCCTTGGTGTCGTTCATCGGGTACTTGCTCCACAGCCCGACGGTGCCGACCACCTTGTGGTACTTGTACGTCGGATCCAGCGCCTTCTCGTAGACCGGCACGTCCTCCTCGGTCAGCTCCTCCAGCGCCACCACGTCCGCCCCGGACGCGGCCACGTCGCGGGCCGTGCCGGACGGGTCCGCGTTCTCCGCGTTGACGTTGTGCGTGGCGACGGTCAGGTCGCCGCCGGTGCCGGCCTTGTCGGTGACCAGCCCGCCGAAGAGGTTCAGCCAGACGATCGTGGGCACCAGGACGGCGATGAGCGCGGTCGCGGACCGGCGGACGAGCGCGAGGATCAGGAGCACCGGCACGAACACGCCGAGCCAGGGAAGAAACGTGTCAGTGAGGCTGCCGAGGTTGCCGATCGTGTTGGGGATCTGCGAGTGCAGCACCATCGCCAGTGCGAGGACCAGCGCGAAGGCGGCGGTCACGATGCCGCGGCGCCAGATTCCCCGGCCCCGCCCCCAGCCGTCCCACAGGCGCCGGAGCCGGGATCCCTCGTGGCCCGAACCCGAGCCGCCGTTGCCCGTCTCCGTCACATACGCCTGCGCCATACCGTCGCCTCACAACCTGCCGTGCACGTCGTCCCCCGCGTCTACCGTCTACGACCCTAGGGGATGATCGCCGTCGTTCCCGCCGTCCCATGACGGCCGTACGGGCACGATGACGAACTTCCCGGCGTTCGGAGTTCCGAACCAGCGGCCCAAGGCGCGCTCTGTGACGAATCCCGCACAATGCCGGGCAGTTACGAGCGGTGGTTCACGCGCCGTCCGGCCGCAGTCCCTCCAGGACCGTGTCGACGATGTGTTCGGCCAGGTTCTCGTCGAGTGTGGCGTCCGGGCGCATGACGGTGCGTACGAGCATGGGGCCGACGAACAGGTCGCTGATCAGCTCGATGTCGAGGTCGGCGCGGAGTTCGCCGTTCTCCCGGCCCCGGCGCAGTACGTCGGAGGTGGTGCGGCGCCGGGGTTCGATCACGACGGCGTGGTACGCGGCCCAGATCTTCGGGCTGCTCTTCATCTGCGCGTGGACGTTGTGCAGGATCGCCGAGGAACGGCTCCTCAGGGCGCGCCGGCGCAGCGACTCCAGCAGGGCGACGAGGTCGTCGCGCATGGAGGTGCCGGGGAGCACGGGGTCCGGGGGTTCGGACGCGCGCAGGACGTCGACGAAGAGCTCCTCCTTGCCCCTCCACCGGCGGTAGATGGTGGCCTTGCCGACGCCCGCGGTGCGCGCCACCCGCTCGATGGACACCTCCGCCAGGGGCACGCCGTCCTCCAGGAGCTTCATCACCCCTTCGATGATGGAGCGTTCCACGGCCTCGCTGCGAGGGCGTCCCCGGACGGGGCTCCCGGGGTTCTGGGGGCTCCCTTCCCTGGCTCGGCTGTCGGCGAGACTCACGTGCGACTCCGTCTCTGTGTCGTCGGCGTGGGGCAATTCTCCCATCAGAAGGGCCTCAGCCCTCTTGCGTCCGCCGAACGGCCGCCATCGGCTGCCCTATTGATCCGTCGTCATCAACTCCTTTGCCCTATTGATCCGTCGTCACCAACTCCTTCTCCCCGGGCTCCCCGGGCTCCTGCTGCGGCTGTGGGGCCTTCCCCGGCAGGAACAGTGCCACCACCACCGCCCCGAACAGGGCCACTCCCGCCCCGCACAGCGCGGTCACGTGCATCGCGTGCAGGAAGGCGTCGTGGGCCGGGCCGATCAGGGCCTCGCCCCTGGCGCCGAGCTTCGCGGCGAAGCCGAGGGTGGCCTCGATGGACTCGCCCGCCTTGTGCCGGGCGGCGGCCGGCAGGCTGTCCTCGATGCCCGAGCGGTACGCCGTCGACAGCACGGAGCCGAGGACCGCGATGCCGAGGGCGCCGCCGACCTGACGGAAGGTGTTGCTGAGCGCGGACGCCGAGCCGGCCTTCTCGCGCGGCAGCGCCTGCATGATGACGACGCTCACCGGGGTCATGATGTGCGCCATGCCGGTCCCCATGAAGAAGAAGATCACTTCGAGGATCCAGATCGGCGTGTCCGCCTCCAGCGTGGCGAAGGCGGCCAGCATCGCCGCGATGACCAACAGCCCCGCCGTGCACACCGCCTTGTTGCCGAACCGGTCCACGACCAGCCGGGCCCGCGGCGCGAACACCATCTGCGCGACGGCCAGCGGCAGCATCAGCAGACCGGTCTGCAGGGGCGTGTAGCCGCGCACGCTCTGGGTGTAGAAGACCGAGAAGAAGGTCACGCCCATGAGTGCGAAGAACACGAGCGCGATGGCGCCTATGGCCGCCGAGAAGACCTTGTTCTTGAAGTACGTGACGTCGATGGACGGATGGTCGCTGCGCTTCTCGAACACGACGAAGGCGGCGAGCACCGCGAGTCCGGCCCCTATGGTCGCGAGCACGGTGGTGTCCGTGAAGTCGGCGAGCTGGCCGCCCTTGATGATGCCGTACACGAGCAGCACGAGCCCGATCACGGACAGCACGACACCGACGGGGTCGACACGCCCCGGATTCGGGTCCTGTGAGTCCGGCACCAGCCACAGCATCAGCGCCAGTGCGACGAGGACGATCGGCACGTTGATGAGGAAGACGGACCCCCACCAGAAGTGGTCGAGGAGGATGCCTCCGGTGATGGGCCCGATGGCGATGGCGAGTCCGACGCCACCCGCCCAGATGCCGATGGCCTTGGGCTGCTCGTCCCGCTCGAAGACGTTCATCAGGACGGCGAGGGTCGCGGGCATCACGAAGGCGGCCCCGAGGCCCATCACGGCACGGAACGCGATGAGTTCCCCGGGGGAACCCGACTGGGCCGCCAGCGCCGACCCGATGCCGAACACCACGAGCCCGGCGAGCAGCACCTTCTTCCGGCCGAGCCGGTCCCCCAGCAGCCCCGCGCTGAACAGCAGCCCCGCGAAGACGAGCGTGTAGGCGTTGATCGCCCACTCCAGCTCGCTCTGGGTGGCGCCGAGACCGGTCGGCGGAGGCGTGGAGATCGTCTTGATGGCGACGTTCAGGATCGAGTTGTCCAGTACGACGATCAGCAGGCTCAGCATCAGGACGCCGAGGATGGCCCAGCGGCGTCTGTGCACGGCTTCCGGGACCCGCCGTTCGGCAGGGGCAGCAGGAGAAGTCATGCGGCCGACCCTAGTGACTTTTCGATACGGAACCGTCTCGTATTGAAATCCTTTACGGAGCTCTTAACCGAGCTCTCAGCAGGGACCTGGGTCAGTAGGCCCCGGGTCAGTAGAGCCCCGGGTCAGCAGGGACCTTTGGGTCCGTGACACACATCCCGCGCCTCCGGTCTGGCCGCGCCTGGCACGAGGTGCCACCATGGAGACGGTCCGGGGACGCCGTGAGGGCGCCTCGAGATGACAGAAGGAGCCGTTGCGATGACGCAACTTCCGGCTGCCCCGAAGCAGCCCGCGCAGGGTGCACTGGGGCCCTCCGAGAGCGGTAAATCGCTGTACGGGGGAAAGAGCACCCGGCGCATCACCGTCCGCGACCTTGCCGCCGCCAAGGAGCGCGGCGAGAAGTGGCCCATGCTCACCGCGTACGACGCGATGACCGCGTCCGTCTTCGACGAGGCCGGCATCCCCGTGATGCTCGTCGGCGATTCGGCGGGCAACTGCCACCTCGGGTACGAGACGACCGTGCCCGTCACCCTCGACGAGATGACGATGCTGTCGGCGGCGGTCGTCCGGGGTACCAGCCGTGCCCTGATCGTGGGCGATCTGCCCTTCGGGTCGTACCAGGAAGGCCCCGTCCAGGCCCTGCGCTCGGCGACGCGCCTGGTCAAGGAGGCGGGCGTCGGGGCGGTCAAGCTGGAGGGCGGCGAACGTTCCCACCGGCAGATCGAGCTCCTCGTGGAGTCCGGCATCCCGGTGATGGCCCACATCGGCCTGACGCCGCAGTCCGTCAACGCCATGGGGTACCGCGTGCAGGGGCGTGGTGAGGAGGCGGCCGCGCAGCTGCTGCGCGATGCGAAGGCCGTGCAGGACGCCGGTGCCTTCGCCGTCGTCCTGGAGTTGGTTCCGGCGGAGTTGGCGGCCGAGGTCACGCGGGTGCTGCACATTCCGACGGTCGGTATCGGGGCGGGGCCGGAGACGGATGCGCAGGTCCTGGTCTGGACGGACATGCTGGGGCTGACCGGTGGGCGCATGCCGAAGTTCGTGAAGCAGTACGTGAACCTCCGTGAGGTCATGACCGGTGCGGTCAGGGCCTTTGCCGAGGATGTCGTCGGCGGGGCGTTCCCCCAGGAGGAGCACTCCGTCCACTGATCCACCATGGCACCACCCAGCAGCCCGCCGATCTTCCCCCGTCGGCGGGCTGCTGCGCGTCCAGCGAGGGGAGGTTGTTTCGCCCCCGCCGCCCCTACCCGTCCCATCCCCAGGGGCGCTGCCCCTTCGACCCCTGCAAGGGGGCTGCGCCCCCTTGGCC
>NZ_VJZC01000592.1 GCF_009377185.1 Streptomyces spongiae
CCTACATCCGGCTCATACTCGCCGCCGCGAACAGCACATCCCTGATCGCCTCGCGGTCACCGTCCTGGCCGGCGGCGGCCTCCTCAGGGGACACGTGGCCCGCGGCCAGCCGGCAGAACTCGACGCCGTCGAGCGCCACGTGGGCCACCGCGTGATCGGCGGAGCCCACCGCGGCGGGGGAGTCGAGGGGGATGAGCCACTCACCGCCGCCGAGGCCCTCGATCTCCAGGCGCAGGCTGCGGCCGGGCGAGCCGGCGGGGACAAGGTGGCGGGTCTGCCGGGGCGGTGCGGCGGCGAGCCCGGCCCGGCGGCGCGCGGCCAGGACCGTCGGCAGCATGCGGGCCGCCAGATCGATCATGCGGTGCAGATGGCGCGGGGCGGGCGGCTCGTACGGGTAGTCCACCGCCTCCGCGATGTCCTCCGCGTGGATCCAGCACTCGAAGGCGCGGTCCAGCATGGCGTCCCGCAACGGCAGCTCGAAGTCGCCGTACGGGACGTACAGCTTCCCGGAGCCGGAGCCGGAGCCGGAGCCGGAGCCCGAGCCCGAACCGGCGGAGTCCTCGCTCGTGAAGGAGACCGTGCGGACGAGGGCGTGGCTCTGTTCGCGCCACGGGCCGCGCACACCGCGCGAGGGCGGGAAGCGGGAGGCCCGCCAGTACGCCTCGGTGCGGGCCGCCGGGGTCGGGGCGTCCGCCGTCCCGTCCAGTGGGTCGTCGAGTCCCAGGGCGACCGCGACGAGCCCGTCGACGCTCAGCAGGTGGGTGATGACCCCGGCGACGGTCGTACGGCGGCTCACCGGCCCGTCACCCTCGAACCACCGCAGCCGCACCGGGGCGTGCCACTCCGCCTCCCCGATGTCCTTCAGCAGCGCGTCCAGCCGGGCCGCCTCCGCGTCGTACGGAGCCGTCCAGTCCGGTACGGGGATCCGGGGCGCCCGGCGGTCGAGGCAGCCCGCCAGGACGCGGGTGCGCAGGGCCGGGTCGAGGTCGAGGCTCTCCTCCACGTGCAGCAGCCCCACGGCCTCGCGCAGCCGCAGCGCCTCGTCGGCGCAGGAGCCGCACGTCCCCAGGTGCTCCTCGACGGCGGCCGTCTCCTCCGCCGAGCACGCCGCCAGGGCCCATGCCCCGAGCAGTGCCTTGAGCACCCGGTGCTCCAGGACGAGAGGCACGCCCACCGGCTCGGGCAGCGGCAGTCCGCTGTCCTCGACGGACATCCGCGGCAGAGGTATCCGCGGTGGCGGCACGGCCTCCCCGCCGTCATGCCCTCCGCCACCATCACGGCCGCCGTTGCTGCCGCGGCCGCCGTCACCGCCGTCGTGCCCCTCGTGCCCGCCGAACCCCTCGAACCGCTCCACGCCCTCGTTCACACCGCGCCTCCGTGTTCCGGCGGCACCCCGGAGGGGCCGGTGTGGTGGGCCGTGGACAGGAGCTGGAGGCCGAGGCGGAGACGGCGGCGGGCCTCGTCCTCGGTGATGCCGAGGTCGGTGGCGGTCTGGCGGTAGTCGCGACGCTGGAAGTAGGCGCGCTCCAGGGCGGCGCGGAGCGGGGTGGGCATGGACTGGACGATGTAGTCGGCGCGGGCGGCCGCCGCGGCCCGGTGGACCCTGCGTTCCAGGTCCTCCGTGGTGCCCTCGCCGCCCCGCGCCAGCGCCGCGGTCTCGGTGGCGCGCAGGCGCTGTACGGCGAGGCGGTGGGTCAGCGAGGCGATCCAGGAACGCATCGGGCCCTGCCCGGGTTCGTACTCGTCCGGGTGCTCCCAGATGTGGGTGAAGACGTCGCGCGTGAGGGCGTCGGCCGCCCGTTCGTTTCCGAGCACGCGATGGGCGAGACCGTGCACGAGTGAAGCGAACCGGTCGTACAGCTCGCCGAGCGCCGCCGCCTCGCCGTGTGCCAGCCGCTGTTGCATCCTGCGGTCCCAGCGGGGCGGCGCGTCGTTCGTCGCCATGTGGCCCCTCATCCCTGCTCGTGCCGTGCGCTGTTCTCCGAGCCCAGCCTGCGTCCTGCGCCACCTCGAATGTAGTCGGCACGGCCGGTGGCGCACGCCCCTTTGTGGCAATGTGCGCCCCCGGGCAGTCCGGGGGTGGTATGGACCGCGGACCGGTCGACCTTCGCTGCCGCGTGGCCCTTACCTAGCACAAAACCGATCAAGCGTGACCGTATTGGATCGTACAGGACCGTTCCAGACTGAAATGGCCAGTCTTGGCCCACGCTTTCAGCCACACCTCGGTGTTTCATGGAACGAGGGTGGGGCAGCCGCGCAGAAGGAAGCGAAACGGCGGCTTCCGTTTCCGGTGCTCATTCCGGGAGTTCCAGGAATTCCGGCGGCTGAGAGGCGTGGCGGTGACGCTCAAGGTGACCGACGGCGAGCACGGCGAGTGGGCCGTGCTCCACGTGTTGGGCGAGATGGATCTGGTGACGTCCCCGGTGCTGCGACAGCGGGTCCATGACGCGGTGGCCGACGGCCGCCGCAGTATCGTCCTGGATCTCTCCGGTGTCGTGTTCTGCGACTCCAGCGGCGTCGGTGTCCTCATCGCCACCCGCCGGCTGATCCGTTCCTGCCGGGGTGAACTGCGCCTGATCCTCCCGGCCGACGGAGCCGAGACCCCCGCGGGACGGGCCGGGGACGGCGGCAACGGACAGGGCGCCCACGTCAACCGCGTCCTCGGTGCCCTCGGGGTCCGCCGCCTCTTCGACGTCCACCCCGACGTGATCTCGGCGGTGGACGGCGCCCCGGACAAGGCCGAGCAGGCGGGCCCACTGTCGGCGTGAGCGGCACGCACACGACCCGCCGGTACCCGGGGCGCGCACAGGGCAACACCGTTGTCGCGATATTTCACCGGTCTTGGCACAAGCGTCGTTTCCCGAGCAGACCCGGCCCCTGACGTCGTACGCTCCGTTCAGAGGAACCCGATGTGACGACGTAAGGCGGGCCCGAAAAGACATGGTCAGCACCGAGTACGAGCGCCGGATCGCCGCCCGGTTCGCCACCTTCGACCAGGACGGCAACGACTACATCGACCGCGAGGACTTCAGCGCGGCCGCCAAGGCGGTTCTCGCCGAGTTCGCCACCACGGCCCGCTCCGACAAGGGCCAGGCCCTATATGGCGGAGCCGAGGCCTTCTGGCAGGGCATGGCCGGAATAGCGGACCGGGACGGCGACCAGCGCATCACCCGGGACGAGTTCGTCAACGGCGCGGTCAAGCGCCTGCGCGACAACCCCGACCGGTTCGCCGAGATCGCCCGCCCCTTCCTGCACGCGGCCCTCGCCGTCGCGGGCGCCGACGGGGACGGTTCGGCCACGGTCCAGGCGACCATCCGCCTCCTCAGGGCCCTCGGCGTGCCCGAGCACGTCGCCGCCGGGGCCGCGGCGGCCCTCGACGCCGACACCGACGGCAAGGTGAGCGAGGGGGAGATCGTCACGGCCTTCGCCCGCTACTTCACGGTGCCCGAGTAGCTCACGACCAGCTACGCATGGTTCACGAGTAGCGCTCGCGCAGCCTGTACTTGAGCACCTTCCGCAGGGTGTCGTTGCGCGGAAGGGCGTCCACCACCTCCAGCTGCTCCGGCAGCTTGTGCACGGACAGCCCTTCCGAGCGCAGGTACGAGGTCACGTCCTCCAGCGACAACTCCCCGTCCCCACTCACGTCTCCCGGCACCCGCTCGACCACCGCGCAGACCCGCTCCCCGCGTTCGGTGTCCGGCAGCCCGATGACGGCGACGTCCCGGACCGCCGGGTGGCGGTGCAGCAGGTCCTCGATCTCCTTGGCCGAGATGTTCTCCCCTTTGCGGATGATGACGTCCTTGAGGCGGCCCGTCAGGACCAGGTGACCGTCGGGGGTGAGACGCCCGAGGTCACCCGTGACGAGGAACCCGTCCGCGTCGAACGCCCGCGCCGTCTGCTCCGCGTCCAGATAGCCCCGGCACACGGCCTCGCCCCGCAGCCGCACCTCCCCCTCGACGCCGTACGGCACGGGTGTGCCGGCCCGGTCGACGATCCGTATCTCCATCCCCTCGGGCGGCCGTCCCTCGGTCGTCGCCAGGTTCTCCCCCGAGTCGTCCGGCGACCCCATCGTGATCATCGGAACCTCGGTCATGCCGTACCCGTGGGTGAGCTGGACGCCCATCTCGCGTACCACCGAGTGATAGAGCTCGGGCGGCTTCGGCGCTCCGCCGCCCGCCAGCAGCCGCAGCGTCGGGACGACCGGTGTGCCTGGCTGCTTGCGCTGTTCGGCGAGGAACATCGAGTAGAACGCCGTGGATCCGCCCGCCACCGTCACCCCGTGCCCGCGGTACGCCTTCAGCGCGTCCGGCAGCGCGAAGTGCTCGAACATCACCGCCGGGAAGCCGTACAGCAGCAGCATCACCATGTAGTCGGGGCCGCCGATGTGCGCGTACGGGAACGCGATCGAGCCCACGTCGGACGCCGTGAGGTGGAGCGCGTGGGCGAGGCAGGAGCCGCCCGCGATCAGTGAACGGTCCGTGTGGAGTACGCCCTTGGGGTCGGAGGTGGTGCCCGAGGTCCAGTAGATCCAGCGGACCGAGGTGCCCTCGGAGGGCGGCGGAGGCAGTACGGCGGGATCGCCGTCCGGGAGTCGGTCGTACGCCTCGAAGACGCCTTTCGCGCCCAGGCGTCGCGCCATCTCCGTGTGGTCGAAGCCGCGCCACTCGCCCGGCACGGCGAAGTACTCCGCCTTCGACTCCCGCAGCGCGAAGCCGACCTCGCGGTCCCGGTAGAAGGGGATGACGGGCGACTGCACGGCGCCGAGGCGGGCCAGCGCGAAGGACAGCAGCGCGGTCTCGAGACGGGTGGGCAACTGCCAGGCGACAACCGTGCCGGGGCGCACTCCCATGTCGTACAGGCCCGCCGCCACCCGTTCGGCACGCCCGCGCAGTTCGCCGAAGCTCAAGTGCCGGTCGTCCTGGAGGAGGACCGGTCGGTCGGGGGTGAGGTCGGCGCGGCGGGAGAGAAGCTCCCAGAGGGTGCGGGACGTACTGAGTGCGTGGGCGGTGTCGTTCACGGCGGGCCCCCTCGTGACTAACTGACGGTCAGTCAGATCGTGGGCCGAAGAGTAGGACGCGGCGCCTTGTCGGTCCAGAGGTGCGGGGCTAGCCTTCCCCGGGGAGCGTCAGCTGACGGTTCATCAGATATGCGCGTACGTCGGCGGGGAGGGCTCGGGCATGGACCTCACGTACACGCCGGAGGAGGAGGAGTTCCGGGCGCGGCTGCGGGAGTGGCTGGGCGGGGTGCTGCCCACGCTGCCGCCGAAGCCGCCGCCCGAGGACTGGCCGGCGCGCCGGGCCTACGACCTCGGCTGGCAGCGCATGCTGTACGACGCCGGATACGCGGGACTGCACTGGCCGGTGGACGCCGGCGGCCGGGGCGCCACACCCACCCAGCACCTGATCTTCCTGGAGGAGACCGAGCGGGCGGGCGCACCCTACGTCGGCGCGGGCTTCGTCGGGCTGCTGCACGCGGGACCCACCATCGCCGCCGAGGGCACCGCCGAACAGCGGGCGCGCTGGCTCCCGCCCATCCTGCGCGGCGAGGAGGTCTGGTGCCAGGGCTTCAGCGAGCCGGACGCGGGCTCCGACCTCGCCGCGCTGCGCACACGCGCGCGGAGGGACGGCGACGACTACGTGGTGAGCGGCTCCAAGCTCTGGACGTCCCACGCCGAAGTGGCCGACTGGTGCGAGCTGCTGGTGCGTACGGATCCCTCCGCGCCCAAGCATCGGGGGATCACCTGGCTCGCCATGCCCATGGACGCCCCCGGGATCACCGTACGGCCGCTGAAGACCCTGGCGGGGTCGGCGGAGTTCGCGGAGGTCTTCCTCGACGAGGTGCGGGTGCCGGTCGCTCACCGTCTCGGCGCCGAGAACGACGGCTGGCGCGTGACCATGGTGACGCTGTCGTTCGAGCGGGGCACGGCGTTCGTGGGTGAAGTGGTCGCGTGCCGTCGCGTGTTGGGCGAACTGGCGCGCGAGGCACGGAAGAACGGCCGCTGGGACGACCCCGTGCTCCGGCGCGGGCTGGGCCGGCTGAACGCCGAGTTCCGCGCGCTGTGGCGGCTGACGCAGTGGAACGTGAGCGAGGCCGAGAGCGCGCGCGGGGGCCCGGGGG
>NZ_VJZC01000593.1 GCF_009377185.1 Streptomyces spongiae
AGGGCTGGGGACGATCACTCATGTGCGGACACGCTCTCTGCTGCTGTGGCCGCCCGGACGCGGACGGCCTCGATCTCGTCGGTGTGGCGGAGGATCCGGGACACGGCCTCGATCTCCCGCAGGAGGTCCGTGGTGTCCGGGGAGGCCGGTACGTCACCCCCGGCCGGGCGGACCGCGCGCTTCCGCGTGGCGAGGGCGTCCTGGATCGTCACGGCGGCGGCCAGCGCCGACGCCCGGCGGGGCTCGTGGCCGAGGGCGACGGCCGCCTCGTACGACCGCCGGAGCAGGCCCTCGTCGAAGTGGCGGGTCAGTTGCAGCAGGACGTCACGGATGAACGTCTCGCGGCGCGTCAGGCGCAGCTCCGGGGTGGCCCGCAGGGTGAAGGCCACACCGGAGCCGCTGACGGTCCGCAGCAGCACGTACAGGGGCCGCAGCCGCCAGTGGCCGAGCCGCACCCGCCAGCGGCCGTGGAGGTACTGGCCGGTGTGCGGAAGGATGAAGCCGACCGCGACCAGGATGGCGGAGAGAGCGGCCACCGGCGGAGCCAGGTCCGTGGACATCCAGTCCAGGTCGTGGTCGGTCCAGCGGGCGCCGACGGCGGTCAGTTTGGCGGCGTCGTAGACCAGGTTCAGCGCGTAGCCGACGCCGAGGAACCTCAGCCCCCAGCGCAGCCAGGCGTCGAGTCCGTCGGTGCGGATCCAGTTGCGGACCAGCCGGTAGGTGATCAGGACGGCGATGGTGTGCGCGACGAGGTAGAGCACGATCTCCTCACGCATGAAGGGCGTGGTGGAGTAGTACGTGTCCAGGTCGTGCACCCGCTCCACGGGGACGTCCGCGAGCGCGAACAGCACCCACAGCGTGACGATCACCCCGCTGTAGACGCCGACCACCCACCGCATGGCGCGGCGCGGCGACGCCGACCGGTCGGACAGACCGCCCCGCCAGGCGATGATCAGCACAAGACAGGACGCGCAGAACGCGGTGATCAGGGAGTACACCCAGGGCGCCGAGAAGTTCGGCACGCCGGTGATCCGGTTGACGCGGGTGATGGTCGTCGGCGTAGCGAAGACGAAGACCGCGCAGGCGAGCAGCAGCAGTCCGCCGACGGCGCGCAGCAGCGGGTCCCTCCAGAGCTTCACGATGCTGGGGAGCTTGATCACCAGGGCGGCGGTCAGCACCGCCGTCGGTATCCAGAAGGAGATGTACAGCTCGCCGAGGAAGCCCGAGGGGTTGAACGCCAGGTGCTGGGTCACCGGGCTCGTCGAAAGGCCCGCCGCCGGGTCCGTCGGGGCGGTCATCTCCGTGGCCCGCTCTGTGGACCCCCGTGACCCCCATGACTGCCGTGCCCCCCGTGACCGCCGTAACCGAGGTAGGTCTGGAGGGCCTTCCTGACCGGGTCGGCGGGGGCCTGGTCCGCGGGAGCCCGCTCGCCGTCCCCCGAACCGGCCATCCACGTACGGAGGTCGGCCGCGAGCCGGTGGCCGAAGTCCTCGGCCTCGCGCTCGTCGGACGCGTGGGAGCCGTTGCGGGCGGCCACGGCCAGCGCGTGTTCCCGCCAGCCGGGTTGGCCGGCCAGTGCCCGGGCGGCCACCGCGCCGGCCACGTGGTGGTGGCAGTGCCCGGCGTGCATGTGCCACAACTCGTGGCCCAGGATCACGAGTTGCTGCACGGCCTCGGCGCGCTCCTCGACGATGACGAGGTCGAAGTCCTGGAACTCCAGCCAGAGCCCGGTGACCTCGAAATCGTCCGGGAACCGCTCGAACCGCAGCTCGACCCGCCGGCCGCCCCGGCGCTCGGCCATCGCCTCGCACAAGGCCGCGCACAACTCCCGTACACCGACCGGTCCTTCGACTCCCTCGACGCGTGCCTTCAGCCCGGCGGTGAGCTCGCCCGCGAGATCCCGCATCCCGGCCCCGGTCCGCGAGGCGGCCAGGGCGGCCGCGATCCGGGCACCGGCACGGGTGCCCACGAGTGCGGCGGCGGTCCGGGCGGCGGCCCTGCGGGCACGCGAACCACCCGCGCTCATCGGGCCTCCACCCCTTCGTCCTCGCCGTCCCCGCTCAGCAGACCCTCCAGCATCACCGCGAGGGCCTCCTGTTTGCGTGGGGTCAGATGGTGGCCCGCGCGGAGGGCGAGGGTGACGACGCCGTGACGCGTGGCGAGCTGGAGGAGGGGGCCGCGGTCCTCCCGGGCGCCCTCCAACTCCCCGAGGACACGGTCGAGTTCCCTGTTCAGCACGGTGGCCGCGGGGTCGGTGAAGAACATGGTGCCGTGCTCGACTCCGAAGAACCGTGCGAGTTCGGTCAGATCGCGCACATTGGGCATCTTCTTGCCGAGGAGGAGCTGCCGCGCCCACTCGGGACTGATCCCGAGCCGGACCGCGACCTCCTTGCACACGTCGGTGGCCCGCATCCCCGTCCGGGCGAGATACGCCTCGTGCAGCGCGCGCACCCGGCTCCGCACCCGGTCGTCGACCGGCTCGTCCACGGGTGCGGCCCCGCTCAGCAGTGCCTCGACCTCGCTCTCGCGCAGGGCCGTTCTCCTGGAGAGGTCGGTCACGTCGAGGAGTTCACCCCGGTCGAGTCGGGCTTCGGCGATCCGCGCCTCGATGCGCGTGAGTGTCTCGGACAGAGCAAGCACGGCCCGACAGTACGCGTTCCGGGCTTGTCCGCACCATGACTGTCCAACGATCGTTGTCTGGCTGGGAACGATCGTTGCCGCACCTCACGGCGCACGAAAGTCTCGCCCGCCCCATTGACGCGCAAGCGCTTCGAACTTACGGTCCCGTCCGAAGTTACGGTCATGATCCGATATGTCGAACAGTGTCAGCGCGACCACGGTACCGACGAGACCCCGGGAGCAAGGGCAGGGAATGGGACGACCTGACCTGAGACACACGAGTCACCACAGCCATCCACGTCGCAGACAACTCCTCACCGCCGCAGGCGGGTTGGCGATCGCCGGCAGCTTCGGCTTCGCCGCGCTCGGCAAGGGCGCCGACGCACTCGCCTCCAGTGCGCACACCCGCGTCCGCTACTGGAACCTCTTCAGCGGCGGCGACGGCGCCAACATGATCGCGATGCTCGACGCCTTCCGTAAGGGCCACCTCGACATCGCTGTGAAGGACTCCACCCTCCAGTGGGGCAACCCCTTCTACACCAAGCTCGCCATGGCGGCCGCGGGCAACCGCGCACCCGACCTCGGCGTCATGCACCTCGGCCGGGTCACCGGCTTCTCGCCCAGCCGCCTCCTGGACCCCTGGGACGTCGACCTGCTCGCCAAGTACGGCGTACGGGAGGCGGACTTCAACCCCGAGCTGTGGAAGCGCGCCGTCATCGACGGCAAGCTCTACGCTCTCCCGCTCGACATCCACGTCCAGCTCTGCTTCTACCGCAAGGACGTACTGAAGAAGGCGGGCCTGCTCGGCGACGACGGCAGGATCGTGCCCGTGACGTCGACCGGCGAGTGGTTCGACGTGCTCAAGGAGGCCAAGAAAGCCACCAGGAAAGGGCTGCAGACCATCGGCCTGTGGATCAACGACCAGAACTTCCAGTGGTGGTTCTTCGTCGCCTTCTACACCCAGCTCGGCGGCACCTGGTTCGACGACGCCGACACCGAGGTCACCTTCGACACCGACAGAGCCGTCCAGGTCCTGGAGTTCCTGCGCCGCCACATCACCGACGGGTACGCCGACCCGGGCATGGGCTCCGTCGGCGCCGAACAGTTCCTCAACGGCGCGCCCTTCGCCTGGGAGGGCAACTGGTCGGTGCCGGTCTTCAGCGGAGTGAAACTCGACTACGGGGCGACCCCGCTGCCGCCCGTCTTCGGCAAGCAGGCCACCCACGCCGAGTCGCACGCCTTCGTCCTGCCACACCAGTCCGACCGCGGCGGCGCCGCCAACGAGGCCGCCCACCAACTCGCCGCCTACGTCGTCCAGCACGCCCAGCAGTGGGCGGCCGGCGGCCACATCCCCGCGTACACGCCCACCCTCTCCACGGCCGCGTACAAGAAGCTGAACCCACAGAGCGAGTACGCGTCGGCCATGGACCACCAGGCCACCGAGCCGAAGGTGTGGTTCGCGGGCTCCACCGGCATCCTCGCCCAGCGCCTCGGCCCCATCGTCGTCTCCTCGACCATGGGCTCCGCCAAGCCGGACAGTGCCGCCCGACGGATGAAGGCCGCGCTCGCCCAACTGCTCGCCATGAAGAACCCCATGGACGGCAGGACCGCAGCGCAGGGAGGTGCGGTCGAATGACGACCAGCGCTCAGACCGTCATGGCGCCGGCGCGCGCGAAGACCGCCGCCGAGAGCGCCACCCTCCGCCGCAAGCAGGGCTTCCAGCACGGCGGTTGGTTCGTCGCCCCGTTCCTGCTCCTGTTCACGCTCTTCGTGATCTGGCCGCTGCTGCGCGGCATCTACCTCAGCTTCACGGACGCCAACATCTCGGGCGACAGCGCGAACTTCGTCGGCCTCGACAACTACCGCGAGGCCCTCCAGGACCCCCTGATGTGGGACGCGCTCGGCCACAGCGCCTACTTCACGCTCCTGGTGGTGCCCTGCATCACGGTCCTGGCCTTCCTCCTCGCGATGCTCGCCCACCACATCGAGCGCGGCAAGTGGCTGTGGCGGCTGTGCTTCTTCGCCCCGTTCCTGCTGCCCTCCACCGTCGCGGGCAACCTGTGGCAGTGGCTGTTCAACCCCGGCACGGGCATGATCAACCACGTCTTCGGCATCGAGACGCCCTGGCTGACGGACAAGTCGTACGCGATGCTCGCCATCGTCATCACCACCCTGTGGTGGACCGTCGGCTTCAGCTTCCTGCTCTACCTCGCCGCGCTCCAGGGCATTCCCGACCATCTCTACGAGGCCGCCAAGCTGGACGGCGCGAACGCCTGGCACCGCCTGGCCCACATCACCCTGCCGATGCTGCGCAACATCACCGGACTCGTCATCGCCCTGCAGATCCTCGCCTCGCTCCAGATCTTCGACCAGGCCGTGGTGATGACGGACTTCAGCCCAGGCCCCGAGGAATCGACGCGGACCTTCGTCCAGTACACCCTCGAACAGGGCTTCACCAGCTACCGCGTGGGCTACGCGTCCGCCATCTCCATCATCTTCTTCGTGATCATCGCGGCCGTCGCGCTCGCCCGGATGTGGCTGCTGCGCAACCGTGAGGAGGGCGTCCGATGACCACCGCAGCACCGATCCGCGTCAAGCCCCGAAGGTCGTCCTGGACCCCCAGCCAGATCATCCTCACCTTCCTCGGCGCGGCCGTCTCGGCCGTCTTCCTCGCGCCCTTCGCCTGGGGCCTGTTCACCTCGCTCAAGTCGGAGACCGAGGCCGTCGAGGTGCCGCCGCACTGGCTGCCGAAGGACTGGACGGGCCAGGCATGGACGGCCCTCTTCGAGACCGGCAACGTCACCAACTGGTTCGTCAACTCCCTGGTCGTCTCCGTTTGCGTGACGTCCGTGGTGCTGCTCGTCAGCGCACTCGCCGCATACGGCTTCGCCCGCACGGAGTTCCGCGGCAAGGGCGTCCTGATGGGTGTGGTCATGGCGGGTCTGATGATCTCCCCGGCGGTCCTCGGCGTGCCCTTGTTCACCACGGTCCAGCAGATGGGCATGGTCGACACGTACTGGGGGATGATCCTTCCGCAGTGCGCGCCCGCCGCGATGGTGTACATCCTCTTCAAGTTCTTCCAGGGGATACCGAGGGAACTGGAGGAGGCCGCGTTCATCGACGGTGCCGGACGCTGGCGGGTCTTCTTCACCGTGGTGTTACCCCTGTCCCGGCCCTCGCTCTCGGCCGTCGGGATCTTCACGTTCATCGCGTCCTGGAACAACTTCCTGTGGCCGTACATGGTGACCAACAACCCCGACCTGATGACCATGCCGAACGGCATCGCCACCGTGATGAACTCGTACGGCATCCAGTGGGCCCAGCTCATGGCGGGCGGCCTGATGGCCGGGCTCCCGCTCGTCATCGTCTTCGTCTTCTTCCAACGCCAGATCGTGGCGGGCGTCGCCCACACGGGCCTGGCCGGCCAGTAACCCCGAGGGAGCGTTTCTCGCCCCCGCCGCCCCTACCCGTCCCATCCCCGGGGCTCCGCCCCGGAC
>NZ_VJZC01000594.1 GCF_009377185.1 Streptomyces spongiae
CCCGTGAGCCCCGCCCCCGTGTCCCCCGCCGGCGAAGGGTGTCCTAGCCGTCCACCTCGTACTGGCCGACCTCCAGGAAGTACCGCAGTTCCTCCGGAGTGCCGTCGAGGGCCTCCCGGGCGGCCGCGCGGAGCGCGTCGCTGGTGTTCGGGTTGCTGATGATGCGGACGATGGCGACGCGGTCGTCCTCGGCCTGGGCGAGGCGGTAGCCGGTCTCCAGGAAGGCGCGCAGGGATTCCGGGGTGTTGGTGTCGAGTGCCTTGTTGGCCTCGCGGACGACGCCGCGGCCGGAGTCCGGGTCGGACAGGATGCGGACGATGGCGACCCGGTCGTCCTCGGCCTGGGCGAGGCGGTAGCCCGTCTCCAGGAAGTGGCGCATGTCCTCGACGGTGCCGTCGAGGGCCGCGTTGGCCTCGCGGATGACCCGTCGGCCGGAGTCCGGGTCGGCCAGGATGCGGGCGATGGCGATGCGGAGTTCCTCCTCCGGCATCTCGTCCACCGGTATCTCGTCCACCGGCGTGGCGGAGCCGTCCGTGACCGACGTCGCCGTCACGGCGGTGGACGAGGAGGCCGTGCCGGCGGCGAGCGCCGGGGAGGCGAGCAGGAGGGCGGGCGCCAGGGCGGCCGCCGCGACGATCAGAGCACCACGGGTTAATCTCACGGGTGAACCTGCCTTGAGGAAGAGAGTCCGGGAAACGGGAAACTCGGCAGCGACTGCCGCCGGCAGGCATTCTCACACTCACCCGCGCCGGAGATCACTCCAATAAGCGGTCCTCGAACAAAGGAACGCACCGGGGCCGTGTCCCCCCTAGACGGGGAAGAGACACGGCCCCAGGTGTGAATGCCGGCGTGAACGCGATGTGACGGACGGTCAGTTCTGGATGACCATCGTGCTCGCGGCCTTGTCGTGCCAGCCCTGCTGGCGGCCCGACTTGTCCCAGAACGGCGACAGGTAGACCAGGAGCTGGCCGATGCCGCAGGCGAAGCTGCCGACCATCGGGATGATCCAGCGGATGAACGCGGAGCCGAGGCCCGGCTTCTGGCCGGTGTCCACCTTCACGACGCGCATGCCGAGGGCCATCTTGCCCAGGGTTGCGCCCACCAGGCCGGTCATCAGCCACTCGTAGAGCAGGCCGACGACGGCGAGGACACCGATCACGGCGCCGAACGAGGCCACGATGCTGGAGCTGGCGTCGTTGATGCAGGTGTTGTAGTCGGCGGCGGCCGGGTCGCAGTCCTGGGCCGCACCGACGGAACCGGCGACGCCGATGGCGGCGAGGATGAAGTAGATGATGCCGAAGGCCACGCCGTCGATCAGACGGGCGCCGAAGCGGCGGCCCATCGAGGCCACTCGGGGAGCGGCGGGCCCGCCCGGGTAGCCGCCGGGCTGCTGCGGGTAGCCGTAGCCCTGCTGCGGAGGCACGCCCTGCGGGGCCTGCGGGTAGCCGTAACCGGGCTGGCCCTGAGGGGCGCCCTGCGGGTAGCCGTATCCGGGCTGCGGGGCCTGCGGGTAGCCGGGCTGCTGACCCTGGGGGTAACCGGGCTGCTGACCCTGCGGGGGCCCGTAAGGGTTGTTCGGGTCGCCGAAACTCATGGCGGTGTTCCTCCGTTGGTGGGGACGACGCGCGGCACGTTCGGAGGAAGGGTCATCTGATGCGGTTCGTCCCCCCGGCGCTGCCCGCGGCACTGCGCGGTTCATCGTTCTTTAGGCTCGGCTTATTTGTCCAGCGGCATTCACTATGTGTTGTGCAAGTGCAACATCACTGATCATGGGTGGATACGAGGTGACCGGCATCGCCCATGGCGCGGGGGCGCCCGGATTGGAACCACGGGCAGGTCATCCGCGAGGATGGGGCCCATGACCGCCCAGATTCTCGATGGCAAGGCCACCGCAGCCGCGATCAAGTCCGACCTGACCGCCCGCGTGGCGGCCCTGAAGGAGAAGGGGGTCACGCCCGGGCTCGGCACGGTCCTGGTCGGCGACGACCCCGGCAGCCAGAAGTACGTCGCCGGCAAGCACCGCGACTGCGCGCAGGTGGGGATCGCCTCCATCCAGCGCGAACTGCCCGCGACCGCCACGCAGGAGGAGATCGAGGCGGTCGTACGGGAGCTGAACGAGGACCCCGCGTGCACCGGCTACATCGTGCAGCTGCCGCTCCCCAAGGGCATCGACGAGAACCGCATCCTCGAACTGATGGACCCGGACAAGGACGCTGACGGCCTGCACCCGATGAACCTGGGCCGCCTGGTGCTGAACGAGCCCGCGCCGCTGCCCTGCACCCCGAACGGCGTCCTCACCCTCCTCCGCCGGTACGGCGTCGAGATCAAGGGCGCCGAGGTCGTGGTCGTCGGCCGGGGCGTCACCATCGGGCGCCCGATGCCGCTGCTGCTGACCCGGCGCAGCGAGAACGCCACGGTGACGCAGTGCCACACGGGTACGCGCGACCTGGCGGCGCACCTGAAGCGCGCCGACATCATCGTCGCGGCCGCCGGTTCGGCGCACCTGGTCCGGCCCGAGGACGTGAAGCCGGGCGCCGCCGTCCTGGACGTCGGCGTCTCGCGGTCCGCCGAGGGCAAGATCGTGGGCGACGTCCACCCGGGCGTCGCCGAGGTCGCCGGCTGGATCTCGCCGAACCCCGGTGGTGTGGGCCCGATGACCCGCGCCCAGCTGCTGGTGAACGTGGTCGAGGCGGCGGAGCGCGGTGTCGGCTGAGGCGGCGAGCGAGCCGGAGGGCACGGTGAAGGACAGCACCCGCGAGGACGAGACCCGCGAGGACGAGACCCGGGGGGACGAGACCCGGGGGGACGGGCCGGAGGGCGCCGGATCCCCAAGGGGCGGCGCAGACTCCCCGGAGGGCGACGCCGGCTCCCCGGAGGGCGGCGCCGGCTCCCCGAAGGGCGACGCCGGCTCCCCGGAGGAGAGCGCCGAGCAGACGGTCCGGGACGCGATCAGCGCGCCCGACGCCACCGGGGAACCGAAGCGGGCCACACGGCGCTTCCCCCTGTTCACCCGTGACACCGCGCGCCCCGAGGGCGGCGGCCGCGCGGCGCCCCGGGGCGCCCCGGCCCCGGCCCGTCAGTGGCCGATCCTCGCCGTGCTCGGTGCCGTCGGGCTCGGCCTGCTGCTGACCGCGCTGGACGTGTTCCGCTACGGCACGATCCTGATCGGCGCCGCCCTGCTCGCCGGCGCGGTCCTGCGCTGGACCCTGCCCGACGTCGGCATGCTCGCCGTGCGCTCCCGCTTCACCGACATGGTCACGTACGGCGTCCTCGGCACCGCGATCGTCCTGCTCGCGATGATGGCCCAGCCGAACCCGTGGCTGGAGATCCCGTTCCTCGACGACACGCTGCACTTCACGATCAAGTGACGCGGCCCGCGCCCGGACGTGTGACGGCGCCCACTCGGCGGGCCGGGAACCCAGGGCGGCGGCCCGTCCTCTCCCCCGAGTAAGGACGGACCGCCGTCGGGATCCACAGTCGTGCACGCTGAACACGCTGTTCAATGTCTGTCAGCCCGCTGTGGCACGGAGGTGACCATTCCGCCACTGTGTCCGCATCCGCCACGGGGTGCGCTTCCGCGTGCCGGCGCGGGCTGACCGGTGGGAACCGCTCCGCCGTCCGGCATCGTCACTCGCTCAGACCGCCGCGACGTCGAGGAAGTGAGCGATGAGTGCTGCCTGGCAGCCGTTGCCGGACGGGCTTCCGCCGGAGGTACGGCACTTCGTGGAGCAGTTGCGGCTCCTCAAGGACCGTACGGGCCTGAGCCTGGTCGCGCTCGGCGCGCGCACCGCGTACAGCAAGTCGTCCTGGCAGCGGTACCTCAACGGGACCCAGCCGCCGCCCCAGCAGGCGGTCGTCGCCCTGTGCCGGGTCGCCGGCGAGGACGCCGAACGCTTCGGGGTGCGCTGGGAGCTGGCCGTACGGGTCTGGCCGCGCCCCGCGGCGACCACTGAGCCCGCCCCGGACGCCGCCTCCGAGGCCGTGCCGCTGCGGCCGGGGGAGGCGTACTCGCGCGGGGCGTACGAGGACGATCCCACCCTCCCGTGGTGGGACACCCCGGAGGAGGAGCCGCGAAGCCGGCAGCCGGGCCGTCTCGCCCTCTACGCGGCCCTCGTCGTCCTCATTGTCCTCGTCCTTCTCGCCGCCGCACTGATCGGGGCCGTCACCCTGACGTGACGAACTCCTTCGTTCGGGTGAAATCTCGGTTGGATTTGGCTGTGCCGTAGCCGGGTCGCGTTGGTGCACGCGTGGCTGTTGACGGAGAGGGCGCTCTCGTCGCCCCTAGTCGTTGCCGGTGCCCCTGTGGTGCATGTGATCCCCACTTCCGCGGGGTCCTGGTCGGCTTCCGTTTCTGTGCATGTGTGCCTGTTGTGTCGATGCGTTGACAAGTTCGAGGATTTGCCGCGAGAGCGCTCAACGCCGGGGATAGCGTGGGTAATTGGGATGCTTCAGGACGTCCCGCACGCCCATCAGGGGTTTCGTCGGGTCGTACGGGACGGCGGTGGGACAATGGACCGCGGACCAACGGGTGTGCAACGGTGCATGCCCCGGCCCCAATGCTTCCGTGCGCGCCCCCACTCCGGGAACTGACATCCTGACCAGGCGCATCCCACAGGTTGGTCCGCAGCGGGCGTAACGAACGTAACGAGACGTAACGAGATGTCCGGAACCCTTCGGAACGCTCTCCGTACGGTCGAAAATAGGGTCGCGGACTCGGACGCTCGGACGCTCGTACTCGGCGAGGGCACCATGCGCGGGAGAAGCAGTACGGGGAGAAAGATCAGGCACGTTCGGGGGGAAAAGAGGGGGGAGCAATGCCTCGTTGGAGGGCCTTGCCCGATGAACTCGATCCGCAGGTCAAGGAGTTCGCCGGCCAGCTGCGGCGGCTCGTCGACCGCAGTGGTCTGAGCATCGCAGCGTTGGCCGACCGCACGGGTTACAGCAAGACGTCCTGGGAGCGCTATCTGAACGGTCGGCTGCTCGCTCCCAAGGGGGCGATCGTCGCGCTGGCCGAGGTGACCGGGACCAATCCCGTCCACCTGACCACCATGTGGGAGCTGGCCGAGCGGGCCTGGAGCCGCTCGGAGATGCGCCACGACATGACCATGGAGGCCATACGCATCTCCCAGGCGCGCGCCGCGCTCGGGGAGCTCGGGGAACTCGGGACGGCCTCGCCGCCCGCCAAGGGCAAGAGCGGCAGGGCGAGCCGTAGCGCGACCGCGACGCCGGGTGTGGCGGGCCCGGCGGGCGTGGCGCCCACGGTCCCGCCCTCGGTTCCGTCCCAGGGGGCGGCTCCGGAGGAGGAGCGGGGGTCGTACAGGCCGGCGTCGTCGGGGCAGTCGTCCGCGGGCTCGTACGGTTCGGCTTCCGCGAGCGGCGCGGCTTCCGGCAGCGGTGGCGCCGGGAACGGGGCTTCCCGGGGCGGCGGTTGGGGAGTGGCCGCCTCGCCGTCGGACCCGTCCGGGCCGTCGCGCGGCGTCGGGGCGCCCGGTGGGCCGGGTGCGCCTGGAGGGCCGGGTGCGCCTGGAGGGCCCGGTGAGTTCGGGCCGGCCGCGACCCCGCAGGACGCCCGGCCGGGCGGGAGCGGTGTGCCCGGCGGGGGAGGGGGCAAGCGGCGGCTGACCATGTTCCTCGCCGGTGTCGTCGGTGCGGGTGTCGTGGTCGCGGCGGCCTTCTTCTTGACGAACGGCGGCGACGAGACGGCGGCCGACGACAAGCCGTCCACGCCCACGACCTCCGCCGGCACCAACCCCGATCTGCCGCCCGGTGTGAAGTGCAGTGGCGCCAGTTGCACCGGCAAGGACGCGGAGGCCATGGGGTGCAGCGGCGAGCTGGTGAAGACCACCGACAGCGTCACCGTGGGGACGACCCAGGTCGAGGTCCGCTACAGCAAGACCTGTGACGCCGCCTGGGCGCGGATCACCGCCGCCGCGCAGGGGGACGAGGTGCGGGTGAGCGTGGGCAAGGTGAAGCAGGCCGCCACGATCGACACGGTGGGGGACGCCACGGCGTACACGCCGATGGTCGCCGTGAAGGACGCGGGGGATGCGACGGCGTGCGTGACGCTGGCGGCGGGCGGTCAGGAGGGCTGCACGCAGTAGGGGGC
>NZ_VJZC01000595.1 GCF_009377185.1 Streptomyces spongiae
GGTCCGGCTGTGGGGTCGGATGTCTCGGGGCTGGTGTTCCCTGACTCGGCGCAGGCGTCGGCTGGTCCGGCTGTGGGGTCGGATGTCTCGGGGCTGGTGTTCCCTGACTCGGCGCAGGCGTCGGCTGGTCCGGCTGTGGGGTCGGATGTCTCGGGGCTGGTGTTCCCTGACTCGGCGCAGGCGACGGCCGCCTCGGTTGCGGGGCCGGACGTCACGGCGCAGGCGCCCACCACCCCGGCTCAGGTGCCCACCACCTCGGCTCAATTGCCCACCGCCCCGCCGCAGGTCCCCGCCGTCCCGCCGCGCGGGCCGGACGTCATGGCGTTGGTCGACGCCGTGTGGTCCGGGCTCGAACCCCAGTTGGCCGTCACCGCTCCGATGCCGCGCCGGCGGCGCTGGTCGGCGCGTGTGTCGAGGTGGCTGACGCCCACGATGGTGCCGTGGCTGGCCATGGTCGGGATGGTGACGCTGCTCGCGCTCCTGTTCGACCTGGTCGACACCGCCTCCGGCGAGGTGTCGCTGGTGCTGCTGCTCGCCCCGGTCCTGCCCGTGCTCGGCGTCGCGGCGTCGTGGGCGCGCGGCCTCGACCCGGCGTACGAGCTGACGGCCTCGGTGCCCAGAGCTGGGCTCTACCTGGTGCTGCGGCGCACCGCGTCCGTGCTCGTCGTGGTCGTTCCCGTGCTGTCGGTGGGCGGATGGGCGACGGGAGTGACGGCCGCGCAGTGGCTGCTGCCCTGTCTGGCCTTCACCTCGGCGACCCTGGCGCTCGGCGCTCTCGTCGGGGTGACCCGCGCCGCCGTCGCGCTGGTGACCGTGTGGGCCGGAGTGATCGTGGCGCCGACCCTGGCCGCGAGCCGTATGACCTTCGCCCTGCAGACGGGCGGCCTGCCCGTGTGGGGGCTGATCCTCGCGCTCGGCACCGGTGTCGTGATCGCCCGCAGGGGCGCGTACTCCGAGCTGGGAGCCCATCGGTGACCGTCGGAAAGGCCGTCGGAAAAGCCATCGGAAAGACCATGGGAAAGGACCACCACATGATGCCCGCGGTGAGCGCGGCCGACACCGCGCCGACGGCCTACGCCTGGGAGATCCAGGCCACCGGGCTGAAGGTCAGGGCCGGTAGGAAACGGATGGCCGTCGACGGGCTCGACCTGTCGCTGGGCACCGGCGTACATGGCCTCCTCGGACCCAACGGGGCGGGCAAGACCACCCTCATCCGGGCGCTGGCCACCGTACTGCGCCCCGCCGAGGGCACCCTCGAACTGCTCGGCGAGTCCGTGAGCGGCCTGCGCGAGCACCGTGCGCTGCGCCGCCGGATCGGCTACCTGCCGCAGGAGTTCGGCTACTACAAGCGCTTCACCGTGCGCGAGTTCGTCGAGTACATGGCGTGGCTGAAGGAGGTGCCCAAGGCGGACATCCCGGCGGCGGTGCAGCGGGCCGTGGAGCGGGTGGGCCTGGCGGACCGCGCCGACGACAGGATGAAGGCCCTGTCGGGCGGCATGGTGCGGCGGGTCGGTATCGCCCAGGCCATCGTCAACGACCCGTCGGTCCTGCTGCTGGACGAACCGACGGTCGGCCTGGACCCGGCGCAGCGCCTGCGCTTCCGCGAGCTGTTGCAGGAGCTGGGCACGGACACCTGCGTGGTCGTCTCGACCCACCTCGTGGAGGACGTCGCCGCCGCCTGCACCGACGTGGTGCTCTTCGCCGAGGGCCGGCTGGTCTTCCAGGGCACCCCTGACGAACTGGCCGCGGCGGGCGGCCCCGAGCACGTGGGCGACAGCCCGCTGGAGCGCGGCTACTCGGCGCTGCTGCAGGGCCCCGAGCAGGGAAGGGGATCCTGGTGAACGGCCGCGTCCTATGTATCGAACTGCAGCGCTCCGTCGCCCCGTGGGCCGGCGCCGTGGTCCTGACGACGGCGCTGGGGTTCCTGTACCTGCTGAACGCCGAATGGTGGAGGGGCACCACGGCGTGGACGGCCCAGT
This sequence comes from Streptomyces spongiae, assembly GCF_009377185.1. Classification (GTDB taxonomy): domain Bacteria; phylum Actinomycetota; class Actinomycetes; order Streptomycetales; family Streptomycetaceae; genus Streptomyces; species Streptomyces spongiae. The sequence goes on from NZ_VJZC01000595.1 coordinate 1,980, forward strand.
GGACGTCCATGGCCCTGTGGACCCGCTCCCTGCTGTTCTACCTGTGGCCGCTCGCCGTGGGGCTCGGGGCGCTCCAGGGCCTGCGCGACCACCGCTCGAAGATGTCCGAGCTGCTGACGAGCACGCCGCGGCCCGCCCGGCACCGCGCGGCCACGCTGGCGGGCACGACGGCGATCACGCTGGCCTCGGCCTTCGCGCTCCTCGTCCTCGTGGGCGGGGTCCAGGTGCTCGCCCACACCGAGTACACGCACCTCGGATGGCTGCCGATCTCGCTGGTGGGGGCACTCGCTCTCGTCGCGGGGGCCGTGCTGGGCATGGGGGTCGCGCAGGCCCTGCCGTCCGTACTCACCCCGCCCGCGCTGGCCATCGGAGCCTTCGCGTTCACGGCACTCATGCACATGTCGCTCGGCCGGACGGAGACGGACACGACGGCGGGGGTCACGAGCACGGAACCGAACCGGGTCTCGCTGCTGTCACCGGCGGTACGGGAGGCCCGCGAGGTGTTCGTCACGCTCTCCGCCTCCGTGCACGTCGGGCAGACGATCTGGCTGCTCGGCATGGCCGCGACCGGCTTCGCGCTGCTGGTCGCCGCGACCTGGCGCACCCGGCTGATCGCCCTGACGCCCGTCCTGGCGGGCGCGGTGATCGCCCTGCTCGTCCTCCCCTCCGACCCGCGCCGGATGTATGTCGTCGACGAGGCCGCCGCGGCGCTGGTGTGCGACGGCCCGGTGTGCGTGACGAAGACGCACCAGGGACGACTCGGCGACCTGGCAGGTCCCGGCAAGGAGGCGCTGCGCCTGTTGCACGGAGCCCTGGGCGGCCAGGCACCGGTCTCGGTCCGGGAGAACACCGCCGCACTGCCGGACGGCGCCACGCCGCAGTGGTCCCGCGAGACCGTGCTCCTCGACTTCGACGACGACATCATCGCCGCCGCGAAGGGCGAGGAGCTGACCTGGGCCCTGATCGCACAGGGCATGGTGCCGGACTGCTCCCCCGTCGGCTGGAGCAGCTTCGGGGGAGACCAGTTCGCGCAGACCGTCGCGGTGGGCTGGGTCCTCGGGGACCTCAGGCCGCTGCCCGGCACGGAGTCGGCAAGTATGCGCCAGGAGATCGACGCCGAGGCCAGCCCCGTGTGGAAGGAACTCAAGGCGTTGCCGCGGGCAGAGCAGCTCTCGCGGATCAACGCGATGCGCGCCGCCGCGCTCTCCTGCGAGGGCGACGCGTTCGGCGCACTGTCCGGCGGTGCCTCCCGGTGAGATGGCTGACGCTGTACGCGCGCTCGCGTCAGGTGCCCGCCTCGCTCGCCGTGGTGCTGATCAGCGCGGTGGCGGTGTGGGCCCTCGCCCGGGACGGGGGCGAGGGGCCCGGTGATCCGCGGCTGCCCGTGCTCGTCCTCACCGCTGGGGCGATGGCGTTCTCGATCGGGCTCAGTGGGCAGGACCTCGCGCTGGACCGAACGGCCGCGATCCGCTGGGTGCCCCGCAGAGCGGCGCACGTGCTGCTCGCCGGGTCGCTCGTCGCCGCGGTGCTGCTGAGCGCGCAGGCGATGGGCGAGGACATGGCCACCACCGCGTTCGTCGTCCGGGACAGCGCGGGCCTGATGGGACTGGCCGCCCTGGGCGCGGCGCTCTCGGGCGGCCAGTACGCATGGACGCCGCCGTTCGCCTGGCTCCTGTTCTCGTTCTTCGCCCCGCCCCCGACGGGTGTGCCGACGCAGGTGGCGTCCTGGATGCTGCTCCCGCCGGGCACGACGGCGGGCACCTGGACGGCCTTGACTCTCGCGATCGCCGGCACCGCGGCGTACGCCTTCGCGGGCCCGAGGAGGTAGGCGGTCCCGGCCGACGGTCTGGCGAGCACGATCTCCAGCGAACGCGCGTGCGTACGTACAACTTTCGGCCATTCGTACGAGTCAAAGGAGGCGAGTGCGTCGTCAGCGCGCTCGATCGCTTCAACGGGGATGGGAAGCCTCCATGACTCACCGGACAAACAGGCGTGCGCGTGTGCTCGCCGGGGCCCTCGGCGCCGGACTGCTCGTGCCGTGCGTGGCCGCTGCGGCACCGGCCGCCGCCGCGGCACCGCAGGTCAGCTGTACGTCGAGCCAGGCGGGCCTGGCGACCAAGTTGCAGCGGGACATCACCGCGGCCCTGTCGGGCCGCAACGGGACCATAGCTGTCGGCCTCTACGACAGAGCCACGAACACCACCTGCACCCTGCGCGGCAGTACGGCCTTCGATTCGGCCAGCGTCGTGAAGGTGACCGTGCTCGCCACGCTCCTGTGGGACGCGAAGAAGCACAACCGGTACCTCACCCAGCGCGAGGCCGACCTCTCCACCGCCATGATCACCAGGTCCGACAACGCGGCCACCAGCACGCTGTGGCGGCAGTTGGGGATGACGAAGATCAAGGGGTTCCTGGCCGCCGCCGGGATGACCCAGACCAAGCCGGGGGCGGACGGCTACTGGGGGCTGACCCAGATCACGGTCCAGGACGAGCAGAAGCTCCTGAAGCTGGTCACGGCCAAGAACACCGTCCTCAGCGACAACTCCCGCGCGTACATCCTGAAGCTGATGGGCAAGGTCATCTCCTCGCAGCGCTGGGGTACGCCGGCCGGGGCGCCCTCCACCGTCTCCGTGCACGTCAAGAACGGCTGGCTGCCCCGCGCCACGCACGGCTGGCGCGTGCACAGCATCGGTACCTTCAAGGGCGCAGGACGCGACTACATGATCTCCGTCCTCACGCACGGCAACAGCGACATGACCTACGGCGTGAACACGATCCAGCGCGTCGCGAAGGCCATCCACAAGGACCTCGTGCCGGTCACCAGCAGCGCGAGCGTCCAGCGGTACGTTCCCACGGACGAGCCCAGGGAGGCGCTCGTCCCGGTGCCGGAGAACGGCTGAACTCCCTGACGTTCACGGGAAGTCCACCTCCGAGGCGTCCCGCCCGTCCTACCGTGGCGGCATGCGCCCCAGAAGCCTGAGAACCCTCCTCGCGACCGTCACCGCCGGTCTGGCGGCGGCCGGCACGCTCGCCGCCGCCGGACCGTCCAACGCCGACGCGCTGCGGAACCACGTCCAGAACCAGGCCCAGAACCACACCTGTTCGCCCGCCGTCTCCCTCGACGGCTTCTCCGACGCGCTCGACAAGACGACGTACGAGGGCACCTTCGTCGGTAACTTCTCCGCCCTCGCGGTGGACCTCCCCCACTCTCGGCTTCGCTCGAGCGGGGGGACCCCCACCGGTTCCCTCCTCGCCCTCTCCGACCGCTCCGCGCTCTTCTCCCTGGACCGCCGCACGCTCCGGCCCACGGGTGTCGTGTCGCTCGCCGACGCGGGCGGCGCCGCGCTCGACTCCGAGGGCCTGGTTGTCGACGGTGACGGCACGCGGCTCGTCACCTCGGAGACGGAGCCGTCGGTACGGCGTTACGACCGGGCCGGCCGGCTCCTGGGCGGGAGCCTGCCCGTACCGGACGCGCTTAAGGTCGCCCCCGCCGGACGAGCCACCACCAACCAGACCTTTGAGGGGCTCACCCTCTACCCCGGTGGCCGCACCCTGCTCGCCTCGATGGAGGGGGCGCTCTCTGGGGACACGGCCGGGATCGTGCGCTTCCAGACCTGGGAGCGGAGGTACCACGGGGACTTTCGGTTGTCGGCCCAGTACGGCTACCGGGCCGACGCCGGGCTGGGCGTCGTGGAGACCGCGGCCCTCCCTGACGGGCGGCTGCTCGTCCTGGAGCGGGGCTTCACCGCCGGTGTCGGGAACACGGTCCGGCTCTACCTCGCCGACCCGCGTCGTGCGACGGACACTCGTGGCGTTGAGAACCTCACGGGACAGGCGGGTGTGCGGCTGATCAAGAAGACGCTCCTCACTGACCTGGTGACGTGCCCGTCGCTCGGCGCGACGGCGAAGCAGGCTCAGCCGAACCCGCTGCTGGACAACATCGAGGGGATGACGATCACGGGGCGTGGCCCCGGCGGACTCCGTGTCCTCCTGGTCAGCGACGACAACCAGAACGCAGTGCAGATCACGCGGTTCTACCGGCTGGGGGTCCGCCTGCCGGCGAGCTGAGCGAGGCCTTTACTCGCCCCCGCCGCCCCTACCC